>JBBDYI010000224.1:0-19944 GCA_040901705.1 Pirellulales bacterium | reverse complement strand
ACCCCCCTATTGTTAACACAACCAACAGCAGCGCGCAAAGTGCGACATGCGCCCGTCCTGTCGGGGCAAGGCAGGCTGGCCTCTTATGAAACCGGCGTAATCGGTAAACTGTCTCCGAGCAACGGGCCGAAAAAACGGTAGCGCCGCGCGGACCGATGGTCGGCCTCGCGTCGTTCGACCCGCCCCAAGTTGGGCGGCCGATGCGACGTGTGGCCGACGCAGCGCGCGTGCGATGTGCCGGTTGGGCCGCCTAGAAATCATTAGTCACTTGCCGCGAGGAATGGAATCGATGAAGCGTTTGTTTTTGACACGTCGGTGGGCCGGTTTCGGCTTGCTGGCTGTAGCGATGGGCGGGACGATTGGCGGTGCAAACGGCGTCGCGTCGGCGGCCGACCCAACGGCGGAGCAGGCACTGAAACTGACGCCGATTCAGAAGGGCGTGAACTACGACGCGCCAGAGGCCAAGGACGTGGCGAAGTGTACGATCGTGGCCGTGAAAGAGGATAAGCTCGCCGGCTGGGCCGTGTTTGGTCCGGCGAGCGAGCCGCTACGGCGATTTCTGGACACCAACGGCGACGGGCAGATCGACCTGTGGTGCTACTACAACGACGGGCTAGAGGTCTATCGCGACATCGATTCGGACTACAACCTCAAGGCCGATCGATATCGGTGGTTCAACACGGCCGGCACGCGGTGGGGCATCGACGATAAGGAAGATCGCACGATCGACTCGTGGAAGATGATTTCGGCGGAAGAAGTTTCGCGCGAAATCGTCGCGGCGCTGGCGACGGGCGATCAAAAGCGATTTTCCGCACTGCTGCTGTCCGCCGACGAACTGGCCTCGCTTGGATTGGGCGAAGCGCGGCGAGTGGAGGTGGCTACGCGGTTGTCGAAGGCGACCGCGGCATTTGCGGAATTGGTCAAGTCGCAAAAGGCGATCACCGCCGAATCGAAATGGTCGAACTTCGGCGCGACGCAGCCCGGCGTGGTGCCGAGCGGTTCGGAAGGGTCGACGAAGGACGTGATCGTGTACGAGAACGTGTCGGCCGTGGTCGAGACGGGCGGAAAGTTCGAGCATCTGCTCGTCGGCACGTTGATTCAAGTCGGTCCGGCATGGCGACTGGTGGACGCGCCGCAGCTTTTAAGCGGTCGGACCGAGGACGTTGCTTCGTCGGCGATTTTCTTCCGGCCGGAGCTACGGGCAAACGGCGATGGGCCGCCGACGACTTCGCAGATCGACGAGAAGGTTCGCGAGATCGTCGTGGAGCTGCAGGCGATCGACAAGCAGTTGGCGGAAGCCGCGCCGGCGCAACAGGCGGCGCTGCACGCGCGGCGGACGGCGCTGATCGTTCGATTGATCGACGGCGCGAAGTCGGACGAGGAACGGGCGCAGTGGACCCGGCAGATGGCCGACATGGTGAGTTTGGCCGTGCAGTCAGGTACGTATCCCGATGGCATGAAGCAACTCGAAGGATTGCTAACAAAGGTCGAGAAACAAGCGGACAAAGACCTGGCGGCCTACGTCAAGTTCCGGCTGCTGACCGCTCAATACGGGCAGGATTTGCAATCGGCCGACGCCGACATCGCCAAGGTGCAGGCGGCATGGGTCGAGTCGCTGACGTCGTTCGTCAAGGATTTTCCGCAGTCACCGGATGCGTCGGACGCGACGCTGCAATTGGCGATCGCGCTGGAATCGTCTGGCAAGGAAACGGAAGCGGCGACGTGGTATGGAAAGATCGCGACAGATTATGCATCGAGCACCGCGGCGGCCAAAGCGGCCGGGGCGAAACGGCGTTTGGAGTCGGTTGGTAAGAAGATGACGCTCCGCGGCCGGACCGTGGACGGCAAGACCCTCGATATTTCGATGCTGCCGGGACGGATCGTGCTGGTCCACTATTGGGCGAGTTATTCGGAGCCGTGCATCGAGGATTTCAAGCCGCTTTCGCAGCTTTATACGAAGTACGCCCGCGACGGTTTTCTGCCGGTCGGCGTGTGTGTGGATCACAATGCCGAGACGATGGCGTCGCAGCTCAAGCGGCAACCCTTGGCGTGGCCGCAGCTTTACGAGACCGGCGGTCTGGAGAACAACCGGCTGGCCAACGAGATGGGGGTCGTGACGCTGCCGGTGATGATGCTGGTCGGCAAGGATGGCACGGTGGTCAACCGCAACGTGCATATCAGCGAGCTAGAAGCCGAGATCAAAAAGCTGCTCAAAAGCGAGTCGGCGGCGAAGGACGCTCCGCCGAAGCGTTAGCCCGCTTTGACTTGCTGGGCGGTCGATGCTTCGCCGTCGTCGTGGAGCAACAGCGTGGCTCGGGTCGGCGTGCGTCGAGCGGGGATGAAGCCGCGCGTACCGCCGAGGAAGAATTCGCGGAACTTCGCCGCCGGTCCGGTGGGGAAGTCGACGGCAAGGTAGTCGAGCACTTTGGTCCAGGGCAGGCCGCTGCGGTAGATCAATCGATAGGCGGCTTTGAGTTGAGCGATTGCTTCGCTTGAGTAGCCGGCACGTTTGAGGCCGACGCGATTGAGCCCAGCGATGGCGGTGCTCACGCCGTCGACCATGACGAACGGGGGCACATCGCGGACGACGTGGGCCTGGCCGCCGACCATTGCCAGCGTGCCGACGCGGCAAAACTGGTGGATGCCGACCGCGCCGGAGATGTAGGCGCGCTGTTCGACCGTGACGTGTCCGGCGAGCATAGCATTGTTGGCGACGATAGCGTGGTCGCCAACGTGGCAGTCGTGGGCGACGTGGGCGCCGACCATCAGCAGGCAGTTGTCGCCGATCGTGGTGGCATGGTCGGCGTCGAGCGCGCGGTGGACGGTGACGTTTTCGCGGAGCACATTGCCGCTGCCGATCGCGACGCGGCCGGGCCGGTCGGGGATGCGAAGGTGCTGGGGCAGGCCGCCGATGACCGTGTGCTCGAACACGCGGTTGGCCGCGCCGATCGTCGTGCCGGACTTGACGACCACGTGGGCGGCAAGTTCGCAGTCGTCGCCGATCGCGACGTCGTCTTCGACGATGGCGAAGGGGCCGACGCGGACGTTGTGGCCGAGCTGCGCTTGGGGGCTGATCGACGCGAGCGGATGAATGTCCACGAAAGACTCCTCGCGGCGCACGGCGAGTGCGCGGATGCTATCGCCGCCAGCACGGCAATCGCCCCTTGGCGGCTGAGGCGAGACGAAACGTTGGATGGGACGCGGCCGGCCGTCGTGAGGCGTGGGCGGCCTTTGAATTGCTATCGGAAATGCCGGCGCGGCGAGTTGACCGATTGTTGCGGTAATGCGAGTTGTGGGCGTCGGTGCTAGGGGCTGTCGGGTGGGGCGAATGGGGTGAGGCTCGCCGATCGTGCGCGCATCCATGGTGGGCCTCACTTCGTTCGACCCACCCTGCCTGGGAATGGCCTGCCTAGAAACGACCGACGAACGCGCGATTGGAGCACCGGTTCGGACCACGTTCTCGGCGGCTCACACCGGCAGTCGCTGGCGGTTGATTTTGATCGCGACCCAGAAGCCCGCGCAGACGCCAATCACCATGCCGAGGCCGCCGAGCAAGGCAAGAAACGCATCGCTGCCGAAGAGTTTCGACATCAATTGGCCGGCGGCCAAGCCGATCAGCGTAACGGAAAGACAGGTTGCAAAGCCGGCCGCGCGGGCGGCGACTCCCAATAGCAGCGAGCGGACGAACGCGCCGGTCTTGGCGACGTTGCTGACGGATCGACCTCGCTTTGCTTCGCGGCGGACGGCACGCGACGTCTGCACGAGCGCGGGCGCGACTAGCAGCGTCACCGTAACGCCCAACCCAATCGAGATCGCAAATGCTCCGGCGCTGAGGGCGACGGCGAGCAGCGCGAGAACGCCAAGCCCGAGTTCCATGCTCACGACGCGGCGGCGAATCGACTCGTCGGGCGAGGCTCGGCCGGCGATATCGCCGACGAACCCGCCGGGAAGCGCCAAAGCCGAATCGGCGACGACGGCCTCGATGACCGTATCGCCGCAAAACCAGCAACCGCCGGACGCGGCCGCGTTTTCGGTCCCACAGGAGGCGCAACGGACACGTCGGGCCATTCGATCACTCCGTCGTGTTACCAACTGCCAAAGGCGTGCTGGTCAGGCTTACTCTATTTGTACGCGATGCCCGATCGAAGTCCAGGCGGCGTGCGTTCCGCGCTGGCAAAACCGGGGAATCTCACCGGGGCGGCCATTTTGTTATATCATGTTGTAGCCTAACCACTGCCGGCGGCGTCCGTCAAATCGCACCTCAGGAATTCTTCGGAACGCACCATGACCGACCGACTTGAGGGCCTGATCGCGGCGCCGCATACGCCGTTTGCCGAGAACGGGAAACTACAACTCGACGGCGTCGAACCGTTGGCCGCGCATCTGGCCGCGACGGGCGTGGCCGGGGCGTTTATCGCGGGCACGACCGGCGAGGGGCTGTCGATGTCGGTCGACGAACGCCGCTCTATGGCGGAAGCCTGGGGACCGGCGGCCAGGAAACATGGACTGCGACTGGTCGTTCACGTCGGCGCGGCGGCGCAGTGCGATGCGATCGCCCTGGCCGAGCACGCGCGACGAGTCGAGGCCGACGCGATCGCCGCGATGGGTCCGCCGTACTATCGGCCGGCGACGGTCGACGACCTGGTGACGTTTTGCGAACCGATCGCCGCCGCGGCCGGTAGCTTGCCATTCTATTACTATCACATCCCTGACTGGACCGGCGTGCGATTGCCGATGGATGCGTTTCTGCGGCGCGGGCGCGATCGGATCGCGACGCTGCGGGGATTGAAGTTCACCAGTTCCGATCTGGCGCAGTATCAGCTTTGCGCGCGGACGGACGGCGGGGCGTTCGATATTCTCTTCGGCAGCGACGAGATCATGCTGGCCGCGCTGGCGGTCGGCGCGCGGGGCTTCGTCGGCAGCACGTACAACTTCGCCGCGCCGCTCTATCATCGCATTCGCGCGGCGTTCGAGGCCGGCGATTTCCCCGCTGCGGCGGCGCTGCAAGAAACGTCGGTGCGGATGGTCGGCGAGATCGCCGCGCTCGGTTTCTTGGCGGCGTCGAAGCGGCTGATGCGCTGCGTCGGCGTCGATTGCGGGCCGGTGCGATCGCCGCTCGCCGACGTGGATTCGTCGCGAGTAGAGGCGCTGGCCGGGACACTGAGGACGCTGGGCGCGATCGCTTGAGTACGACGAAGTTGAAACACGGAGGCACGGAGACACGGAGGAATTGCATTGGGAGGGCGACGAATCTGGCAATTCAAGTGCCGATTGCGTCGTGACTGCGACAAGAACAACATCCACTTCCTCCGTGCCTCCGTGCCTCCGTGTTTTACATTCCAACCAGGTTACACACCATTCGAGAGGTAATCATGCAATCGCGTCGTGATATGTTCGTAGGTGGGCGATGGGTTGGGATTTGGATTGGCCTGATGATCGGTTGGTCTTGTTCGACGGCAGGCGTTTTCGCCGCATCGCCGCCGCGGGGCTATTCGATTCCGCTGGTCGATTTGGCCGGTCAGACCGAGCGGCAGGTGATCGTCGATCGTGAGCAGGAGCAATACCTGGGCCATCCGACGACCGTGCTGCTGGAAGACGGCAAGACGATGCTGTGCGTTTATCCGAAGGGACACGGCCGCGGGGCGATCGTTTATAAGCGGAGCAGCGACGGCGGGTTGACGTGGTCGGATCGGCTCGACGTGCCGGAGAGCTTTGCCACGAGCAAGGAAGTGCCGACGATTCATCGCGTGGTCGACGCCGCGGGCAAGAAGCGGCTGATTCTGTGGTCGGGGCTGTATCCGGCGCGGCTGAGCGTTTCCGAGGACGACGGCCGATCGTGGTCGGAGCTAAAACCGGCCGGCGATTGGGGCGGCATCGTCGTGATGGGGAGCGTCGTGGAGCTTACCGATAAGCCGGGCCATTACCTGGCGCTGTTTCACGACGACGGACGTTTTTTCACCGCGGGCGGCAAGCGGGGCAAGGACTTCACGCTGTACAAGACGTTTTCCGATGACGGAGGACTTTCGTGGAGTGCGCCCGAAGCGATTCTCAAGCGGGGCGACGTTCAACTTTGCGAGCCGGGTGCGGTTCGCTCGCCGGATGGGAAGGAAATCGCCGTGCTGCTGCGGGAGAACTCGCGGACGCGGAATTCGTTCGTCATTTTCTCGCGCGACGAGGGGCAGACTTGGACCGAGCCGCGAGAACTGCCCGGCTCGCTGACCGGCGATCGGCACACGGCCCAGTACGCGCCCGACGGCCGGCTGTTCGTTTCGTTTCGCGATATGTGCCACGAAAGTCCAACGAAGGGCGATTGGGTGGCCTGGGTCGGCAAGTACGAAGACATCGCCGCAGGCCGCGAGGGGCAATATCGCGTGCGGCTGATGGATAATCACAAAGGGGCCGACTGTGCTTATCCCGGCGTTGAGGTGTTGCCCGACGGGACGATCGTGGCGACGACCTATGGGCATTGGACCGCGGGCGAGCCGCCGTACATCGTTAGCGTGCGGGTGAAGCTTGAAGAGATTGACGCCTTAGCGGCAAAGGCGGGCGTGAAATAACAACCTTCGTTCAACATATGGCGAGGCATCATGATGGCGATGCGGCGAGCGATCGTAGCCGGGGCGTTTCTTTCAATCGCCGTCGCGATCGTTCTCGTTTCGAGCGCAGGAGCCGACGAGCTGCTGCATTGGAGATCCCGACCGCCGCTGCCCGACGCCGAGGGTTTTGCTGGCATGGCGGCCGGTGTTTCCGATGGACGTTTGATTGCTGCTGGCGGGGCGAATTTTCCCGCTGGGTATCCTTGGCAGGGCGGCAAGAAGGCGTGGTACGACGCGATCTTAGTGCTCGATGCGGCGGATGGGGCTTGGCGGCGGGCGGAGGTGCGGTTGCCGCGGACGTTGGCGTATGCCGTGTGTGCGACGTTCGAGGATGCGGTGATCGTGGCCGGCGGCGAGACGGGGCCAGGTGGCGGCACTGGCATTGCCAATGGTACCCCGGCGGCGGAATATCGCGCGGACGTGCTTCGGCTGAGGTATCGCGACGGGAAGATTGCGATCGAGGACTTGCCGCCGCTGCCGCGCGCGGCCGCGCATCAGTGTGGCGCGATCGTGGGGACGACGCTGTATCTGGCCGGCGGTTCGGCCTCGCCCGATGCGTCGGCGGCACTCGATGTTTTTTGGGCGCTCGATCTGTCGAAGGCGACGAAGGAAATGCGGTGGGTGAAATCGCCGACGTGGCCGGGCGCGGCGCGGATGCAAGCGGTGGCGGGCGTGCAAGGCGGGAAGTTTTTTCTGTTCGGTGGATTGGAATTGGCGGCGGACGACGACGGTAAGCCGCGGCGCGTCGAGCCGTATCTTCGCGATGCGTATTGCTTCACGCCGTCGCCCCGCGGCACTGGCATAGCCAGTGGCACCAAAGGTATGTGGCAACGGATTGCCGATCTGCCGCGCGAGGCGGCTGCGGCGGCTAGTCCGGCGCTGGCCAGCGGTGCGGCGCATTTGACGATCGTCGGCGGCACGTCGGCGGCGGCGCAACATTTCGATCCGCAATCGCATCCGGGTTGGCCGCGCGACGCGCTGGTTTATCACGCCGTGACGGACCGCTGGGTGACGGTCGACGACGCCGTGCCTGTGGGCGCGTCGCGCGTGACCGTGCCGGCGACGACGTGGCTAGGCGAGTACGTCATGGTAAGCGGCGAGCGTTCGCCGGGCCGCCGTTCGCCGGACGTGTTCGCCGTCGAAGTCCAACCGCGCCGGGCGGATTTCGGTTGGGTGAATTACACGTCGCTTGGCCTGTATCTGGCCGCGATGATTGGCGTGGGCGTTTACTTTTCGCGGCGCAACAAGACGACGGACGATTTTTTCCGCGGCGGCCAGCACATTCCGTGGTGGGCGGCCGGCTTGAGCATCTTTGCCACGATGCTCAGCTCACTCACGTACATGGCGGTGCCAGCGACCGCGTTCGCCGAGGGTTGGACGCTGTTCATCAACAACGCTTACATCGTGCTGATGCCGCTGGTGGTGTTTGTGTTCTTGCCGTTCTATCGGCAACTCGACGTGACGAGCGTGTACGAATACCTGGAGCGGCGATTCAACGCGGCGGCGCGGCTGGGCGGCAGTCTGCTGTTCATGCTGTTTCAAGGCGGGCGGATCGCCGTGGTGCTGTATCTGCCGTCGCTGGCGCTGTCGACCGTGACCGACTTCAACGTCGTCACGTGCATTCTGATCATGGGAACCGTGAGCATCGTTTACACGATGATGGGCGGCATCGAAGCGGTGGTGTGGACCGACGTCGTGCAGACGTTCGTGCTGGTCGGCGGGGCGCTGCTGAGTCTTGCGCTCGTGCTGACGCGGCTCGATGGCGGCGTAATGCAGATCGTCCACACGGTCGACGCGGCCGATCGGTTTTTCGAGCCGGTGACGTGGGGCGTCGATGTGAACGTCGCGGCGGCCTCGGTGTGGGTGATCGTCGTAGGGAGCATCTTCAGCAATCTGCTGCCGTACACCGCGAGCCAGGACGTCGTGCAGCGGTACATGACGACCAAGGACGAGGCGAGCGCGGCACGGGCGATTTGGACGAACGCGGCGATCGCCGTGCCGGCCAACGCGCTGTTCTTCGTGATCGGTTCGGCGCTGCTGGCGTTTTACTCGGCGCACCCGGAGCGGCTCGATCCGACGATGAAAAATGATGCGGTGTTTCCGTTGTTTATCGCCCGCGAGTTACCGGTTGGGCTGGCGGGGATCGTGATGGCGGGCGTGTTCGCGGCGGCGCAGTCGACGATTTCGAGCAGCCTGAACTCGATCGCGGCGTGTTACGTGACCGATTTTCATCGCCGGTTGCGGCCGGGCACGACCGACGTGGCGTGTTTGCGCGTGGCGCGGCTGGTAACCGTGCTGGTCGGCGTGGCGGGCACGTCGGCGGCGCTGCTGCTGGCGTTGGCCAATGTGCAAAGCGCGTACTACGTGTTTCTGGAGATTCTCAGCCTGTTCGGCGGAACGCTGGCTGGGTTGTTCGTGCTGGGGATTTTCTCGCGGCGGGCCAACGGCGCGGGGGCGGTCGTCGGGGCCGTGGCAAGCATGGCGGCGGTGGCGGCGGCGAAAGCGATTTGGTCGCCGAGTTTCTTCGTCTATGCGCCGCTGGGAATGACGGTGCTGTTCGCGGTGGGGTACGCGGCGAGCTTGGTGTTGCCGGCGGCGGGCAACGATTTGACGGGATTGACGATTTATACGCGGCGCGGCGGGAGCGAGGCGGCTCGGTCGAGATAGCCGGGGTTGATCCGCAGATGGCGCAGATTTTCGCAGATGATGATGGCCGGCACTTCGGCACGCCTGATGCTCTTGAGGTCGTAGCGGAATTGCGATTTACTTGCACCGAACGAGCAATTTCCTTCTCGCGCCGTACAACACATCCGAATCGGCCGGCTTTAATCTGCGAACATCTGCGCCATCTGCGGATGACTTGCAAGGTGGAATCGCGCGGCGAATAGGGTTAACCTAGTGAGGTAAGGCTTTGCGTTAACCGGTTGACTTTGAATTGATAGGAGCGATGCGATGACTCGGCGGATTTCACGACGCACGATGTTGCAAACCTCGGCTGCCGCCGGGGCGGGTTTTTGGTTGGGGACCGCCGCCGCTGCTCAGAACGAGGACGACAAGGAAGAGCATGCGGCTGCCGAGAAAGCTGCGGCGGCGGTGTTCGAGGCGTATTCCGCCGGCGATATGAAGAAGCTCACGGGGCACTTTGCGGAGAAGGTCAAGTTCATGGGCGAACCGCGGATCGTCTTCGATTCGCCGCCCGAGCCGGGGCTTGTCGGCAAGCCGATCGATGTTGAAACGGCGAAGCTCGTCGACGGATACGCCAAGGTCGTCGAAAAAGTCGGCAAAGAGAAATGGTCCGTCATGCTTAAGAAGTGCATTCCCACGCTGGAAAGAGCCACGGCCAAGGATATGCCAATACCGACCGTTGAAGTCGGCGACTTCGTTTACGATCTCCATTTCCGCGAAGCTACCAAAGGCAAGCGCCGCGGCTACGACGAGGCGATTATCTTCGTGTTGCGGAAGGTCGATGGAAAGTTCGTCGTCGTTGGCCATTTCGCTGATCTCTAACAAGGAATATACGATGAAGCGCACAATCACCCGCCGCCGCATGTTGCAGACCTCGGCTGCCGCCGGGGCTGGTTTTTGGTTGGGAACCGCCGCTGCTTCGCGGGCCGCCGATTCGCCGAACGAGAAACTGCGGATTGCCTGCATCGGCATCGGTGGGCAGGGGCGGTTTAGCGTCAACGGCACGGCCAAATCCGAGAACATCGTCGCCCTGTGCGACGTGGACGACGAGCGGGCCGGTGACGCCTACGGCAAGTTTCCACAGGCCAAGCGGTTCACCGATTTCCGCCGCATGTTCGACGCGATGGAGAAAGGGATCGACGCCGTCACCGTCGCGACGCCGGACCACACGCACTATCACGCGGCGCTGTGGGCGCTGCGGCGGGGGAAGCACGTTTATCTGGAGAAGCCGCTGGCGCACAACGTGTGGGAGGTGCGCGAGTTGACGAACCTGGCCGCGGAGAAGAAGTTAGCGACGCAGCTCGGGGCGCAGCGGCACGCGATCGGCGGATTGCGGGCGGGCGTCGAGATTGCGAAGTCCGGCGTGTTGGGCGAGATCAGCGAAGTGCATTGTTGGATCGGCGGCGACCGCGGGATGCCGAAGATTCCAACCGACAAACAGGCCGCTCCGTCGCACCTCGATTGGGACTTGTGGCTCGGCCCGGCGAAAGAGCGGGCGTATCATCCGACGTACTGCCCTTACGGCTGGCGGTTCTGGTGGGACTTCGGCACGGGCGAGACGGGCAATTGGGGCTGCCACATTCTCGACATTCCGTTTTGGGCGCTCGATTTGAAATTGCCGACGAAAGTGGAAGCGTCGGGTCCGCCGGTGCATGAGGAAACGACGTCGAAGGCGATGCACGCGAAGTTTGAGTTTCCGGCGAGCGACAAACGCGGGCCGGTCGCACTGCATTGGTATCACACCAAGAGCGATCCGCCGGCGCTCGCCGAACGGGGCCTCAAGGGCGGCGGCTTCAACACGTGCTTCATCGGCAGCAAGGGCGTGCTGTGGTGCGGCTTCGGCGGCTGGAAGCTGACGCCGGAGAAGGATTTCGCCGGTTACGAAGCGCCCAAGACATTTCCCGCGTCGCCGGGCTTCCATAAAGAATGGCTCAACGCCATCCGCGGCGGCGGACCGGCGACTTGCAACTGGGGCTATTCCGGTCCGCTGACGGAAACGGTGCTGCTGGGGAACGTGGCGTATCGCGCCGGCGAGGCGTTTGAGTGGGACGCGGCGGGTTTGAAGACGGTGGGGAGCGCGAAGGCACAGGGGCTGATTCGGGAGGAGTATCGGAAGGGATGGGAGACGTAGTGATTGCTAGCCACCGTCGCGACAATGTCAGGCAGCGCGTTCTTGGCCTACGATGAAGACGCACTTCGGTCCGGACCGAATAAACCGCCGAACACTAATTCCTGAATTATGGTCGCACTTCGCGAGACCGTTCTCGAAAGCGGCTCCTCCGCAGAATTCGTGGGCGGTTTTCTTGGGTGTTGGGCTGTATCGACGATGGCGAGGTGCGTTTTCTGAGGTACGGCAGGGCAAATGAATGAGGGTGGTGGAAAGGGGCGCGTGCGGCGGTGGTTGGCCGGCGCACACGCCGCGGGTCATTCACCCGCCCTGGCCCGGTTATCCCTTGTCGGGTTGCTGGCCAGCAGGGCCCAACTCCGTTAGCACGCCGCAAGCGCTGCGGGCTCGCAATCCGAGGAACCGGGTGCGTTCGTCGCGTATCTCCGTGTCTGCGGGCGGTCCACAGCGATCGATCGCCCTTGGGCCGCCTGGCCAGCGCCGGTGGTCGTAGCGAATTATCGCAAGTCAATGGAGAGTTGCTTGAAAAACGTGGCGATTGCCGGTGCTAAACGGCGGACGCAATGCGCATAAACATGTACGGAGCTCGTCATGACCAGCGACTTGAACGATTCTGATCTGATGCTAAGTCGGGCAATCGCTGGAGATGATCGAGCTCGTGACACCCTCTTTGCCAAATACCGCGACCGTCTCAAGCGGATGGTGCGTCTGCGGTTGCATCCCCAGCTTCACCGCCGAGTCGATGAATCGGACATCATTCAAGAGGCATTTCTGGAGGCCTCGCGACGGCTCGGAGAATATGAAAGCGGTGTTCCTTGCTCCTTTTTTTTGTGGCTCAGACAGATTACTTCGCATAAGCTGGTGGACGTGCATCGCCGTCACCTCGGCGCTGCTCGGCGGGATCTTCGCCGGGAGTTGCAACTGCACGGTGGATTACTGCCAACGGCGACCTCGGCGTCGCTGGCTGTCCAATTGCTGGCGGGACTTACGTCCCCCTCCGGCGCTGCCGTCAAGGCCGAGGCAAGGCAACTGATCCACGATGCGCTGCAAAGCCTGGACCCGATCGACCGTGAGGTATTGGCACTGCGGCACTTCGAGCAGCTTAGCAACGGCGAAGCGGCGCGGATATTGGAGATTTCCGAATCGGCATGCAGCAACCGCTACGTTCGCGCGCTCGGCAGGCTACGACAGATTGTGAAGGAGATTCCTGGCTTTCACTAAAGCAGACCGGCGCCAACCACAGTTTCCATTGGCTGCGTGAGCTATGACGAAAGAAGTGCAGCACCGTAATCCGGTAGAACTTCTGGCGGATGAGTTTCTGGAGCGTTACCGCCGCGGCGAGCGCCCGGCGATCACCGAGTACCAGCAGCGACGTCCCGATCTGGCGGCGGAGATTCAGGATCTGTTTCCAGCTTTGGTCTGGATGGAGCAGGCGGCAACGGACGGCGACAAGAAGATCTCGGCGTCCCTCTTAGCTTCGATTTCGCCGCCGTTGGAGCAACTGGGCGACTTCCGCATCATCCGGGAAGTCGGTCGCGGCGGGATGGGAGTCGTTTACGAGGCCGAACAGGTTTCGCTCAGCCGTCGCGTGGCGCTTAAGCTGTTGCCGAAGCAGTTTTTCTCGGCCGGCAAGCACACTCAACGATTTGCCCGCGAGGCGCGGACCGCCGCGAAGCTTCACCATACGAACATCGTACCGGTGTTCGGCGTTGGCCAGCAGGACGGTTTGCACTATTACGTGATGCAGTTCATCGACGGCGTGGGGCTGGATCGGGTGCTCGTCGAACTGCTACAGCTCCGAAAAACGTCGAAGTCGAACCGAAACCAGGCGCCTGAGCCGGCGGAAGCACCGAGGTGCGTGGCAACCACCCCCATCAAGATTACGCGGAACAAACCGGCGTCGGCGCACGAGGTAGCCCTCTCGTTCGTCAGCGGCGAGTTCAGGCGGACCGTGCCCGTCGCCCCCGATTCCTTGGACGGCGACGAGTCCTCCGACGTCATCTCCGAGTCTCTCCAGCCCTTCGGGCCTCATAGCGCTGAATCTTCTTTCCTCCGCTCGTCCACCGAAACGGCGGTCAGTCCGCTCTCCGAAACGCACACCAGCTCCGGCGGTTTCAGGCTGCCGGGACAAACCGAGGGACATAGCAATGCCCACTCCCACGCCGCCTACTGGCACAGCGTAGCGCGCATCGGCGTGCAGGCGGCCGAGGCGCTGCAGTACGCCCATGACCACGGTATCGTGCATCGGGACATCAAGCCCGCCAACCTGCTGCTTGACGTCGGCGGCACCGTCTGGGTCACTGACTTCGGCTTGGCCAAAGCCACCGACCAGCAAGATTTGACAAACACCGGCGACGTGTTGGGCACACTACGCTACTTGGCCCCCGAATCATTCGAAGGAAAAACCGATCCCCGCAGCGACGTCTACTCGCTGGGACTGACGCTGTACGAGTTGCTGGCCTTAAATCCGGCGTTCGACGAAACCGACCGGAACAAGCTGATCAAACAGGTCACAATGGGAGCGCCGCCGCGCTTACGAACGTTCGATCCGTACATTCCATGTGACCTAGAGACAATCGTCCACAAGGCAATCGACCGCGAGCCAGCGTATCGCTATCAGTCGGCCGAGGAGTTTTCGGAGGACTTGCAGCGCTTCGAGCGTGATGAGCCCATTCGGGCGCGCCCGCTGGCCACCTCCGATCGGATCTGGAAATGGTGTCGCCGCAACCCAATCCTGGCGAGCCTATCGGCGGCCGTATTGCTCGTGCTGCTCTCGGTGGCGATCGGTTCTACGATTGCCGCTCGGGTGTATTTGGAACAGAGGAATGCGCTGAGCCGAGCAGTCGATGGCCTGGATGAAACCACTCAACGGCTAGAAGTCGAACGTGACCATGCGCTGCACGCGGAAGTGTCCGAACGCAGCAAGCACGCGGAAGCGCTCTTCGACAAGGCGCAGAAAGGGCGCTGGAGTGGACAGATGGGGCGGCGATTCGACGGGCTGGCGGCGATCGCGGAGGCAGCCCGAATCACACGAACGCTCCAAGTGAAGGCGGATGCTTTCGATCCGAAGATCGTTGCGCAACGATCGGAGGCCATCGCCTGCATGGGGCTCGAGGATTTCAAGGTCGCGGAACGCTATCCTAGCCGATCTTCCTCGAATCATCGGCTACATTCGCAGACGGGCCTACGGGCATTGCTGACGGATTCCGACACAGTCACCCTTTATGCGGGCGATCGGGTCACGGGAACTCTAAAGCTGGATCGCCCTGGAGCGGCCATTGATGGCGTGTGTATCAGCCGAGATGGACAACTGGTCGTAGCCCGCTACGGAGGAGAAAAGAGCGGGTTCCGTATCTGGAGTGTCGTCACGCGCGAGCCGCTACGGGACCAAGTGCTGCCTGAATTCCCGAATCTTCTTAAATTCACGCGCAGCAGTCGCCGCATTACTACTGCCGACCCGGATGGTACGATTCGCATCTTCGATGTGTACTCGGATCGCGAACTTACATCACCGTCCAGCGTTGTCGGGCCTTGCGACATGGCGTTTTCACCTGACGACCGGGAATTGGCGCTTGTTGGCAAGGGTGATGAGTTGAACATCGTGGATGTGAGGGAGAGCAAAGTTGTCCGCCGCTTGTCAATTGGTCATCAGCCGATGTGCGTCGATTGGGGACCGGATGGCACGACGATCGCTACAGGCAGTGCCGACGGCGTCCTGAGGCTAATCGATGCAGTTTACTGGTAAGCTACGCGGCGCTATTGAGGGCCACAGAAACGCCATTCATCGCGTGGTGTTCCATCCCAGTGGGAAATATATCGCGACGAGTGCGTGGGACGGCACCTCCCGCTTGTGGCACATTGCGATGCGGCGGGAAGTCCTTCGTGCCAGCATTCGAATCGGCTCTGCGCGGCGCGTGACAAGCATCGGCGCATCTCGCTACGTCACGATTTCCCCTTCCGGCAACAAGCTGGCTTACATCGTCAGCCACGAAGGCAGAGCCGCCGTTCTGGATTTGGGCACGCAGCAAACGACTCCGATGTTCCGCAAAGGCGACTTGGCGCAGATCGCGATCAGTCCTACGGGAAGGTGGCTAGTAGCGACGCCGCAGCACACCACGGGAGTTGTGATCTGGGATGCATCCTTCGGGAACGTCGCACAGGAATTGCCGACCACGGGCTGGGCGAACGCGGCATTCAGTCCTAACGGCAAATGGCTCGTTACGTCGGACTAGCGAGAGATCCGGTTCTGGCGAACTTCCGACTGGATTTGCAGCCACACCGTCGCCTCGCCGGGGACTGGATGCGTAACATTCTCTCCGGACAGCCTGCTGGTGGCCACGGCCAAGCTCACAGCCGCGGACATTCCGAATGCTGTAGCCCTTTTGGAAACGGCAACGGGACGCGTTGTCGCACATTTGGAGAATACTCCCGCTCCGACGCAGATCGAACGGTTTCTGACATTCTCTCCCGATGGAAGGTTTCTGGTCGTTCCGCATTACACCGATAGCGTCTTTTGCGTCTGGGATCTGAGTCTCCTCCGCCAGCGACTTGCGGTGCTTGGCTTGGACTGGGATTTGCCCCGCGCGCCGGGGCCAGCGGAAACAACTCACGCCGCGATTTTCTCGGCACAGTCGTCGAAGCGAGCGAGTTGGCCTTGAACGGTGCCGACGGTCCGCCAGCCGTAGGGCACCTCACTTTGAGAATTCAGCTTCATCCATTTGCCCGCCGCCGCGCACGCCGCGTGCATCCATCTCGCCCTTTCGCAACGGGCTTTATCTCAACGGTTCGCGGTGTGCGAAAGTGACACGCCCCCCACTCCCGTAGCGGCGTTTTTCGCACGCTGCTGCAAGAATCTTCGAAAACTTCGTCCACTTCACCGAATTCTCGGTGCTCCGTCGGGCGGTGGCTGCGCGTAATTCCTTAGCGGCTCTGGAATCGGTTGGCGATCACCCATGCCCGCGACCCAATGGCAGGTCCACAAATACGAAAAGAGCGCTAGCATGACCATTTGGGACTGGTTCTATCGCGTCGGGAGGCCTTCCAAGCCGTGTAGGCGACGCGCAAAGAAGCCTTTTGACATTGACCGCGTCACGTCCCAACGGTCTGTATGGCGACTTGATCTCACAGCAGACGACGTTGCTTAACGCGACGAACACGGCGATCGGCCAAAACTCCAACGATCCGTTTGCGGTCGGGTTGTTCGCGCAGTCTGCTTCACTAATGCAGGTCGCCTTGAATCTCTTCTATTCAGGCCAAAGCCTGGCCGCAACTTCGCTACAAAGTAGCGCCTTGGCCACATTGCAAGCGGTGATTGGAACGGTTGTGCGCTACGACGACGGCAACCTTCAGTCGGATCGCGCACTGTCGGTTCACGTCGACGCGAATGGCCAGGTATTCATCGGCACGGAAGGCGGTGGTTTGGTCACGTTCGTTGCCGATGGCCAGGGGGGCGGAAACCGTTTGCGCGTTCTCGATGGAAATGATGTTACGGCCATCGTCGATGTCGGCTTCCCAGGGAGATTGTGGGTGCTCGCTAGCCAACAGGTGTATCGCATTGAATATGAAGGTAGCGTGACAAGTTTTCGATTTCTGCAAACGACCAACTACGGGCTGCCGTGCGGCACCTCGGCCCACGACATCGTGATTGCGCCCGGTCAAGAGCGCTGGACGGTGGCGGACACGTCGGCTGGAGAGTTCGCCATTCCCGGCATCTGTCGCGAACTCCAAACCGATCTTCCCGAAATCACTCGGTCTGTCCTGCCATCGCCGGGCATCGGTAACATTCCCAATGATGTTACGGTCGACGGGGATGGTCGCATATGGATCTCCATCGGTTCCCGCACGAACGAAAGCGGTGGGCTGGTTGCACATGAGATCGTCGACCCAGACAATCCCGTCGAAGCGGGAATACGGCGGGAGCAGTACAATTGGCTCAACGCGCCGGTGGTCAGTGATCCCGTTAGCTACAACGGCGCGGTATGGGCGAGTGGCTTCACCGCCGTTGGCGCCGCCGACGAGCGCGTGTGGGGAGGTCAAAACGGTGGTGATCTCGTGACGCTGGCGCAGCGCTGGCAGCAGTTGGACCAATCCGATAACTTGGCGGAAAAAGCGATCGAGCACGTGTGGACGGCACGCGGCCGGCTGTTCCTCGCCACCGCCGACAGCCTGCACGTGCTGATGCCGGACGGGGCGACGTGGGACAACCGCGTGGGCATTCGCGTCAACGTGGTGTTCGCCGACTCGCAAGGCAACATTTGGGTGGGGACCGACGGCGACGTTCGGCTTTATGCGCCCGCCGGTTGGGATCTGCTCGCCGACCGCGTCGGCCAGCGGCCGACGACAGCCGTGCGCGCGATTGCCGAAGACCAATATGGCCGGATTTGGATCGGCAGCGATGAGGGCCTGACGCTTTTCGACCGCAATCGATTCGTCGTCAGCCTCGACGAATCGAACAGCCGGCTCCCCTCGGCTGCGATCCATGCACTGCTGGTCGACAGTCACGGCCGGCTGTGGGTGGGTACGAACGACGGTCTGTCGCGTGCCGAACTGAACGCGGGCAGCATTGGCGAGTTTGAGGTATTCAAGCGAAGTTCCGACGGTGCGCCGTTGAACGGTTTGGCGAGCAACGTGATCTTCGATCTGGCCGAGCCGAGCGACCAGCGCGTCGCGGTCAGCACCGATGCCGGTTTGAGTTACTACAGTTTCGACGCCGGCCAATTCATCGCCGACACCGCCGTCCCGCTGCCGGCCGGCAATCTGCCGCTTTCGGTGGACGAACAGGGGAGGTTGTGGGCGGGCAGCGCCGTGCGTATGGCCGCCGGTTGGCAGGCCTATTACTGGGCCAACTCGGGACTGCGGAGCTCGCGAATTGCGGACAACGCCACGGACGGCGCAGGCCGCGTGTGGTTCAGCCATGCGCCCGACGGAGGCGTCAGCGTGCGCGGCTCGTATCTGCCGCCGCTGGCCGAAGAAGTGCTGTTCGTCGACCAATTCACGCCGACGCACGGCAGCGCCGGCGACACCCTGACGATCTCCGGCAGCGGCTTCGGCAGCGATCGCGATGAAATCAGCGTCCGGGTCGGTGGGGCGTTGGTGGAAATCGACAGTGTACAGCCGAATTCGATCACCGTGATTCTGCGATCGCATAACACGAGTGGCGATGTACTCGTCACCCGCGGCAATCAATCGCAGCCGGCGCCAGGGCGATTCCTGGCGGATCCCGTGATCGAAGAGTTTACGCCGGCCGGAGGCAACGTGGGCGTGCTCGTCGAAATCTACGGGACGAATTTCGACCCTGATGCCGAGGTCAAACTGGGCAGCGGCCCCTGGCGGCGGGCCGATTTTCGCAGCCCGACGAAGCTGCGCATGGTCATCGAGGCCGAGGACAGCGCCGGGGAAATTCAAGTCCGCAATCCGAATGCGAGTCCGAACCGAACGTCTTCCACGACCGACGCACCGTTCCGACGAATCGATATGTCGCTGGCCGTCGACGACGTGGCGGTGAACCAGGGGATTCAAAGCATCTCCGACCAATACCTCATCGCCGGCAAGCCGACCGCCATTTCGCATTTCCTGACGCACGACGTCGCGCCGCGGATGGTCGGCGAACCCGGCAGCCCGTATTCCGATCTGCTCGAAGTCGACACGGTCGAGGTCACATTCACCAGCGTCGCCACGGGCGAGTCACGTACGGAAATACGACGACTCGGCGTCGGCGACGCGCCGCTGGCGTCAGGAGCGTTCCTTGCGCACCCAATCGATGCGCAACTGGGAGCATTCCACCACGGCTTGCGAAACGGCGACGGCGTCATCTTGAGCACAACCGACTCGCTGCCGCCGGGCTTGCAGGCGAACCACCTGTATTACGTGGTTGACGCCACGACGGACGAGTTCTCCGTTTCGGAAACACAGGACGGATTTCCCATTCCGTTCAACGATTTTGGCACGGGAACGCATCGATTCACGCAGGTGAAGACGTCGTTGGACGCTGCCGACCCTTACGGCGACGTGCCGGCCGTGACGTCGTACGACGTGGTTACCGGCGCGATAAAAATGGATATCGGCAACGCGGTCACGGCCTATACGGGAGTCACGTTTCCCGAGGAACAGGGCTTGTATACGATCACGTCCCGCCTGACGAGGCGCGGGCGGCTGGTGGCCGAGAATGCCGACACGTCGCTACGCCACTACTTCCTCGCCGACCAGCCAATGCGAGTGTTGTTGGTGCCCATCATGCGCAACGACTACACGGAAGCCGACTTGCGGAACATGAAGAACAACGTCGACAGCGGGTTGGAGGAAGTTCACCGGAGGATCTGGCCCACGGGAACGACCGAAACGTATTGGTCGGGTGAGGTTCTGACCGTCGACGACGTATCGGCCCTGGGAGGCAGCCAAGTCGATCTCGGAAATCCGTTCTCGTTGTACGACGCCAGCCACGACCTGGACCGCGTGCGCCGGTTCTGGAACGACCATGCCACGGGCCCGGACGTGCGCGTCGTATTCGGCGTCGTGCAAGGAACGGCCGCGACCGGTAGG
>JBBDYI010000223.1:0-19953 GCA_040901705.1 Pirellulales bacterium | reverse complement strand
CCACTACCGTCAATAGACCCGATTTTCCACCCACAATCGAGACGCTCACACCCGCGGCGGGCATTTCGCGCCGCCCCACTTGTGTCGCCGAACGTCAGCGACGAAAATCGCGTCCGCGTTTAGTGGATTCCGCGGTGGTTGGCGAATAGCGTGAAAGCACGGTCCGTGGGAGGCGGTGTGTGGAGTGAGTCGACGCACGCGGCTGGCATTCGTGGCGACGCTGTTGTGCATATCGGGCATCGCCGCTTGGTGCCCGCCGACTGTCGCCGCACAGGAGCTTGTGGGCGCACTCGCACAGCGCGTCCGAGAGCGGCTGGCCGATGGCGTCATTCATTGGGGCGGCGACGACGAGGGCGGCGCTCCCTATCAGTTCCGCGATCCGAACGAGCCGGACAAGGTGGTCGGCTTCGAGGTCGACGTGATGGACGCGGTCGCGCGGCGGCTGAGCGAGCGGTTGGCGACGCCGATTCGCGCCGAGTTCACGAAGTACGAATGGGTCAGCCTGCCGCAGGGACTGGCCAAGGGCGATTTCGATCTGATCGCCAGCGGCATGGAGATGACGGCCGAGAACCGCGAAAAGATGCTGTTTTCTCGGCCGTACTATATCTATTCGCAGCAACTCGTCGTGCGGGCCGACGAGACGCGGATCAACTCGCTGGCCGACTGCCGCCAGCTTGCCGTCGGGACGCTATCGCAATCGGCGGCCGAGCGGATTCTGCAAGAACACGGCGTGACGAAGATTCAGTCGTTCGAGGGCCAGACCGAACCGTACCGCGACTTGGAACTCGGGCGGATCGACGCTGTGCTGCTCGACCGGCCGATCGCGGTTTACTATGCCGCCGCCAATCCGAAGCTCAAGTTCGTCGGCGAGCGGATCGGGCTGGGCGAATACGGACTCGGCATGAGGCATGAGGACGCCGATCTGAAAATCGCCATCGACGCGGCCTTGGACGATGTGATCGCCTCGGGCGAGTTGCAGCGCATTTTCCGCAAGTGGCGGCTGTGGAACGAAGATCAGGCGGCGCTCGCCTCGCGGCCGAACGTGGCGGAATTGGCCGGACTCGGCTTCGATGCTGACGGCCGGCCGCTCGACGCCGACGCCGCGGAGAACGACGCGGACGCTGGCGACATTGCCAGCGAGTCCGCCAAGGCTTGGACGTTCGACCGCTACGCGCCGCTGCTGGTCCGCGCCGCCGGCATGACGGTTTATCTCTCCGTGGCCAGCATGGCGCTGGCGATGTCGCTCGGTCTGCTGGTCTGCGTGCTGCGGTTGTACGGGTTGCCGCCGCTGCGACTGGCGGCGCTGGCCTACGTCGAGTTTTTCCGCGGCATTCCGCTGCTGCTATTGCTCACGTTCTTGTACTTCGGCCTGCCGGAGCTGGGCATCGACATCGGCGCGGTTGCGGCGGCGATTCTCGGCTTCGGCCTCAACTACGCCGCTTACGAAGCGGAGATTTACCGCAGCGCGATCGAATCGGTTCCCCGCGGCCAATGGGAAGCCGGCCGCGCCCTGGGCATGTCCGAGCCGCTGACGTTTCGCCGCATCATCTTCCCGCAGGCGTTTCGCACCGCGCTGGGGCCGATGACCAACGACTTCGTCGCCATGTTCAAGGACACGAGCCTGGTGAGCGTGATCGCCGTTCGCGAGCTGACGAAAGAGTATCAGATTCTTGCCCGATCGAGCCTCAAATACGTCGAGCTCGGTCTGCTCACCGCCGGTTTGTATTTGGCGATGTCGGTGCCGCTGGGTTATTTGTCGCGGTATCTCGAACGCCGCTGGGGAGGCGCACGATGAGCGAGCCAGCCGCCGATTTCCCAGTCGCCGATTTCATCGCCTTCGACAACGTTCGCAAGGCGTTCGGCGATCGCGTCGTGCTCGATGGTGTCACGCTATCGGTCCGCACCGGCGAAACGATCGCCTTGCTCGGCCCCAGCGGTGGCGGCAAATCGACGCTGCTGCGGACGGCGAACGCCTTGTGCGACTTCGACGGCGGCGTAATCCGCGTCGGGCCGCACCAACTTTCGCCCAGCGGGGGCAACGGCAGCCAAAACGACGCCGTGCGGCAAATTCGCCGGCTCGTCGGCATGGTGTTTCAAGACTTCCAGCTTTTTCCGCATCTCACTGCGCTCGACAACATCATCGAAGCGCCGATGCACGTCGCCGGAAAATCGCGGGCGGCGGCGATCGCGGCCGCGCGGAGTCTGCTCGATCGGGTTGGGTTGGCCGACCGCGAGAACGCCTATCCGAGCCAGCTTTCCGGCGGCCAGAAGCAGCGCGTGGCGATTGCCCGCACGCTGGCGATGGAGCCGTCCTGCCTGTTGTGCGACGAGATCACCAGCGCCCTCGACCCAGAACTCAAGCACGAGGTGCTCGAGGTGCTCGACGATCTCCGCCGCGACGGCCTGACGCTGATCCTCGTCACGCACGAAATCGGTTTCGCCCGCCGGGCGGCCGACCGCGTGGTCGTGCTATGTGACGGTCGCATTCTCGAAGAAGGCCCGCCCGCCGCCGTGCTAGATTCCCCGCAGCACGAACGGACGCGGCAGTTTCTCGAACGCACGCTCGCCTGACGGCAGCTTGCGTCGAGGATTCATGGGAAACACGGCGCGGCCGCTGGCCGCAACCAAAGCTGTTCCGAAAAAATCGTTGCAGCACGGCGGCTTGTCGGAGCCGGTGGCCGTGAGCGAAAAACGAGCGGGTACTTTTTTAAGGCAGAGCGGCAAAGACGCGGAGGCAAATACGACGAGCATTTGTTGTCCGACGGTCTTTGCGTTTTTGCGTCTTTGCGGTTCGTCAGAGAGGCGCGGAGTCTTGGCCCGCGTGGGAAGGCTCGAGGCATTGGCAGTGCCGCGGAGCCTTGAGGACCGTGCGACCTGCGCAAGAAGTGCGCGCGGAGCGGGTTGGTGGTGCTCGCAGAGCACCCTACGGGAGTCGGGATTCGCGCACCGCCAGATTGGTTCGGGGGTCCGCAGTCGCTCTTGGTGCTCATCAAGCGGGCGACGGGGCTGATCCGCAGATGTCGCCGATGGCCGCAAATGGGCGAGCGGCCGGTTCAGCCGGTCAAGAAACGCTCCAGCTTTCGCCGGACGCGGTGGTTTAGCTGCCACTCGTTGGCTTGAGAGCGGCCGTTGGATTGGGCGGCGCCGTTGGCTTTTTCGGTGCCGTTCTTGTCGTCTTGGCCGTTCTTGGGTTGGCTGCCCGCTACGGTGATTTCTTCGTAAAATGTTTTCTCGGCAGGGGTTAGCGTAGCGGCGAATTCGGCTAGGGTGAGTTGGGCTGCGGCCGGGTTGGCTTGGTTTTTGGTGGGGGTTTTCTTTTCGGACGTGGCTACGGCGGTTTCTCGGCGGCGGCGGCGGCGTTCGGAGCGGAAGAGGCGGGAGGCTTCGTCTTTGGCTAGCAACGCCAGGTAGGTGGTCAGCACGCAGCCGCGACTGGGGTCGAAGCGGTCGAGGAGCCGGCCTTCGTCGCGGACCACCGCGTACCAAACGCGGGCGGCCAGTTCGTCGATGAGGTTCGGGTCGACGGCGCGATTGGCGATGATCGCGCGGATGGCGGCCAGCAGCGGCTGGTGGCAGCGGTCGTAGAGGGCGTCCCAGGCACCGGGTTGGCCGGAAAGGGCACGGTCGACTAGTTGGCGGTCACGAGCGGGGGTGAAGCAGTTACTTGGAGTTTGGGGTTGGGGGTTGGATTCGAAATTCGGGGTTCGGGATTCGAGGGCCGGGGGCCGGGGGGCGGCGACTTGCTTTTTTCCTTGCTTTGCTTTGCCGTTGGTGTGGGGCGTGCCGTTTTTGGCGCGGCCGTTCGATGCTGCTGCTTTTGATGCCACGGTGTTGGTGGTTTTGACGCTTTTTGGCGGGTTGGCGCGGATTGTGCCCGGCGAGTCGGCGGGGGCTAAACGAGTGGCCTTGCCGTTCTTAGCGGCGGCGGCCTTGGTGGTGGCGGGGCGCCGGGTTCGCATGGCGGCGGTTGCCGTTGCGGAGCGGGCGGGCTTGCTCGGCCGAGCGGATTTGTTCTTCTTTTGGGGCACGGTCGCTACCGGGGCGGGGGAGCAGAGAGAAAGGGGCCGAGGGTTGAAGCCGGTCTTGACGCTTGGCTAGGTGCTCACAGAGCACCCTGCGTGGGGTTCGGTAAGATCGGGGATTGTCGAGGTCTGTTTTGGGCCGGCTTGATGCCGAAACGCGCGCGTTTCACGTGAAACGCGCTGTGTTTGCAGCTATCGCGGCGGTCGATCGAGCTGCTTCGGACGCGCGACTTTGGCGTTGGCCGCCAGTGGCGACGCTTCTCGCGGGATGCGGGCATCGCGAATTGGATGGGGCGGCGCGGTGAGCAATAGGGCAGTGCGGACGCACTCCGTTCCCCTCGGTTTCCGGATCGCCAAGCGATTAGAACGCTTCGCGAGCAGCAAACCGACCATTCTTTGGCCGGGGTCGGCCGGCCGTGCGGGGTGATCTCTTAGGGCGATCTTTCGGCATGGTGGCGCGAGCGGAAAACCGCCCGATGCCAACTGATCTCGATAGTAGTCGCCGAGGGCGAACGATGCAAGCAATGCGGCGCGAATAATTCGGACGCGCCGCGCCGGCGGTCGAACGGCTAGAAGCGGCACGACCCGCACGTTCGCAACGACGCACGCTTTTCGGAGGTGTCGCTGGCAAGTTTTGCGGCTTGAAATGCACAATCGCTTGACGCCCAGGGGGCATCGACTACCATGAACATCAACCTTGTCGCTTGGGTGGTGGTGGCCAATTGGTTGGATGCCGCTTGTTGCGACGGTTGCCGCGATGTTGCTTCGCTTTGCGTGGTGCGTGTTGGTGGTGCGATGCACTGCTTTGGTTGCTTGACGCGCATTGTCCCCGGTGTGTTCACCGAGGGCTGAGTGGGGCTGGTTGGGCGGCGTTCGAAACTGCTACGCACTAGAAGATCACACCTACCGACGCTTCGGTTTGCCGCAACCGACAAGAACGGAGTGCGCGCCGACCGCTCTCGCCTTTTGTCGCCGACCGATTCCAAGACGAAACTCAATCGTAGTTTGACGCGAGCCATCAAAAAGAAACGATCGCGAGCCTTTTCGCCCGCGGCCGCTGCTGCGATTGCGAACAGGTCGGAGCGGCGCGACGAGCCGCAAGTCGCGACTCCGACGATTTCATATCGCTGGTCGAGTTGGCAATTCGCGGCCGGCGCGATTGCGATTCTCGCGGCGGCGATTTGGTCGTATTGGCCGACGCTGGCCGAAACGGTCACGGCATGGGAAACGATTCCGGATTATTCGCACGGCTATCTTGTGCTACCGATCGCCGGCTGGTTTTTGTGGGCGCGGCGTGGCGAGTTTCCGCACGATCGGCTACGGTCGTCGCAATGGGGCTGGGCGTTTATCGCCGTGGCGTTGGTGCTTCGCGTTAGCTCGGCCTACGTGTTTATCGAAGCGGTCGACGGATGGACGCTGCCGCTGTGGGTGGCGGGCGTGGTGATGCTGCTGTTTGGCGCGGCGTGTTTTCGTTGGGCAGCGCCGGCGATCATTTTCCTGTGGTTCATGTTTCCGTGGCCGTATTCCGCGGAGTTGTTTTTGAGTCAGCCGCTGCAAGGCGCGGCGACGAAGATCAGCACCGCCGCGTTGCAGATGCTCGGCCAGCCGGCGCTTGCCGAGGGCAACGTGATCGTGATGGGCGATCAACGGCTCGAAGTCGCACAAGCGTGTTCCGGCTTGCGTATCTTTGTCGGTATCTTTGCCTTGGCGTTTGCCTACGTGCTGTTTACGCGGCGGGCCTGGTGGGAGAAGCTGATGCTGCTGGCCAGCGCGGTGCCGATCACGCTGATCGCGAATTCGACGCGAATTGTCGTGACCGCGCTGTTGCAGGAGTTCGTCTCGGGCGAGGCGGCCCATCAGTTCACGCACGATTTTGCCGGCTGGGTGATGATCCCGTTCGCCGCTTTGCTGTTCTGGTTGTTTCTGGTGTACCTGACCCGATTGTTCCGAGAAGTCGAAGTTGTCAATGTCCGCCAATTGTCGAAAGCGGCGGCCGAGCCGGCCGTGCCTGTTTGACGTCGCTGGCGTTGCAACATATTTCAATTCAATAGTGCGATTTGTGAATGAAGCCGGATTCGTTGTTCGATTGCGCCGGCTGAAAGCAACACCATGAGTATGCCCACTTCCGCGTCCGAAACCACATTGCTGCCACCGCAGTTTGGCCCGCCGCCGGCATTGCGGCCGCCGCCAATTCAAATTGGCGGGCCGCCGAAGCCGCCCGCGGCGACGGGCGCGAACATTACGGTCGGCTTTTTGCTGCGGTCGTTTCAGCATTGGTGGCGAATCGCCGTACCGGCCGGGTTGGTTTGTGCGGTCTTGGCGGGCGTCGCCGTCTGGTCTTCGTGGTCGCCGAAGTATCGGGCGTCGGCGCTGATTAGGATTCCGGATCGCGGCGGCGTGTTGCTGCCCAATTCGCCGGATACTTCGCCGCGATTTGCGCAGACGCAGTTGCGTTCGATCGGCAGCGAAGTGGTGCTCAGACCCGCGTTGGCCGACCCCAAGATCGCCAAGATTCCGGAGATCCGACGACAGACCGATCCGTTGGAATACCTGATCAAGAATCTGAAGGTCATCGGCGAGGGGCAGTCCGAACTGTATCGAATCGAGTATGTCAGCGATAGCGCCGAGGATGCGGCGACGATCGTCAACGTCGTTCTCGCCACGTATTTTGGAGGCCTTGATGCATACGATTCGGCGCGGCTGAAAGAGTTGCTAGGAAAACTGGATGAGATCAAGGCGATTCGATCGGCGGAGATCAAGAGACTACAGGACATGATCCTTGAGGCCGAGCGCGGCGTGATCGGCAAGATTCCCGACAAGGGGAATTCGATGGCCGCGATCAACGTGCTGTCGCCGCTCTTTGCGTTGCAACAGCGGATGATCACGGTCGAGGCCGATCGTGAAGTTCTGCGGGCCCAGATCGCGGTTTACGGCGAGCCGGCGCCGGCGGAACCGGCCGAAATACCGAACGACGTGCTCGACGCCGAGGTGAAGTGGGATCCCGCCGTGCGCGAGTTGGGCCGCACGCTGGCGGCGATGCATTCGCAGCTTGACGACATCGAAAAGAAATCGCGTCAAGGCAAACAAAGTTCGAGTTACAAAGACTTTGCGGTCCAGATCGCCAACGCGGAAAAGGAATTGGCGACGTTGAAGGACGAGGTGCGGGCGCAGATCAAGTTGAAGCATTCCGTGGCTGGTCAAACGGTACATGGGCAGGAAGCGGTCGAATGGCGGCAACGGCTCACGGCGCTCGACGCCGAACACACGTTGCTGAAGCGCCGATACGATGATTACATGAAGGAATTGTCGTCCAACGCCGAAAAAAGCACCAGGCTTCAATTCATGCACGCGGATTTGGAACGCGAATCGGGCATTTTCGCCAAGATTGCCGATCGCAAGCTGCAAATCGAAACGGAAACCAAGAATCCCCAAAAAGTCTTCGTCGCCAGCCCAGCCACCGTTCCTCCCGCGCCGATCGACGCCTGGCCCTACAAACAACTGGTGCTGTTCTGCGGCGCGGCGTTCGTGTTGCCGTTTTTCGTCGTCGTCGGCTGGGAGAGATTCTCCCGCCGCATCGCCGACGCCGATCAATTGTCGAGCGAGGCGACGCTGACGATCGTCGGCGAAATCGCGCAGTTGCCGACGCGGCCGGTGATCTCCGGCGGCACGGCCTCGCGGCGAAGAATCCGCCGCGACCTGGGACTGTTCCAGGAGAGCGTCGATGCGTTGCGAACCTGTTTGCTGCTCTCCGAAAACACCGGTTGCCATCGCGTGTTCGCCGTCACCAGCGCGGTCAGTGGCGAGGGCAAGACCAGCCTCGTTTCGCAATTGGCGATCAGCCTCGCCCGGGCGACCGGCAAGAGGACGCTGATCGTCGATGCCGACCTGCGGTCGCCCAATCTGCACGAGATATTCGACGCGCGGCTCGGACCTGGGCTAGCCGACGTTTTGCGAGGCCAGTGCGAAATCACCGACGCCATCGTCGAGGAAGTCGCCGAGGGCGTGCATCTGCTGCCGGCCGGACGCGTTACATCGAGTCCCCACAACTACCTGGGCAATGGCGCCATTCCCAGGCTCATCGGCCAATTGCGCGAAGTCTACGATTTCATCGTCATCGATACGCCGCCGATTCTGTCCGCGAGCGAATCGCTCGTCCTCGCCAAAGCCGCCGACGGCACGCTCTTGTGCGCGTTGCGCGACATCAGCCGGTCGCGACAAGTCCGCCTGGCGTCGGAACGCTTGACGATGGCGGGCGTGAATCTAATGGGCGCCGTGTTGAGCGGCACTTCGGCGCGGCGCTACGCGTCGACCTACGGCAGCTATGCGTACATTGGGGAATCCGTCTGATTCCGATGCGGCCTCGCCGTCGACGACGATTCCGGAACTCCCGAACGAACACGCCATTCGTGTTTCCCTCGCGCGGCCGCGTCCATTCGCGATCGCATTGCCAACGAACATGACCATCAATCCCGCAACGCCCGCAAGCTCGCCGCACAGCGGCACCGATGCGCTCGGCACGCAAACGAGAAGGACGACGCGCCGCGAGTTGAACGTTCCGCTACTGGTCGCGTCGGTGGTTGTGGTCGTCGTTTTGGGTGGCTCGGCTTACCTGTGGCGCAACCATCAGGTTACGGCGTTGGCCGATTCGTTGCTCGACCGAGTCGATCAATTGGAAAACGAGGAGAAGTGGGGCGCAGCCGTCGGTTATTTGCAGCAGTATCTGGCTCTCAAGCCCGACGAAGATCAAATCCACGTTCGCGCGGCGAAAGTGTTCGATCACGATTTGCAGTCGAGGCGACAGCGTTATCAGGCGGCGCAACTCTACTATCGCGCCGTCGGCGTTTCTCCGCAGGATGCGACACTGCGCCGCCGCCTTGCCGTGTTGTTGTTCGACAGCGGCCAAACCACCGCGGCCGTGGTCGAGGCCAAGAAGCTCTTGGAAGTCGAAGATGGCGACGGCGGAGCCGGCCACATCGACGCCACCGCCCAACGGATCGTGGCCTTGGTCGCCGCCGACGAGTCGCAATCGCGGGACAGCGCGGAGTCCTGGAATCAGGCACGTAACGAATTGGAAAAGGCCAATAAAGCGCAGCCGAGCGATGTCGACGTGGCGAGGGGATTAGCGCTGATCTACCGCACTCGGGCGGACAAGTTAGGAATCCCGAGCGATGAAGCGGCGCGACTCGCCGACCAGGTAATTGAGAAAATGGTCGCCGCCGCCCCCGATCGGGCCGATTCGTACGTAACTCGATCTCAATATCGCCAGATGTTCGCGCTTGCCGGCGTGCGGGACGACATCGAACAAGCATTGAAGCTCGACCCGAAGGATCCCAAGGTTCTGGTCACATCCGGCCAATACTTCCTCGCCGCGGCGCCGCCCGAGGGCGATGTCGCGCGTGCGCGCGAACTTTGCCAACAGCTAGTCGATGTCGCGCCCACGATGGAAGCGGGATACCTGTTGCTGGGGCGTGCTCAGAAAGCCCTGGGATCGACGGAGGACGCCGTCGCCACTTGGGAACTTGGCCGGCGCCGCCTGGCCGAATTCAGCAATGCCCTCAACGTCGAGCTATTCGAAACGCAACTTGCCGCCCGCAAGTTGCAGCCGGCGCAGCAAGTATTGAAATTACTGAAGGAACATGCGGACGAGGTATTGGTCTACGAATCGACCGATGTCCGTATTCGGACGCGGTTTACTCTCGCTCGGCTCGAGGCGCAGTGGTTGCTCGCCAACAACGAGCCAGGCCGCGTCGTGCCGTTGCTGGAGAGCGCGATCGCGACGTCGGGTTCGTTGGGGTCCAGTGCAAGACAAAACCCAGAGCTCGGCCGATGTCGAGTCCTGTTGGCCCAGGCCTACGCGGCGCTCGAAAGCTGGGATCTCGCCGCCGCCGAGTATAGCGAACTGTCGTCTAGTTCGACGGCGCCGTGGGAAATCGCCCTGTTGACCGGCGAAGCGTGGAAACGCGCCGGCGACTACGATCGGGCGATTGCCCAATATCAGCGTGCGGCGGAACACGCGAAGGCGCCGCCCCAAGTTTGGCTCGGCCTCGGCCAGGCCCAACTCGAGCGGCAGATTCGCACGCCCGGTGCCGAGAATCGCGACTGGCAGCCGTTCCTAAAGACGTTGTCCGTCGCGAAACAAGCCCTGCCCACGTCTTCGGCAGTGCGGTGGCTGGAAGTCGGCTATCTCCTGGCGCAGGGAAATGACGCCGATCGAAACAGGGCGGAAGCCTTGCTGCGTGCGGGCGAAAAACAGCACGCCGACGAGAAAGAGTATTGGCAACGGCTGATCGTCGCTTACGAGCGGTTGAACCATCCCGCCGATGCGGATCGGGCGCTGCGGAAGTTCGTCGGCCTCGAACAAAACGCCGTCGAAACGGCCGTTTCCCGCGTCAACCTGATGGCGATGCGCAAGCAGTTCGCCGAGGCCGAGAAGATTCTCGCACAGGCCATCGCCGATTCGCCCATGCAGCTTCGCAAGGCGTTGCTATATCGCCAGATGCAGTTGGCGCTCGAAGCCGGCGACCTCGCCGTGGGCCGCAAGCGATTGGCGGCGTTGCTTGCCGACGATCCGACGAATCTCCGCATCCTTCGCCGCAGCGCCGAACTCGCGTTCGACGCTCGCGACTGGAAAGAACTGGCCCGGCTCGATGAACCTTTGCGAAAGGCCGAAGGTGAATCGGGCCACGCCTGGCGGTTCTACCGCGCGGCGCATATGCTGGCCGATCCCGCGCGCCGCTCGCCCAAAGATATTGCCGAAGCCGAACAGTTGGTCGCCGCGATCTTGAAAGATCGGCCCCGTTGGGCTCCGGCGACGGTGCTGTCGGGGCAGATCGCCGAAGCTCGCGGCGACACATCGCACGCGATTGCAAGTTATACGTCCGCCATTGAGGCGGGCGACCGGCGCATTGCCACCTACGAACGCCTGATCGGGCTGTTGTATCGCCTTAACCGATTCGCCGAGGCGCAGCAGGTACTCGATGAAATGGGGCGCGGGGCCTTCTCGTCGGAGCGATTGGAGTCGCTGGCGCTGGCCGTCGCCGTGCAGCAGGATCAGCGCGAACGCGCGGTCGAGTTGGCCCGCGAATCGGTTGCCGAGCGTCCGAACGACGCCATGCGGCACATCTGGCTGGCCGAAATGTTGCAACTCAACGAAAAGCGGCCGGAAGCGATCGCGACGTTGCAAAAGGCGGTCCAGCTCGCGCCGCAGGACGTTCGTCCCTGGAACGCGGTGTTTATGTATCACCTCCGCGGTCGCGATGCGGCGAAAGCCGAAAAAACGCTGACCGAAATGACGAAACAGGTTCCTTTGGAGCCGGCGCAGAAGGCGTTCGTACTCGCCCAAGGATACGAATTGCTGGGCAAGCGGCCGGAGGCCCTGACGAATTATCGACAGGCAAGCGAATTGGCCCCCAAGGATGCCGCGATTCTGTCGCGGCTGGCCGCGTTGCAGTTGCACGACGACGTCGATGCCGCCGAGCAAACCCTGCGGAAAATCGTGGCCATCGCGCCCGACAACGTTCGCGCGCGGCAGGCGCTGGCCACGCTGCTCGCGCTGCGCGACGGCGACGGTGCATGGGACGAAGCTCAAGAACTGTTGCGGCAGGCCACCACCGACGGTACGCCGCTGCCGGCCGACGATCGGCTGCGCGCCGTCCTGCTCGTGCGGCGAGGCGGCGACAAGCAACAGCGGATCGCTCAACACGCCGAAGCGCGAATGATATTGGAAGGCCGCGTCAACGGAAATGAATCGCCGGCCGCCGCCGATCGCCTGCTTCTGGCGGGCGTGTACGAAAGCGAAGCGCGGCTGCTCGCCGATCGGGTAAAACTCAAGGCCGCCCGCGACCAATTGTGGACGCTCGCCGACGTCGCCGAGCCGTCCGAATCGCACCTCGGCCTGTGCGCCGACTTCGCGTTGCGACATTCTCGCGACGACGGGTCGGATTCGCTCGTGCCGGCCGGCAGTGAAATCCGCGCCCAACTTCTCAAAGATGCTCTGACGTGCGTTGATAAGATCGAGGCGCTGCAGCGCAAAGCCCAGGTCTATCCAACGTCGCGTGCCCTGGCCCTGCGTGTCCGTTTGATGCAGTTGCAGGACCGCGACAAGCAAATCGAATCGTTCGTCGAGCCGCTCGCCGACGAGCGACTCGAATCGCTGGCGAAGGACGCGGAAAAAGACCAATGGATGCTGGATGTCGGCAACTTGTACATGTCCGTCGCGCTGCACGAGCCGGCCGAGCGTTGGTATCGCCGGTTGTGGCCGCGCGTGTCCCGCGCATACGTCCCGTTGGTCCAGTGCCTGGCGTCGCAGGGCCGCTTCGACGAAGTCGTAACGGTGTGTGACGCCGCCGCGAAGGCCGACACGTCCTCGCCGCGTCCCGTGCAGGTTCTCGCGTCCGTGCTTGCCTCCGGCAAACCGACGGCGGACGATCTCGCCCGCGCCGAACCGATCATCGCGCAAACGCTCAAAGCCAATCCATCGGACGCGGAATTGTGGTTCTCGGCCGCCGTGTTGCGGACGATTCACGGCCGCCCGGAGGAAGCGATCGAACTGTTCGAGGCGGTCGTCAAGCTTTCGCCCAAGCACTTGTTGGCGCTCAACAACCTCGCAACGCTCTTGGCCGAGCAGCCCGAGCGGCGGCAAGACGCTTTACGCTACGTCGAACAGGCCATTGCGGTCGCCGGACGCAAGCCGGCGCTGCTCGACACCCAGGGAACGATTCACTTGATGGCGGGCGATCTCAAAGCCGCCGTCAAGTGCCTCGAAGAAGCCGTAAATTCCGAGGCCGTCGACCCCCGCTATCCATTCCATCTGGCCGCCGCTTACGCGAAGTCGGGCCGTCTCGAAGACGCTCGCTCGGCGTTCGAGAAGGCCAAGCAGACCGGCCTGGAAGAACAAGTACTGACCGCCGGCGATCTCGCGTTCAAGTCGATGCTCGAAAAGTCTCTATAATCCCATGAAGTTTCTTCAAGATCAACGTATTCCGCTCACGATCGTCGCGATTCTGGTCGCGACCGTGCTGGCCGGCGCGCTGCACGGCCGCTATTCGCAGCGCTGGGGTGCGCCCGCCGACATCGTGGCGATTGCCGAGCGCCTAGGTGACGTGCCCACCCAGATCGGACCCTGGCGAATGGAATCGTCGGCGGAATTGGAAGACGAGGTCCAGGAGATTCTCCGCTGCCAAGGCAGCCTCAAACGACAATACATCAACCTGCAGACCGGCGCCTCGGTGACGGTTGCGTTGTTGCTTGGTCCCGCGGGACCGATCGCCGTCCACACGCCGGAGATTTGTTTCTCCAGTCGCGACTACGACATCGTTGGCGAGAAGAGTGTTGAAAAACTGACGACGTCGGCCGACGTGCCGAGCGAATTCTGGGCGTCGAATTTCCGCGGCAAGTCGTTGGCCGCAGAGCGAATTCGCGTGTATTACGGCTGGAGCACCGGAGACGGATGGATCGCCTCCGATTCCGCCCGTTTCGAGTTCAGCGGCCAGCCGTGGCTTTACAAAATTCAAGTCGCAGGCCCGGTGTCCGACGCCGATCCGTCCGATTCCGATTCGTGCAGACAGTTCTTGGAAGTTTTCGTACCGGCAATCCAAAGCATGCTCGCATCCACAAAGGGATAGGCAAATGCTTTTGACCGTGTGGTTAGGAACCAATCGTTTTTTGCGGCCAGAGGGTTAGATTCAATGATTACGGCAACTCGAGAAAAACGCGGCGTGCGTAAACAAGCTACGCCAGAAACTCACATCGCCGATGGCGAAATCCACATCGACGTGAGCTCCTATTTTCGTTGGAAGTGGATCGCCGAGCGAGCGTTGGCGGCCGTGTTGCTCGTGGCGGCGCTGCCGATCATGGCCGTGCTGGCTGTCATCGTGCGATTCTCGTCGCGCGGACCGGCCGTATTTCATCAGGTCCGTGTCGGCCGCGACGGTCGCCTGTTCACCATGTACAAATACCGAACCATGATGCACGGCGCCGAAGCAAAAACCGGCCCCATTTGGGCGCTCACCGACGATCCACGGCTGACGCGAGTCGGCCGCATCATCCGCAAGATGCACCTCGACGAGTTGCCGCAACTTTGGAATGTCGTCCGCGGCGATATGGGCCTCGTCGGACCTCGCCCGGAACGTCCGGAGTTTACCCACTCGCTGGCGAAAGAAATTCCGGGCTATTCGAATCGTCTTGCCGTGCTTCCGGGCATTACCGGATTGGCGCAAATCAACCTGCCGGCCGACAGCGACCTCGACAGCGTGCGGCGCAAACTCGTCCTCGACCTTGAGTACGTGCGGCACGCCACCATGTCCATCGACGTCCGCTTGCTGCTTTGCACCTGTTTTCGCGCCATCGGATTTTCCGGTTATCAAGCGTCGCGACTCCTCTCCGTGCGTCGCGAGGTGCATATGCCCGAAAAGCCCGCAGATGTCGCCCCACAGGTCGCCGAGCCGGTTGTCGCGAATTCGCAGCGGCAACACGGCAACGGCCATTCGCACGTCGGCGAATTGGCGACCGCGACGCATCGGCCCAGGTGAACGGGATTCAATGAGCCGGCTCCGTGTGAGCGGGCCACAATCAGCGGGCCAGTTACCGGCCGATAACAAACATCGGCCAACCGCGCCGCGGCGATCGTCTCGACATTCTGCGGTGCCCGCACGGTTCGGCGAAGTTTTTATCGACGGGCGGCCATGACGCCCCCCGCTTGCGTTTCATCAATAGTGTTTGCGAAACCTAATATCCTGTTGCTCGTACATCGCGTGCCGTTCCCGCCTAACCGCGGCGACCGCGTGCGTTCTTGGCAATTGGTCAAGTGGCTCGCCGCCCGCTCGCAACTCGATTTGGCGTGTCTGGCCGACGAACCGGTCCCTGGCGAAACGCGGGACAAACTCACGTCCGTCTGTCGCCGCGTCGCGATCGAGCCGGTCGGCGGTTTGTCGCGCTGGGCCAACGCCGCTTGTTCCCTCCTGGCCGGTCGGACTGCCACCGCGGGGCTGTTCTCGTCCAGTCGATTGCGGCGCACCATCAACGAGTGGTCTCGCGACAAGAAGAAATATGACGCCGTCGTCGTCTTCTGTTCCAGCATGGCTCCCTACCTGAACAGTCCTGGCCTCGGCGGTGTGCCCGCGGTTGTCGATTTTGTCGACGTCGACAGCCAGAAGTGGCTCGACTACGCGGCCAAGGCGCGCGGCATCAAGCGGACGTTGTTCAGCCTCGAAGGCCGACGCATGCAGCGCCTCGAACGGAGCGTCTGCCAACGCGCGACCAGCGTCATCGTGGTTAGCCGCGACGAAGCGGACTTGCTGCGTGCTACGTCGCCCGAAGCGCCCGTCCGCGCCATCGAGAACGGCGTCGACTTGGAGTACTTCCACGCCGACGTGAACGCCAGCGACCCGTCGACCGAGTCCAACGAGGTCGTGTTCGTCGGCGCGCTCGACTATCGCGCCAACATCGACGGCGTCGTCTGGTTTTGCCAGCACGTTTGGCCGCAGGTGCGGGATCGAAATCCAAACGCGCAGCTTTCGCTGGTCGGCCGCCGTCCTGCCGCGGCGGTCGGCGCGCTTGACAGGTTGCCCGGCGTATCGGTCGTCGCCGACGTGCCGGACGTTCGCCCTTACCTGTCGCGAGCGGCGGTCGTGGTGGCCCCGTTGCGAATCGCCCGCGGCATTCAGAACAAGGTCTTGGAAGCCGCGGCGATGGCGAAGGCCATTGTCGCTTCGCCGCAGGCCCTTACAGGCCTGGAACTTCGCCACGACGAACACGCGATTTGTGCACCCGACCCGCAAGCATGGGTCGTCGCACTCGCCGACCTGTTGGCGTCGCCGGACAGGCGACGTCGGCTTGGTCGAAACGCTCGCTCGCTGGTCGAGCAACAATATCGTTGGGAAGCGCGCTTGGCCCCGCTGGAAGGTATCCTTGCAGCGGCGATGGCTCGTACCGACCTACCCCGAACTGCCAAGCACCATAGCAAAGCAAACCTACCTGCCGACGATCCAACGTCCGCCCCATGCGTCGCCGCACTGAACGACAGTTGATGGAACGGCGGTTGATTTGCCGGCCGTTCGCGAAACGATATTTGGTTGTCCGAAATCACTCCCGCGCTCAGCGCGTTTGCAACTAATCGACCCACGATGGATGTTTTGACCGAATCTGTAAACGACTCGCTCGGATCCGCGCCGCCATTGGCCGTTGGAGTTTCCTCCACGTCCGACACCACCGACGCGACCGACACGACCGGCTCAGCCAACGCCGCGCACGATCTCCCCGTAACCGTGATCGAGCGCCGGCCGGGCTGGAAGTTCGTCGACGTGGCCGAGCTGTGGCGGTATCGCGAGTTGCTCTATTTTCTCATCTGGCGCGACGTCAAGGTCCGCTACAAGCAAACCGTCCTCGGCGCCGCTTGGGCGATCTTGCAGCCGCTGGCCACGATGGTCGTGTTCACGATCTTCTTCGGCCGCCTGGCCGGCGTTTCCACCGACATTCCCTATCCGCTGTTCGCCTTCGCCGGCCTGCTCCCCTGGACGTTCTTCTCCAACGCCATCAGCCAGGCGGGAGGAAGCGTCGTCGGCAACCAAAACCTCGTTACCAAAGTATACTTTCCCAGGCTGTTCATCCCCTTGGGTGCGATCGGCGCCGGCGTGGTCGATCTGCTGATCGCCTTCGGAATGCTCGTCGTGTTGATGTTCTACTACGGCGTCGCGCCGGGCGTGTCGATTCTGCTCACCCCGCTGCTCGCCCTGGGACTGGTCGTCGCCACTCTCGGCGTCGGCGTCATGCTCTCCGCCCTCACCGTCGCCTACCGCGATTTCCGCTACGTCGTCCCCTTCGCGGTTCAGCTATGGATGTTCGCCACGCCCTGCATCTACATGCAGCCGGAAAACGTCCTCGGCTCTCGGACCATCGCCCTGCTCCCGCTCAACCCAGCGTTCGGCCTGATCTCCAACTTCCGCGCCGCCACGCTCAACCAACCGCTCGACTTATACTCGCTATCCATATCGCTAGCCGTCGCGTTCGCCCTGCTCATCATCGGCTGCCTATACTTCCGCCGCGTCGAAGCCACCTTCGCCGACATCATCTAGGCGACATCCGAACGACGAAATCTGATCCGACGTGAAAGGCCTGATATTTACCTACGCGCTCACCTACGGCGGCAGCCTCGCCGCGGTGGTGAATCCGTTTTACGGCCTGCTGATCTACGTTTGCTTTGCGATCATCAAGCCCGACTACCTCTGGCATTATTCCGTTCCGGTCGGCAACTATAGCCGCATCATCGCCATCGCCCTGCTCGTCGGTTGGGCAATAGCCGGCTTCGGCCGCTGGGACTTCGGCCGCGCCAAGCTCGTCGTCGCCGCACTCGTTGGCTTCCTCGTTTGGAACGCCGCCAGCGCCGCCATGGCCCCCAACGGTGAAGTCGCCTGGAACGCCGTCGAATCGTTATTCAAGATCGTCCTCCCATTCGTCGTCGGCATCACCATCATCGACTCCGTCACCCAGCTAAAGCAACTCGCCTGGGTCATCATGCTCAGCCAGGGCTTCGTCGCCTACGAAGCGAACCTGAGCTACCTCCAGGGCAACAACTGGCTCAAGGACTACGGCTTCGGCGGCATGGACAACAACTGTGTCGCCATCGCCCTGGTCTGCGCGGCCGGCTTCGCCTTCTTCCTCGGTCTCGCGGAAACAAAACACTGGCGTCGCTGGCTCGCCTTCTTCGCCGCAGGGCTGATGGCCCACGCCATCATGTTCTCCATGTCCCGCGGCGGAATGGTCGCCCTCATCATCACCGGCGTCGTGTCGTTCGCCCTCATCCCCAAGCGTCCAGTTTATTATGCGTATCTTGCCTTGGCGGTCGCCGTCGGCCTACGGCTGGCCGGCCCTCCCGTCATCGAACGGTTTTCCAGCGCATTCGTCGACGAAGAAGAACGCGACGAATCGGCCCAAAGCCGCGTCATCATGTGGGGCAACTGCGTCGACCTGATGATCGCCAACCCGGCTTTCGGCGTCGGCCCCAAGCACTTCCCGCTCGTCGTCCAGCAGTTCGGCCGCTACAACGAAGGTAAGGAAGCCCACACGCTCTGGCTGCAGGTCGGCGCGGAAACGGGCGCGGTCGGCCTCGGCCTGCTACTGACGTTTTACCTCGCCGCCATGTACCGCTGCTGGCGCCTCGCCCGCACGCTCGACCCTTACGCCCCCGCCGCCGCCAACAGTTGCCGCATGATCATCGCCTCGCTAGTCGGCTTCATGGTCGCGGCCCAATTCGTGTCGCTCGTCGGGCTGGAAATCCCGTACTACGTCGCCCTCATCGGTGCCGGCTACCTAAAACTCGCCTCGCGCCCGGCCGTCGCGTACGAGTACGTTCAGTCGCCCACAATGCCGCAATTGCAACAAGTTCAGTGCTATCCGCAACCATGTCCCTAGCCGCCTTTCGTCAATCGTGCAGTCCTTCATCCGCCAACGGAGCGGTTGCGGAAATCGTGCGCGAATTATGCCAAACGGCACGCGGCGACCTCGGGTTCAGCACCGTTCCCGCCGTTCGCGTCACGAATGTTCAAGACGCCCCACGCTCGTACACGGCGAAACTGGTGCTCACTTCGTCGCAAAATCGCAGCGAGGTTCTGCTCAAGATCGTTCGCCGCGGGGCAACACCGGCCGACGCCCAATCGCTCGCCGCAAAAGAGTTTCGAATTCTGCAATCCGCCCACGATCGATTCGCCGCCGAACAGCGGATCTCCGTGCCAAAGCCAATCCGGCTGTTCGAGGATTGCGCCGCCTACGCCATGAAGTTCGTCTCGGGCCGTCCGCTCACTCGCGCCTTCAGTCACACGCTGCGCGGCTTCTTGTCGTCGCGCCGCTTCATCGCCTGTGTCGTTGCGGCACGAGATTGCGGCCGGTGGTTATCGGTGTTTCACTCGCTGCCGACCGCTCCGGCGTCCGCGCAGGAGCTTTTCCAACGCCAAATCTCGTCGCTCCACGCGCGCCTCGATCATGCACGAACAAGGCAGTTGCTTGACGATCGAACGATCGTCCGCCTCCGCCAGCGCTTCTCCATCGAGAACCGAGACGCCCCCGATCAACCCGTCGGCCTCGCCCATCACGATTTCGGACCCCACAATATCCTTATCACACCGGCGGGTATCTGCGTGCTCGACTTGGGCGATGCCCAGCCGCAATGTATACTTCACGATGTTGCCCGCTTCTGCCTTGAGATCGACATTCTGGCCTCCGGCTGGTCGCTGTTCGACCGCCGTGGCCAATATGAACAGCTTCGCGATGCGTTCCTGTCGAGTTACGGCGTGTCCCTCAACGACTCGCGGCTCGAGCTGTTCACCGCAAATGGCGCCCTTGCCTTGATGCTCACGGCGCTGCCCAACGGCAAGTCGTCGCCGGGCGTATCCTCGTGGCATCGCCACCTAGGACGCTACCTAATCCAACGCCTTACCATCGCCGCCTAGCCCAGCCCCCGACACCCAGCCACTGCTCCCCATGCCCGCCATTCGCGTCGAAAACCTGTCGAAGAGCTACCGCATCGGCGCCCGCCAGGACGGCTATCGCACGCTGCGCGAATCGCTCACCGAGGCCGCGGCCGCTCCGCTGCGCCGCATCCACGGCGCCGCCCGCCGGGCGTTCAATCCCGACTATCAGGGCGACACGGGAGACGGCCGCAACGGCGAAACGCTGTGGGCGCTCAAAGACGTCTCGTTCGACGTCCAGCCCGGCGAGGTCGTCGGCATCATCGGCCGCAACGGGGCGGGCAAGAGCACGCTGCTAAAAATCCTCAGCCGCATCACCGAACCCACCACCGGTCGAATCACCATCAACGGCCGCGTAGGCAGCCTCCTCGAAGTCGGCACCGGCTTCCACCACGAGCTGACCGGCCGCGAAAACATCTACCTCAACGGCGCCATCCTCGGCATGTCCCGCCGAGAAATCGACCGCAAGTTCG
>JBBDYI010000222.1:1893-2869 GCA_040901705.1 Pirellulales bacterium | reverse complement strand
CACGTCGTCGACTCCCTTCGTTTGGCTAGTGCCGACTCCTTCTGCCGCGAGAGCAAACTACGTGAATTTCCGACTCTTCCGCCGCCCGCGGCCCGAGCTTCGCTTCGTCAACGCATCGCAGCCCGCGCGGCGTTCGCCATCCGGCCGGCGGACGAAAAAACGTGCCGCCCGAGTGCTGCAACTCGAAACGCTCGAATCGCGCGTCGTGCTCGACGGCATGCCGGTGATCAACGAATTCATGGCGGCCAACGCCACGACGCTGGCCGACGAGGATGGGGCGTTCCCCGATTGGATCGAGCTTTACAACCGCGGCGACGCGGCGGTGAATCTCGACGGCTGGTATCTCACCGACAACGCCACCGACCTGACCAAGTGGCGACTGCCGGCCGAAGTGCTCGATCCGGGCGAGTACCTCGTCGTGTTTGCGTCGAACCAGAACCGCGCCACGGTCGGCCAGCCGCTGCATACCAACTTCCGCCTCGACGCCGACGGTGAACTGCTCGCCCTCGTCATGCCCGATGGCCAGACGGTGGCCTCCTCGTTCTCGCCGACGTTCCCGCCGCAGGTCGACGATATTTCGTTCGGCACGGCGACCGACATCGCCACGTTTCCGATGGTGCAGGCGACGGCCGACGCCAAAGTCTTCGTGCCCAGCAGCGGGGCGTTGGGCACGACCTGGACAGGCCTGGGCTTCAACGATGCCGCGTGGCAAGACGGCGTCACGGGCATCGGCTACGCCGCCACGCCGACGCCGCCGTTTGGCGATCTGGTTCGAACCAATCTGCAAGCGCAGATGTATCAACAGCGCACGAGCGCCTACGTCCGCGTGCCGTTCAATCTCGGCAGCGTCCCAACGATCGATACGCTCAAACTGCGGATGAAGTACGACGACGCATTCGTGGCGTACCTCAACGGCATCGAGATCGCCCGCAGCAACGTCCCCGCGGGCGGCGCGCCGGCGTGGGACGCGCCGGCG
>JBBDYI010000222.1:0-1883 GCA_040901705.1 Pirellulales bacterium | reverse complement strand
GCTGCCGATCGCGACGACGCCAGCGCAACAACGCATCAAGAGTTCGACGTATCGGGCTACATCGACGAATTGATCGAAGGCGTCAACGTGCTGTCGATCCACGGCCTTAACGCCAGCGCCACGGCGGCCGATACGGGCTTCTTGATCTTGCCAGAGTTGATCGGCTCGCAAACGATCGGTTCCGAAGTCGCCTACATGAGCACGCCCACGCCCGGCGCGGCAAACGTCATCGGTTTCGCCGGCCTCGGCGCGGGTCCGACTTTTTCCGCCGTCACCGGCACGTTCTCGACCAACTTCAATCTCGCGCTTTCCACATCCGATCCGTCTGCGGTGATTCGTTACACGGTCGATGGCTCGCAACCGACCACCTCGTCGCCGGCCTACACCGCGCCGATTGCGATCACCACGACCACGCAGGTCCGCGCTCGGGCGTTCCCCGCCGGCTTTTTGCCCAGCCCAATCGTCAGCCACACGTTCTACAAGCTCGCCGCCGAAATCCAGAACTTCAATTCCAATCTACCGATCGTCGTGATCGACAACTTCGGCCAAGGCAGCGTGCCGCAGAACTCGGCCCAATCGGGCTACATGGCGATCTTCGAGCCGGGCGAAACCGGGCGCAGCTCGATCACCGACGCGCCGACGACAATCAGCCGCACGGGCCTGCGCATTCGCGGATCGAGCACTGCCGGCGATCCGAAGCACCAGTACAAGCTCGAAACGTGGGACGATCAGAACGACGACCGCGCCGTCGAGATCCTCGGCATGCCAGCCGAGTCGGACTGGGTGCTGTTCGCGTCGTACAACTTCGACCGCGCCTTGATGCGCAACGATTTCATCTACGAGTTGAGCAACGAGATCGGCCAATACGCCGTCCGCACGCGGTTTGTCGAGGTGTTCCTCAACACCGGCGGCGGCGAACTGAATCAGGGCGATTACGTCGGCGTGTATTCGTTCATGGAGAGCATCAAACGCGACGACGACCGCGTCGATGTCGACCGGCTGCTGCCCAGCGATACGACGGCGCCCGACGTCACGGGCGGCTACATCGTCAAGATCGACCGCTGCGACCCCGGCGACAGCGGATTTTCCGGGGCCAACCAGGGCATGTGCTTCGTCGAGCCGGACGAAACGACGCTCGAGCAACCGGCCCGCGATCCGCAAGAACAGTACATTCGCAACTACGTCAATCAGTTCGGCACGGCGCTCAACGGCGTGAACTTCACGAATCCGACGACGGGCTATGCGGCCTATCTCGACGTCGACCGCTCGATCGACCACCACATGCTCAACGTGCTGGCGATGAACGTCGACGCGCTGCGATTGAGCACGTATCTCTATAAGCCCCGCGACGGCAAGCTCACCTTCGGACCGATCTGGGACTTCGACCGTTCGATGGAATCCTACGATGGTCGCGACGACAACCCTTCGCAGTGGAACGGTCCGCCCGATTCGACGATCTACTTCACCTCCGACAGCCGCAACATCTGGTGGGGCCGGCTGTTTCAGGATCCGAACTTCTGGCAGAAGTGGATCGACCGCTGGCAGGAACTGCGCGAGACGAAGTTCTCCACCGATCATATCTTTTCGGTCATCGACGGTTTCGCCGCCGAACTCAATGAAGCGGCCGTGCGCAATTTCGTCACGTGGTCGGCCGCGCCGCCACGCACCGGCGGATTCCCCGCCGAAGTAACGAATCTCAAGAACTGGCTATCCACACGCGTCGCTTGGATCGACAGCCGATTTACGCGCAAAGCGGCGTTAAGCCAGCCGAGCGGAACCGTGACGCAAGGCTTCCAAGTTTCGCTCTCCGGCCCGGCCGGCGCGACGCTCTACTACACGACCGACGGCAGCGATCCGCGGCTGTCCGGCGGTGGCATCTCACC
>JBBDYI010000221.1:0-2876 GCA_040901705.1 Pirellulales bacterium | reverse complement strand
GAAGAGCCTTTTTTATGAAACGTCAGTTGCCGCCGGTTTCTCGGAAAGTGCAGTTGAGGTCATTCGCATTACAAATCCGGAGCTTCTTGCGCCCTTGCACAAATCTGGGCTGATTGGTTTTTTTAACGCAGAGTACGCGGAGGGCTCGCGGAGGTCACAGAGAATGCACTTGTTTGGGCCCTTGCCGATAAACCGCGATCCGTCACACCGCGGTATGCCGACTCGTGACTTTCTCAGCGTCCTTTGCGAAGGCCTCTGCGACCTCCGCGTTAGAAAAGTACCAGCTTGTTTTTCACTTGTGGCCAGCGCCCACTCCAAGACTCCGTGTTTCCCACCCAATTCCCAGGTCTAAACCTACTCGGCAATACAGTATAGCGAGTCGTGCCCGCGCAAGAACAATTCTTTCCCCACCGCGGCTGGCGAGGCGTCGATCGGTTCGTCGAGTTCGTTGGTGGCCAGCGTTTCCAGTTTGTCGGCGTTCTTGATGACCATCGACGTGCCGTTGCGGCCGACGAGGTACACTTTGTCGCCCGCGCCGACCGGCGAAGCATACGCCCCGCGGAGGCCGGATAGCCGCACCTGGTCGATCAAGACCTTGCCGGTCGTCGCGTCGAAACAGGACAGCGTGGCGTCGTTGCTTTTGAATAAGTACAAGCGATTGCCGTACAACAACGGCGATGGCACGTAGGGCGTGTTGCGTTCGAGCTTCCACAGCACCGAGTCGGTGTCGGTCAGATCGCCCGTCTGGCCGAGCTTGATCGCCAGCAGCGCGCTGCCGCGGTAGCCGGTCGTGGCGTAGACGACACCGTCGGCATAGACCGGGCTGGGAATCGCGTTCGTTGTCAGCCCGGAGCACTCCCAAAGCAGCGTGCCCGACGCCAGATCGTAACCGCAAACGCGGTTTGTCGCCGACGTGATCACTTGCGGCCGGCCGTCGTGTTCGACCACCAGCGGCGTCGACCAACTCGTCGGTTCGTCGCGTTCGTTTCGCCACAGTTCGTCGCCGGTCTCGACGTTGAACGCGGCGATGAAGTCGTCTCCTTCGTGGTCCCAGTTCACGACGATCGCATTGCCGTATAACGCCGGCGAACTACCTTCGCCGAAGCCGGCCCTCGTTTTCATCTTGCCCAATTCCTTCGACCACTGGACATTTCCCGCCATGTCGAGGCAATACAGGCCGCGGGAGCCAAAGTACGACACGATGCGCTTGCCGTCGGTCACTGGCGAGAACGATGAGTAGCCGTGATCGCGATGATGCCCTTCGTGGGGCAACTCTTCCTTGAGCGTCTTTTGCCAAATCGTCTTCCCGGTTTGTCGGTCGATCGCCATCGCGACGAACCGATATGGCTGCGTCGGCGGCACGGACCCGAATCCGCCACGACCGCCCGGACCACCGCGCCCCGATCCGCCGGGGCGTTCGCGGTCGGGACGAGGTCGATCCTGCTGCGGCCGCGCTCCGTCGGCCTTGGCATCTTCGGCCTTCGCGTCTTCGGCCTTGACATCTTCGCTTGCCGCGTCGCCCTGCGTGGCTTCCTCGTTCGCTGCCGGCTTTGTCTCGACGGAAATCGCCGCGTGAATCAGCACCATGTTGTCCCAGATCACCGGCGTCGACGCGCCGTGGCCGGGCAATTTCACCTTCCATTTGACGTTTTTCGTCTCGCTCCATTCGGCCGGCGGATCTGCGCTGGGCGCCACGCCAGTCGCCAGCGGCCCGCGCCATTGCGGCCAATAATCCTTGCCGACCGGGTCGGCGGCCTGCGTCTCCGCAATTCCACCAATAAGGCAGGAGACGGTCAGAGCGGTAAGAACCAAACCAGACGGCGAGCGACGGCGCATGACATTCCTCCGAAAAAAAGTCCATGATTGGGCGAGACGCGCGCCATACCCAGGGATCGCGTCCGAATCGCGTGTGGCGAGGCAGCGGGTGGCGCAAAGTTTCGCGCGGATTAAACCCCGCCGCGGGCGGCTTGTTTCGCTACAGCGGCGCTGGCAAGTCGCGCCGCGAGAAAATCACCGCCGCCAGCGCATAACCGGCCAATCCCAGCGCGACGAGCGTTCCGTTGTATTGCCAAAACAACGTCGCTACTTTGTCCGGATCGGTCACGAACATCGGCGCTTTGAACAGCGAAAAAAACGTAAACGGCTTCAGCCATGCGAATCGCTCGACCATCAACGCGATGATCTCGACGATCTTTTGCACCAAGAACACGGCGCAAACGATGCCGATCGTCCGCCAGCGATAGCGGTCGGCCGCCGACAACGCCGTCGTCGCGCCGGAAAGAAAGAATCCAAACATCAGCGTGTTGGCGGCCGCGGGCAGGAACACGACGGACGTGGCGGTCGTATCGAGCGGAATCAACGCCATCCCCACGGCCAGACCCAGCCACGACGCCGCCGCGATCGCCACGCAGCCCAAAACCGTCACCGTCGCGTTCGCCGCCAGCACCGCCGATCGCGACACCGGCTGCGCCAGCACCATTTCGAGCGTCCCGCGCGAAAGCTCGCCGCTCACCGCGTCCGAACCGCGGCCTATGCTCCACGCCGCCAGCACCAGCAGGATGATCGGCTCGTTGAAGCTCATCGCGATCCGCCCTTCGACGGTCAGCCACTGCGCGACCGGTATCGGCGAGAGGCTGAGCACCGGTTTGGGCAGCGCACCGACGATCACCGCAAACTGCTTCATCGGAATCTGCGACACCAGCCAGACGTACAGCCACTCGAACGCAAACACGATCGCCACCGACCCAAGCAACAGCCAGCGGGCTTCGATCAGCGATTTTTTCAACAACGTGACGTTCATTCGCTTAAAAGGGGACGGGAGTGAATGGCACTTCCTGAGTCGTAAGTTCATGCGGCCAAACGTCTTTTTGCTTCTT
>JBBDYI010000220.1:6189-20294 GCA_040901705.1 Pirellulales bacterium | reverse complement strand
TACCTATCCGTGACTACCATCGCGCCCCCTGCCACCGACCTGGCCGACGCACAGCCACTGTGCGAATCGCTGGGACAACTACGTTCGGTTTGTTCCGGGCTGGACGAGTTCATGAGCGGACTTTTCGACGAGCTGCGCTCGCTCTACGACGACGTGGACCGCCGTCGCGGCGACGTCGACGAAATGCGCCGCCAGCTCGACGGCGAAGCCACTCAGCTCGAACAACAGCGCCGCGAGATCGGCGAACAGCGTCACGGCCTCGATGAAAAGCGCGAACAGCTCGCCGACGCCACGCAGCGGTTGTGCGAGGCCAAACGCGAACTGGAAGAACAGCGCGAAGCGGGCAATCGCCAGTCTGCCGACGAACACGTCGCACTCAAAAAACAACTCGACGATCTTCGCTCCGAACGCGACCGACTCTGCGACCAGCGCGACGAAGCCGTCCGGCAGACGACGCAACTGGCCGGTTCGGCCGCGGATTCTGCGGTGTTGACCGCGGAAATCTCCAGCCTCAAGTCGGCCGTCGCCGCAGCCGAGACGGAACTCTCCGCCGCGCAATCGCAATACGATCGCTCGAAACACGAAAGCACCCAGCTCAAATCGCGGCTCACGGCGCTCGAAGCCGACCTGGCCGACGCCCAGGCGATGCTCGCCAGCGGCGACGGATCGGGCGGCGGTTCGTCCGAATTCGAGGCCGAACTTCGCAAACAAGTACAGGAACTGATCAACGAGCGGTCCGTGGTCGAACTGCAACTCGAATCGGTCCGCGACCGCGCCGCCGAGTTGACCGAGCGGCTCGAAGAGCAGGACCGTCAGTTCGCCGCCGAACGCAAACGATGGCAGAGCGAGCTCGGCGAAATGAGCCGTCTGCTCACGCTCAACTCGCGCTACGGCAACGGAGCGCCGGCCGACGCGCCGCCAGCCGCGACCGTCATGGCCGATCGTTCCAGCGCGGCGACCGTCGACGACGAACCGACCGAACCGCCCGCGGCCAATCCGGTGGTCGATTCGGTGATGGCGCAGTTCCGGGCCGTACAGAAAGCCGCAGCCAAGCGACGCGTGGGAGCCAAATAGGTCCGACCCGCGTCGGAGGTCACTGCGACAGCGAACACACGCACGAGAAAGCGGTCGACGCAAGATGGACGGTGCGCCGGTCGACGAAATGCAATGCGAGGCGATTAGCTATGAACGAAAAATACGCGAAATGGCTGAACTGGGGCGCACTGGCGGCGATCGTCGTCGGATTTGGCGTCGGCGCACTGGCGGGCATGCCGAAGCTGCTAGGCTTGGGGGCGGTTGGACTCGTGCTGCTGGCGTTCCGTTTTCGCTCGTGGCGGCCCAAGGTTCGCCCGGCGGAAACGCAAACTCCGGCGTTCACCGCGGACCCATCGGCCTCGTCCAGCAAGAAGCTGCCGCGAGCGGCCGCTGAGATTTCGTCCGATCCGACGAATCCGCAGGCGCTGGTCGAGCAGATGCTCTCGCAAGGCCGCTACGCGCTGTTACTGCGATCGCAAATCATCGGCAACCTTTCGCCGGATCAACTCGCCGAGACTCGCGAATCGCTCGAATCGAATTCCTCATTCGTCCCCGAGGGCGAAGTTGTGCTTGGCCCCGTCGACGATGCGTTGGTCGACGGCAAGCTGGAAGATCACGAGATACTCACGTGCCGCGCGGCCGTGGTCCGCGTCGAGCCCTATTTCCTCGATCGCTTCCCGATCACCAACCGCGAGTTTTACGAATTCGTCGCCGCCGGCGGTTACGAAGAACTGCCAATCTGGGAGAAGGAAATCTGGCCGGCGATGGTCGAATTCGTAGACGAGACAGGGCAGCCCGGCCCGCGCTATTGGCGCGAGGGGCACTATCCGCTCGGCGAAGAAAACTTTCCGGTGATCGGCATCAACTGGTTCGAGGCCTCGGCCTACGCCCGCTGGGTTGGAAAACGCCTGCCGACCGACGCCGAATGGGTCAAGTCCGGCGCATGGCCGGTCGCCTTGACGCGGACTGCACGGTTTCAGCGAAAATATCCCTGGGGCAACACGATGCAAGCCAGCCGCGCGAATCTCTGGGGCAGCGGTCCCGGTCGCACCGTGGCGGTCGACGCCACGCCCGGCGGAGTCAGCGTCGGCGGCGTGCATCAACTGATCGGCAACGTGTGGGAATGGACCGCCAGCCGATTCGTCGGCCAGCACGACGACGACGACGGACGCTGGTCGCCGCAAAACGAATTGCGCAGCGTTCGCGGCGGGGCGTTTGACACGTACTTCGAAACGCAAGCCACCTGCCAGTTCCAAAGCGGCGAGAACCCCGTGCATCGCCGACACAACATCGGCTTCCGCTGCGCCGTGGCGCTGTCCGACCTGGCGCCCGAAGTAACCGAGTATCTGACCGGCGCTGGCGAAGCCGACCTTGCCGACGACACCTACGACGATAACGCACACGACGCGGCCGAGAGCACCGAAAAGGTGAATGCATGACCCGACACGCCGAACTTCCCCTCGAGTCCTACCGCCTGGCCCAATACTCGGTGCAGGTGCCGTGCTACATCTGCGAAGAAGGCAACACCTTCGACGCGGAGTTCTGCCGGTACTGCTACGCGCCGCTGGCCCTCGCGCATCAGGCGAACTGCCAGAAGATCCGCCCGTCGATGATCGCCACGATCGGCGCCAGCGGCGTCGGCAAGACGGTCTATCTCGGCATGTTGATGGACATGCTCTCGCGGCGCACCAGCCGCACGCAAATGCTCGCCCGCGGAGCGTTTTCGATCACGCTTCAACAGACCACGATCGCCGCGCTGTCGAAGTGCGAGTTCCCCGAAAAAACGGCCAACGAGCCGGATCGTTGGAATTGGGTCCATTCCCAGGTGCGTTCGCAGGAGCAACGGCGCGCAACGGAGTTGATCATGCCCGACATGGCCGGCGAGGCGATTCTCGAAGAGATGAACCACCCGTTCACCTATCGCGTGATCCGTTCGCTGCTGTCCAAGTCCGCGGGGATCATCATCCTCGTCGACGCCTCGACGATCGAGCGCGGCCGCGGCGATCAGGACTATTTCACGATGAAGCTGCTCACGTACCTCAGCGAACTCGACCCCGGCGCGAAGAACGGCTCGCGCAGCCGGCCGGTCTCGATCGTGTTCAGCAAGGCCGACATGTGTACGCTCTCCTCCGCCGATCCCGAAAAGTTCGCCCGCGAACGGGCCACGGGCCTGTGGCAGCATTGCCGCGAGCGATTCCCGAAGCATCGATTTTTCGCCGCCGCGGTGGCCGGTGCTTGCGGGGTGCGGGAGAAGTTCGGCATCGGCGAAGTGCAAGCTCCGCTTCGCATCGAGCCGCGGGGCATCGTGGAACCGTTCGAGTGGCTGTTGGGTCAAATGAAATAGTTGTCCGTTCATGTGCATCGACCAGGCAATTTTTACTTCGGCACGCACGCCGCGCGGCGACGGCTATCAGCTCGTCGCTCGTAGCGAAGGCGTTACGGACGACGAGGCCCACCAGCTTACGGCGTGGGGACCGTCGCACGATTCCCTGTTCGATCAGGGACCGTCCGCCGTCAGCTACAACGCCTGGATGCTGCCATCCGGCCGTGCCTGCGTGTCGCGAACCATGTCCGCCGGCGCGGAGTTCAGCAAACGCGGCGGATTGCGCGTGTATACGCAATTTCTGCTCGCATCGAGCGACGTCGTCGAACGATTCGCCGGAAACCCCTTCGCCATTCTCAAGGCGGCGCTGGCCGACGGCCATTTGACCGTGCTCGAGCGCGTGCCACCGGAACTGCCGCAGTTCACGCTCGCCGGCCGGGCCAGCCTCGTCAATCGAACGGCCGTCGACCGACTTCGCAGCCGCCTCGGACCGGCCGGTCTCGCCGCAGCGATACAAGTCGTCCTCACGGGCGATACCGTCGCATTGGCCGGCGGTCTGAGTCCGTATCTCGTCTATTCTGCGATCATCAATTGCTTGCCGCCGGAATGTCGGACCGAGTTTTCGTTTACGACTGGCGTGCGGTTTTCGGTGCGGCGGAAGCTGCGGTTGTTCGTCGCGCCCAGCGACGCCACCGAACGCCGGCAAGTGCTGCGGGCCAGCCGCTGCACGCTGCTCGACACCACCGACGCCGCGCTCGCAGCCGTGCGCATCGACCACGGCTGGGCCGCGCTGCTGCGCTCCGCCCTGGCCGCCGAACGTCCTTTGGATTTGACGGCGCTGTACTCGCAGCCGCGACCGGGACTGACGCCCGAGAAACTCGATCAGTTGGGCAACGAACTGGCCGTCGATCTGGCCAACGGCAAGCTGTCGCGCGCTTGCCCGCTTCGCGCGACCGACTATCATCGCATTACCGACAGCGTGCGCGATCCCAGCGGCCTGCGCGTTACGCTGTCGCCGGAAGCGCTCAACGAGTGGCGCGCCACGCGCGATACGCAACGCGAGGACCATGCCCTGCGCGAAACGCGCACCGGCGACCGTCCGGCGACCGCGCCGCCGCCAGAGGAACCGGACCGCGCTACGCCGCGTCGCGAGCGCCCCGCCGACCGCCGCGCAACGCCCGCCAGCCGCGATGTCGAGCCGACGCGATCGCCTGCGGCCGTCGCGGCAACCGGACGCAAAGCCGCCGCCGTTTGCGACGACCCGCGGGTAACCGAAACGCTCGAAACGCTCGACGATCTCGTGTTCGAGGCCATCGAAGGTAAACGCGAGGCGCTGGCCAAGCTGCGCAAAGCCTGGCCGATGTCGCTCGCAACGCTCGGCGCCGAGGCCATCGAGGAATCGCGATTGCTCTACGTCGAACGCGCGACCGCCGTTTGGGCCCAATTCAACAGTGGCATCCAGCGACGCCCCGATCTCGCCGCATCCGCCCTCGAAGTGCTGACGCTGATTCTCGGCACATCTCCCAGGCTCCGCGGCTAACGCTGCGAGCTTTTCGATTCTGAGAAGATTTCTTTGCGGACAATTGAAACACGGAGACACGGAGGGCACGGAGGACATGCAAGTGATGAATGATGAATGGCATTTCCAATCCTAAGGTGGCATAGCCGCTCGTTCATCATTCATCGATCATCGATCATCACTTTCCCTCTTCCTCCGTGCCCTCCGTGTCTCTGTGTTTCAATCTGCGTTTCAACTCGAACCGCCACTGTTTTGGTTCGGGCAAAGGGCTACTCTACGATTCTCCTGCGATAAGTTAGACTCACGCGGCGGGACGGTTTGTCGTCTGCAGAATCGCAACCGCAAGCCCGCAACGCCATTCCTGCGTCCGTTCGGCGTTGGACAGCACTCGATGCGAGTCTTTGATCATGTCCTTCGACGGCATCTTGTTCGACATGGGCGACATCTTCTTCGACGCCACGCCGTGGCGGCGGACGGTATCGGCGGCGCTTGCCGAGCGGGGTGTGGCGATGGACTTCGCCGAGTTCGTTCGCCGCTGGGAAGCGGAACTCGTGCCGGTCTATCTCGGCCGCAAACCCTATTGGGACGCCTTTGCCGATTTGCTCGCCAGCTTTTCGCTCGACGCCGCGCGGCGGGATGAAGTGACGGCCATCGCGCGCGAAAAATCCCTCGCGGCCGAGCGGCGGACGCTGTTCCCCGGCGTGGCCCAAACGCTGGCCGAGTTGCGTCGACGCGGCGTGAAGTTGGCCGTGCTTTCCGACACCGAAAGCCGCGAACCGCGCGTCCGCCAGCGCCTGGCGGCGTTGGGCATCGAAGACTGCTTCCAAGCCGTCGTCACCAGCATCGACATCGGCTACGTCAAGCCGATGCCCGAAGCGTTTGCCGTGGCGCTCGGTCGACTCGGCGTCGAAAAGCCGGCGGCGGCGTTCGTAGGCCACGACGAGGACGAGCTAACCGGGGCCACGGCGTTCGGCCTGACGGCGATCGCCTACAACTACGCTCCCGGTGTGCCGGCCGATCATCACTTGGGCGAGTTTTCGCAGTTGCTCGACGTCGCATTGTCGAGCAACCGTCGTTAGTAGCGCGACGATTCTTGATCGCCGCGCCGCGTCAGGCCGACGATCGCCGTTGGCGCAACGCGCAATTCGCCGTGGGCGGTAAGCAACTGCATTCGATCGTCGTTCGACAGCGCAATTCGTCCCGTAATCCGGTCGCAGTTGAGCAACTTCACGCGAACGGTGTTCTCGGTGCCATCGCGATTGATCGCTTCGACAAGTCTCAGCGGCACGGTCATCGTCCCTAATTCAGTTTCGAGTTGGAACCGCAGCGGACGAATTGCTTCGGCGACGATTCGCGACCCGTCGTCGAGTTCCACGTCGAAGTGAGCAGTGTCGGGCATCAAGTAGCGACGCACGGCGGCGATTGCCATATAAGCCGGAAGATCGGCCAGCCGTGCATTGGCCGGAATCGCGGTTAACGGTGGAACCTCGTTTTTCGTTGCCGGTGCGACGTCGGGAATTTGAGAAAACGTGAGACGCGGCCTCGTCGTCTCGGGCACGGCAGGGGATAGTTGAAGTCGATCGACAACTTCCCCCACGCCGGCTGTTCCTTTTGCGATCGACACGGCCAACTGCCGCTGCGCGTCGCTGGCCACGGATCCGCGTAGCGTAATCACGCCGTCGCGGCTGCCGACGCCCACGCTGTAGTGTTTCAGTCCACCGCTGCGCAAGTCCTCGGCGATTTGTCGAGCGATTTCGAGATCGCCGGCACTGGACGCTTGCGTCGCGCCTAGCACGATCGCCGCCACGATCGCGGCATGCACAAACGGCTTTCGTAAGTCCGTCAATATCGCTCGCATTGCAACGTCCTCCGTGAGAGGATGAACGGTCGTTTTTGCCTCGCGACGTCAATCTCAAGAAACTCTCGTTCCCGGTCAATCGCAGTTTCGGCAAGGATATTCCGGCGCACTGCAAAACTGGAGTCCGGATGGTCCGTCCTGGTCGGGCAAACGCTTGCGACGACGACGGAACTCTGTATTTTCTCCCAAAAAGACCCTTTACGCACCGCACTCCCCTCGCTAGCTTGGTGTCCAAAGCGTGCCCTAGCTCGCGTCAGGCACAACGGTGCTCCTTCTAACCGTTGGCGCAACAGGCGCGCCCAAGATCGCTCGGCGTTGCTGGCTAGGCGGCCAGCGGCGGAACGCCGCGCTCGGTTTGTAGCTGCGCGAAAGGTGGATTCGATGTTGCACAGAAAAGTGCTGGCGCTCGTGGTGTGCGCGGGTGTCATGGGACTGATGATGGCCGCGTCCGTTTGGGCAAACGACGCATCGGCGGATGCGTCGCTGGTGGATCGGGTCGCCAAAGTCGAAAGCGCAAATGCCGACGCGTCGAAGGCCGGCCACAACGCCTGGATGTTGACGAGTTGCGCGCTCGTGCTGTTCATGACCGCGCCCGGTCTGGCGATGTTCTACGGCGGCCTGGTTCGCAAGAAGAACGTACTCGGCGTGATGATGCAGTGTGTGTTCTTGATGGGGCTGATGACCGTTATTTGGGCGCTATACGGCTACTCGCTATCGTTCGGTGGCGATGTGAGCGCCGACGGGATCAGCAAATGGATCGGCAACGACGACTACTTTTTAATGAAGGGCGTCGAACACCAGTGGGTCGTGCCGGAGGGCGAGACCAAGGGCGCCGGCGTCGCGCCACCGTACAATCCGGACAATCCGGGCGGGATTTCGATGCTCACACACATGCTGTTTCAAGGCATGTTCTTCATCATCACGCCGGCCCTGATCTGCGGCGCGTTTGCCGAGCGGATGAAATTCAGCACGATGGTCGTGTTCTCGGTTTTGTGGGGCACGTTCGTCTATTGCCCACTGTGTCATTGGGTCTGGGACGGCGGCATTCTCGCTTTCGGCAAGCCGTGGGCCTACGCCGGCGGGGCGCTCGATTTCGCCGGCGGCACGGTCGTGCATATCAGTTCGGGCACTTCGGCGCTTGTCTGCGCGCTCGTGCTCGGCAAACGGCTGGGATTCGGTTCGCAGCCGATGCCGCCGCATAACATGACCTACACGATCCTCGGCGCGGCCATGCTGTGGGTCGGTTGGTTCGGCTTCAATGCCGGCAGCGAGCTTGCGTCCGACGACATCGCCGCCGCGGCCTTCGCGGCCACTCATTTCGCCGCCGCCGCCGGAGCTTTGGCTTGGGCGGGCATGGAATGGCTCACTCGCGGCAAGCCGAGTGCCTTGGGCGCGGCGTCGGGCCTGGTCGCCGGGCTGGTTTGCATTACGCCGGCGTCCGGTTTCGTCACGCCGATGCCGGCCCTGATCATGGGCGCGGCCGCCGGAGTTGTTTGTTTTTATGCCTGCACGACGCTCAAGAGCAAGTTCGGCTACGACGACTCGCTCGACGCATTCGGCGTGCATGGAGTCGGCGGAACGCTCGGCGCGTTGCTAACCGGCGTGTTCGCCACGCGGGCCGTGTCCGACATGGCCAAGGGTGCGCCCTTGGGACTGCTCGAAGGCGGCGATATCCTCAAAGGTCAGGTCGTCGCCGTGGCCGTTACCTGGGTCTTTTCCATCGGTATGACGTTCGTCATCTTGAAGGTGCTCGACGCCGTGATGGGACTGCGGGTAAGCCAGCAGGGCGAAATTCAGGGCCTGGACCTCAGCCAGCACGGCGAAGAAGGGTACATCTTCTTGTAAGCCGTCTGGCAAGCCGAATCGCACAGTTGCGAGGCGAGGTTTATCGCGCCTCGATAGTCAAAAAACGTCTCCCCCCGGCCGATCGCCATCGGTCGGGGGGATGGCGACTCCCCCCTGCGGAAAGCCGCAGAACTGCGTAGGGGTTGGATTAGATTTCCACGCCCCTCCGCTATAATCCATATTCAACCAATCTACTGGAGCCAACTTTTATGAAGAAAATCGAAGCCATCATTCGCCACTTCAAGCTCGAAGACGTGAAAAACGCCCTTTCCGAGCAAGGTATCAAGGGCATGACCATCACTGAAGTCCGCGGCTTCGGTCGGCAGAAAGGTCACACCGAGATGTACCGCGGCACGGAATACGCCGTCGACTTCGTGCCCAAGGTGAAGTTGGAAGTCGTCGTCGACAACGATCTGGCCAAGACTGTGATCGACACGATTCTACGCTCCGCCCAAACCGGCCAAATCGGCGACGGCAAAATCTTCGTCAGCGAACTGCAAGATGTCATCCGCATCCGCACCGGCGAAACGGGCGACGAAGCGCTGTAAGCCGAGCTGGCCGCAGTCCATTCCCAATTACGGGTTCGGATGTTCTTGCCCTCATGCGCAGATTTGGGTTGGTTCGTTTTTAAACGCAAAGGACGCGGAGGGCGCGCAAAGGACACAGAGAAGGCATTTTTGGAAACCTCGCCAATTCACCGTTACACCGCGCTCGTGCCTTTCTCTGCGCTCTTTGCGGAACCTCTGCACCGCTAACGCTCCGAATCTTCGCGAATCAAGCAGATTTCGTCCGTATCGTTTCACCACAGAGGCCGCTGAACATAGAGCAGCCGCTGGCCACAAACGAACAACAACGTGGTTCGGATTTAACGCAGAGGACGCGGGGGACGCGGAGAGATCGCAGAGGAGTTGCATTGATGATGGCCAAGGGCAACCGCGTGAATCGCACCGGCGAACGCTGGGCGCCGCGAACCTGGCATCCCCAAATATCAAATCGTCGTCGGAACGTGCGTCTTCTCTGCGGACCTCTGCGTCCCCCGTGGCCTCTGCGTTGAACGAACTCGCTCGGATATGCACAGCCGAGCAGGAACTTCCGAATTAGTAATGCAGAGGAAAACAGACGAGGTCGAACATGCGCCTCTGCGTGTCTTGATGAGATATGCCGAACAAGTTTGGTTGCGGCCTACGGCTGCTCCAAGACTCCGTGTTTCAACGCATGCGGTCGCTTTCTAATCGTCCTCGTCGGTCGCCGCGGGATTGGCCGGCGGGCCTTTGTAGAGCTTGCGGCTGAGATTCGCCTGAAACGGCGTCCAGGCGCTGTCGACGTTCGGATCGTCGCGCATCAGTTGGTCGAAGTTGTGCAGCTTGGCGTCGAGATCGTCGATGTGCGCCAGCGCGATCGCTTCGAGCGTCATCGGCAGTTTTGGGCTGCCGAACTCGTAGCTGCCGTGGTGGCTGAGAATCATGTGCTTGATCCGCAGCACGGTTTCGGTTGGAATCTGCTCGCCGGAAAGCCGCTCGGCCTCGCGGACCTTGCCGTCGAGAATCGCCGCGCCCATCACCAGGTGGCCGATCAACTGGCCCTCGTCGGTGTAGCCGAAATCGCGCTCGTAGCTCAATTCGTCGATCTTGCCGACGTCGTGCAGAAACACGCCGACCCGCAATAGTTCGCCGTCGACCTGCGGATAGAGGTCGGCGATTCGCCGCGTGACTTCCAACATGTTGACGACGTGCTCGAGCAGCCCGCCGCGGTAAGCGTGGTGGTTCTTGACGGCCGCCGGAGCGTTGGTGTACTTCCGCATGAACGCTTCGTCGAGCAAAAAGCAATCGATGAGGTTCCGCAGGTGTGGATTTCGCACTTCCCGCAGCAGTTCGGTGAGCCGGACCGTTAGCTGGTCGATCTGCCGGTTGCTGACGCGGAGAAAGTCTTCCTCATTGACATTTCCCGACGGCACGCGCTCGATAGAGGTAACGATCAACTGCATGTCGCCGTTATAAAGCTGGGCCGTGCCGGTGACGCTGACGTAGTCGCCGTTGTCGAAGTTGCGGTACGCCTGCTCGTTGGCGTTCCACATCATGCCGTTGATTGACCCGCTGCGGTCGGCAAGCTGGACTTGCAGGTAGAGATTCCCGTTGCGATTGGGCCGCAATTGCTTGTTGCAAGCGAGAAAGGTTTGATCGACTTGTTCTTTGGGGGCGAGTTGACTGACGAACCGGCGAGACATTCAGGAACCTTTCGGCAGACGCGCAAGATCGCGACGCACGGCGCGAAGCGAAGGTTGAAGTGTAGCGCTCCGAACCGCTTTTAACAAGCAAGGCGCAACGACGGACCGTGGCTCAGCGTCGGCCGCGCAGCCGACATCCGAACTATTATGCAATTCGACTAGAACGGAATATCGCCGAATGGCGGGGCAAACGCTTCACGAGTATCAGACGCGATCGGCTCATTTATGCCGATTGTGCCCTCCGAACCAATCGCAGCCTCAATGCCATTGAGCACCTGGTCCCATCCGGATACGCAACGTTCGGCATCTTGATAGAGGCCCCAGAAGAGCGGCCACTGTTCATCGTCGTCTTGAGAAACGAGCCATTGCCCGACGGTTCGACCATCCGGGTTTGTCACGGACACGCGAATTTCGTCGGGTTCGGTCGGCGGCGAGTAAAAACCGATCTCGATACCGCCGGCGGAAAACCTCACGCCGTAGCCATTTTCACCGTATTGAAGCCAATTCACTCGATTCGTCCGCGACTTCGCCAGAAGCCGCTCACAAATCTCACGAATCTTCTCTTGGGGAATCACGTCACGTCCTCCTACTCAACCACGAACGGTCCGCAAAACGCGTCGATTGTACCATGCAGCAGCCGCAGGTAGTCATCGAACTTCGTCCGCGCAAATTTCGACTTGCGGAAGGTCATTCGACGACATGTAATTGCCCATTGGCGCGCTGCGCCTATGTCATCACTACGAACGGTTGAATCGTTTTCGTGCGACACGGTCACCAGTTGGCTCAATTGCTCTGCAAGGTCCTCGAATCGTAATGCGGCCCGGTCCCAGGCTTCTCCGTCGACGAACATTCGTAGCTCAGCGAGGCATCGTCGCAGGTTCGACGCCACATATCGGCGATATTGATCGCGATTCTGGCATAACATCCGCTCCGCGGCGTCGCGTGCCGCCTCGGCCGCCGCCGTCGTTTTGCGAATCTGGCGATAGGCAAGCCACAACGACGCGATCGTAATGGTAAAACCAACCAGATTTACAACGTCGCGCCATTCGACTGCGGACATCGGCAACCTCAATATCGCTCTACTTCGCGAACTAACGACGCATAAAGTTTAGCGACACCGATACGTTTGTTCAATATGCCAACCTCCTACTATGGGCCTCCTTCCGATCATAATAGCGACGGCATGCGCCGGGGGCAAAGCGAGTGCCTACCACTCGCCCAGCGTCACCGTTACCGTCTTGGTCGTCGGGCGCGCGTCGTCGATGTTCGGCCGCAGCAGCTCGATCTCGACTTTCTCGCCACCGATTTTCTCGGAAATCGCGGCCGTCAGTTCCGTGAAATTTTGCACCGTCTTGCCGTCGAACGAAACGATCACGTCGCCTTCGAGAATGCCGGCCTTTGCGGCGGCGGAGTCGGGCTGCACCGTGTTGATGACGCACGGCTGTTCGCCGATCGAACCGCCCACGCCCAACAAGGCCCCGCCGCGGCGATCGATCCGCGCGTTGGGTAGTTTCGTCGCCAGCTTGCTAGCGCCCTCGGCCGTGATCTTCGTGCCGAAAAGCCCCACGTACTGGGCGCTGCCGAACGTTGCGAGCAGGTCGACCGATTTGTCCGTGATCGGTGTATAAAAGACGTCTAGCCGTACGAGCGACGGCATCGCCGCCAGGTGAGCCAACCCTTCGTCCGTCACTTTCGTATGGCGCAGTTTGACCCACTGAACTTCGCCACCGGGCGCATGTTTGAGTTGTTCGAGCCATTCGTCCGTGACTTGCTCGCCGGAAAAAGCAATCTGACGGACGTTGCTGATCCGGCGCAACAATCGCAGGTCGTCGGCTTTGCCGGTCCATTTTTCGCCGATTTCGACCGACGTGCCGGGGGCGTACGCGCTCCCTGCCGGGTCGCCGATGAACACGACGCCGCGGGCCATGAAGACGCCGCCGCCACCGACGAACACGGGGCCGGCGAACTCGTCGCTCCCATTGCCGTTGTCGACAATCTTCGCGCCGAGCTCGCGGAGACGATCCTTCGCCCGGTCTTGACTGGCGGCCCGCATTCCGACCAAGACTTTTCCTGCCCGCTGGGCGGTCGCCGACGAAGCACCGGCGAGCGATTCGAGCGCCGAAAAAGCGGCCTCTTCCGTCGCGGCGTCCTCGGAGCAGCCGAGTTCCTTCAGGGCCGCAAACGCGCGAAACGCCGACTCCAAGTTCTCGCCGGCGGCGACCTTTGCCAATGGGCCAACGGCTTTTGTGCCACCGCGGGCCAGTTTTCGCGTCGCTTCTTGGCGGACTCGGTATTCGTCGTCGTCCAATTGCTTGATGAGTCGCGCCACGTCGAGCGACGCAGATGCCGCCGAAGCCGCGTCCGGCGGCGTCCGCTCGGCAGAGGACGGCTCGGTCTGCGACCAAGCCATCGGCGCGAAAACGACAGCCAGCAACAAAACGCAGCCCCACCGAACCGCGGCGGCGACGCGGCGAACGAGCAAATCGGCGATCCTGGCGTTTGCGAACATCAAGGGTATTTTACCCAATTCCAGCGCAACCGGTCGACTATCTGGCGTCCGTATTATACGACAAAACCGCAGTGCCGGGAAATCGCAGGCGTAATGTCGAGCCATCACCCCATCACCACCGCCGTGTCGCGTGGGGACGAGATGCGAGGGTAGCAAAGGTATCGAAGCCGAACCGCTTGCCGGCGGCGAACCTGCCCCTTCCGCCGCCCGTCCTTGCAAAGTGATATTGCGGCCGACTAAACGTCGACTAAGTTAGTGCATGTAGCATAATTGGATCGCTCCCGCCGCTGTGGCCCTTGGGCGATCGACCCGTTAGTTCTTGCGGAGCCGGTACGGTGTTCGACACGATTGCGGTGGTTGGGGCCACGGGGAACGTGGGCCGGATTATTCTGGATTTGCTCGAATCGCGGGAATTTCCGGCCCGCCGGGTGAAGTTCCTGTCCTCGAAACGTTCGGCCGGAACGAAGGTCCGCTTTGCCGGCGAGGAGTACACGGTCGAGGAAATGCGGCCCGAAGCGTTCGACGGCGTCGACGTGGCCATCGGCAGTACGCCGGATGAGGTCGCCCGCGATTTCGTTCCCTGGGCGGTCGAGCGGGGCTGCGTGGTGATCGACGAGAGCGGCTACTGGCGGATGGACCCCAAGGTGCCTCTGGTGATTCCGGAAGTGAACCCCGACGCCATCGACGGCCACCAGGGCATTATCGCCAGCCCAAATTGTTCGACGACGCAGATGGTCGTGGCGCTCAAGCCGTTGCACGATGCGGCCCGCGTGCGGCGGGTCGTCGTGAGCA
>JBBDYI010000220.1:0-6179 GCA_040901705.1 Pirellulales bacterium | reverse complement strand
CCTATCAAGCCACCAGTGGCGCAGGCTTGGCCGGCTCGAAGGAGCTTGAAGCGTCCACGCACATGAAGTTGCACGGCCAGGACCAAAAGCACGAGCAGTTTGCCCACCCGATCGCGTTCAACTTGATTCCGCAAATCGGCTCGCCGAAGCACGAAGGCTACACGTCCGAAGAGATGAAGATGGTCCACGAGACGCACAAGATTTTGGGCGACGACACGATCGCCATCTGCCCGACGTGCGTCCGTGTGCCGGTGGCGAACTGTCATAGCGAAAGCATTCTCGTCGAGACCGAGCGGAAGCTGACGGTCGCCCAGGCTCGCGAACTGTTCGCGGCCATGCCGGGCGTCGTGGTGGTCGACGATCTTTCCGCCCAGAGCTACCCGATGCCGCTCACGTGCGACAACCGCGACGAAGTGTTCATCGGTCGGATTCGCGAAGACCTGTCGAGTCCGAACGGTTTGGCGTTTTGGTGCGTCAGCGACAATCTCCGCAAAGGCGCGGCGACCAACGCGGTGCAAATCGCCGAATTGCTGGCGGCGAAAATGGCGGCGGCCAAGTAGTTGACCTGTCAGTGTGCCTAATTGCCGGAGTTTGGGAGGTTTGTCTTTCGAAGTCGCGCTTTCCAACCGCGCCATTTCTTCTTTCGTCGCAACAGTTTTTCCGGATGTTGCTCAAGAAACCTTCGCCTCCACCGTTGACTGCGGAAGTTTGATCGTCCGAACAACGGGAATAGGCGACGCGCCTCGCGAATCGCCTCGTCAATTGACGCAAACTCACATCGTTCGAAGCCCATTGGGCCAATATCGTAGCCCTCTGCAACCACCGACACGTTATATTTGCCGAATTCCCCGGAGCGCAGTTGGTTGATCTGGATGAAGTGCTTCAAATAGCTCGACGAGAAACATGTAACGACCGTACCAGGTCGAAGATCACCACAGATATCTTGCGTGAGCGTAATGTCGGTTCGCTTAATGTCTCGCCACCCGAGCTCCAAAGCGAATCGACGGACAAGGAGGTCTGGGCTGTGCATGATTATCCACTCGAAGGATTCGCTCATTACAAGGCACGACGCCGTCGTTTCGCTTGTCTGATTGTGGCCGCTTAAGCCGTGTGGCTGCAACCGTCAAGGAGACATTAGAAGATGGCGCACGGTTATTGTCACATCTTATGGTCACTTGCCGCTTGATCGTTGACGAGCCGGCCGAAGGCGCGTGGAACATGGCGGTCGACGACGTGCTGCTCAGCGCGGCGGCCGAACGTGGCGAAGCGGCGCTGCGGTTCTACGGCTGGGCGGAGCCGACGCTTTCGCTTGGATATTTCCAGGCCATTGAATCCCGCCAGCGACATGCACCAAGCGGCGCGTGTCCGGTCGTGCGAAGGGCCAGCGGCGGCGGTGCGATTCTGCACGATCGCGAACTAACGTATTCGCTGGCGCTGCCGAACGCGTATTGTCCCCAGCGGAATCACGGCGAGCTATATGCGGTCGTACACGACTTGCTCTGCGAAGCCTTGGCGACGCTCGGCGTCGTCGGCGCAAGGCGATATGCCACCGAATTGTGGGAGGCGAATCCTTTCGCCGAAGAATCGCCCAGCGCCCTCGGTCGGCGAAAGGATTCGCCTCCTACAGCAACAACGGGGACGGCGGAGTCCGAACCGTTCCTCTGCTTCGAGCGACGGACGGAGCACGATGTGGTGCTGTCCGCACCCGACTCGCCGCAGTGCTTCGCCAAGATCGCCGGCAGTAAGATTGCCGGCAGCGCCCAACGCAAACGCCGCGGCGCCGTCTTGCAGCACGGCAGCGTCCTGCTAGCACGCTCCCAATTCGCGCCCTCGCTGCCGGGCATTGAGGACGTGGCGGGCGTGCAAATGTCCGCGCCACAACTTGTTGCCGCATGGATTCCGCTGCTGTCCGAGGGTCTCGGGCTGCGGCTGGTCGCCGATCGGCACTCGCCAGGCGACTTGGCCGACGCCCAGCGCGCCACTACCGACAAGTTCGCGGCCGAAAGCTGGCTGCGGCGGCGATAATCGCCCTGCGACCGCATTTCAGCCGGCCGCGTTGCAGCAGAGGGATTTCCCCGTGGCACAGCGCCGATTACATTGAAATATAGCGATCCCTCGGCATTCTCGGCGTCCGATCGGGCACCACCGAAACACCATCGAACCGGCGAAGCAAGCCATGAAGACCAAGCTCAAAGTGCTCAACAGCAAGAGCGCCGGCAAGGAACTGCCGATCGCGCTCGAAAAGTTCTTGATCGGCCGCGACGCCGATTGCCAGTTGCGGCCCGGCAGCGACGCCATCGCGGCGAAGCATTGCCAGCTCACGCGCCGCGACGGCGGCTTTTGGGCCAAAGACCTCGGCAGCGAAACGGGCACGTTCGTCAACGGCCAGCAGATTGCCAGCGAGACGAAACTCAACTCCGGCGACAAGCTCCGCGTCGGTCCGCTCGAATTCGAGGTGATGATCGAATACGAGGTCGGCGGGCAAAGGGCGGAAAAGGTCAAGGATGTCCGCGATGCCGCCGCCCGGCTGGTCAAGAAGGCCGACAAAGAACTCGATATCGATTCGTTGCTGTCGGACGACGAGGACGAGGCCGACGAGGCCCCCCGCAGCAGGCAGTTCGACTTGAACGAAATTACGTCCGCGGTCGACGCCGAAAAAGAGGCCGCCGAAGCCGCCCGCGAGGCCAAGGAACTCAAAAAGAGCGGCGGCAAGAAATTCGGCAAACTACCGAAGAAGGAAGAAGACAAAACCGCCCCCAAAGACACCCGCGACGCTGCGAACGAAATGCTGCGAAAGATGTTTAAGAAATAAATCGCCCGTTTAGCCCTCGCCCCATCCCTCGCGGGGAAAAAACCGCTGTTTACCCGGCCACGCTCGTCGCCCAGAATCAAGCATAACCAGGTTGAAACCGTCCCCCATCCGCGCGAGTATGGTTCTATGAGCGGCGAGCAAGGCACCTCGAAGGAAACCGCGTCAGTGCCGGAAGACGTTGTAGAAGTTGTCGAGCAATGCCTCGCCGGCGATCAGGCCGCGATGGCTGACCTCGTGCGCCGATATCAGGGCCAGGTGTTTGGCCTCTGCTATCGGATGCTCGCAGATCGCCAGGACGCCGAGGACATGGCACAAGAAACGTTCGTCCGCGTGCTGCGCAGCCTCGAGCGGTGGGATAACGCCCGCGCGTTCGAGCCTTGGCTGCTGGCCATCGCCGGGAATCGCTGCCGGACGCTGCTCGCCACGCGCAAGCGGCGGCCAGACACCTCGCCGATCGTGGCCGATGTGCCGGCCCGGGGTTACGACGCGGAAGACCAGGATCATCAGGCATTGGCCGAAGAAGTTTCGCTCGGTCTGGCCGACATTCGCGACGAATATCGGCAGGCGTTTTTGATGTTTCACCAACACGAATTGAGTTACGGCGACATCGCCGAGTCGATGAACTGTCCGCTCGGGACGGTGAAGACCTGGATACATCGGGCACGACGCGAATTGATCGACTATTTACGGTCACGGGGAATCGTCGAGGAAACCAGCCATGCGGTGTGAAGCGTTCGAAGACCGATTGCAGCATCTGCTCGACGAGCGGCAACTTCCCGAGGAAGACGTCGCGCTCGCCGATCACGCCGCCGCGTGCCCGACGTGCCGCGAGGTGCTCGACACGCAGGCCGGCCTGTTCGACACGGTTCGCGACTGGTCCGTTTCGAACTTGGAAGTCGATCTCGTCGACCGCGTGCTCGTTCGCGCCGCCGCGGCGTCGGCTTCGACCGCGCCGCGTCGCTCGTGGTGGCCGGCTCATTGGCGATCAAGCTCCGTCCGTTGGATTTCGATCGCCGTGGCCGCCGCGCTGCTCGCCGTCGCTTGGAAAGGCTATTCGTCCTACGGGCCAAACGTCGCACTGCCGCCGACTCCCGCAGCCCCGCAGCCCGACACCATCGAACCCGGCAACCCCAGCGGCCCGCAGGATCTTCTTCCATTGCGCTCGTTCGACTTCGGCCCGCTCGCCCGCACGGCCGCCGAAGATCTCGGTTCGCGGCTGGCTTTGGGCGTCCACTACATCCATCGCGGCCAGGCCGTCGTCGCCGACGTGATTCTCGGCCATTTCCCGCGCAAGGCGGAAGAGCCAAACGCCCGCTCCTCGTCACTGCTACTTGATGTGGCGGTCGGCGCAGTAGTGATGAGCTAGCCAACTTCCGTCGCCGGGCGTTCGGATCAGCATTGCCACTTTTTGGATCGCGATCGCCAATGAATTTGCTGAAAGCTCGCCCCGCGATCGGACGCTTTGCCGTCGCTGTTTGTATTCTCTTCGCCGCGCGGTGGGCCAGCGCCGAAACGATCGCCAAGCTGCCCGCTCCGCTGGCCGAACAGGTCGAAGCCCGCGTCAGCGAGGAAATGTCGCGAGTCGGCGTTCCGGCGATTTCCATTGCCGTGGCGGTCGACGGCGAACTTCGCTACGCCAACGGGTTCGGCCACGCCGACGTCGAGAATTCCGTGCCCGCTCGCGCCGACTCGCTCTATCGCACGGCGTCGATCGCCAAGCCAATGACGTCGGCCGTTGTGCTGCAACTGGCCGAGGCCGGCAAGCTCGATCTCGACGCCCCGGTGCAGGCCTACTGCTCGGAGTTTCCCGCGAAAAAATGGCCGGTTACGTCGCGGCAACTGCTCGGCCATCTCGGCGGCGTGCGGCACTATAACGGCCCGAGCGAACAGTACGAGACGCGGCATTTCTACGCGCTCAAGTCGGCCCTGCCGATCTTCGCCGACGGTCCGTTGCTCCACGAGCCGGGCACGGAATTCCACTACACGTCGTTCGGCTTCAACTTGCTCGGCATGGTCGCCGAAGGGGCGGCGAAGCGTGAGAGGTTGTGAATGAATGTAGGGTGCTCTGTGAGCACCACAAAGCGTTGTGCCAAGGTGCTCACAGAGCACCCTACAGGTTGCGGTTGGACTTGTTCATGTTCGATTCTTTCACAACCTCTGAGTTCATCGATCTGTTGAGCGAGAACGTCTTCAAGCCGGCCGGCATGAACGATACGCGCCAAGACGATCAGCAAGCGATCATTCCCGGCCGCGTCCGCGGTTACCTGCGGCAGTCGGCGAAGGATATTGAAACGCTCCCCGCGGGCAACCGCCGCAAGGCCGGCGATCTCTACAACGCCCCGCTACACGACACCAGCAGCAAAATACCCGGTGGCGGGCTGCTGTCGACCGCGCCGGACCTGGTGCGGTTCGCCCTGGCGATGAACGCCCGCAAGCTGCTCAAAGACGAAATGCTCGCCGCCGCCTGGACCAGCCAGAAGACGAAAGACGGCAAGGAAACCGGCTACGGCCTCGGCTGGCGGATCGGCGAAGTCGGCGGCCACCGCGCCGTGTCCCACGGCGGCGGCCAAGCCGGCACGTCGACGTTCCTGCTGTTGCTGCCCGACGATGGCGTGGCGGTGGCCGCGATGTGCAACCTGCAGGGCGTGAAGCTCGAACCGATGGCCGCCGATATTGCCGAGCGAATGTTGCGCGATGATTGAACGGGGATTGCCCCCGGTGTGTTTACCGGGGGCTAAATGGTTTGGATTTTTTACTGGAAATTGGGCCAGTGTTTGTGGTAGGAAGTGCTGGATTGGAGATTTGAAATTGGAGACACGACGGAATCGGACGCTGAATACCTCAGGAGGGGGAATTATTTAACATTGCTCGTGTTTTTTTGGCCCCGCAACACGGCGGCGCGAAATATTGGGGAAGGGAATCTTTGTTTCGTCGCGCGGTCTTTCGTCCGGTTCTTTGGTTCGTCCGCGAACGCCACTGTGTAACTCCTTGTTGAGGAATACGGTAATGGTCCATGCGATTATGTGGCGATTGGCGATCGTGGCCGCGGTTGCCGTTTGTCCCGCGGTTGACCTTTTGGCCGCAGAGGATGAGGCGGCGAAGGTCGCGGACGCGGAGCTGAAGCAAACGCTCAAGCGGCTGGTCGACGGGCTAAAGCGCGGTGACGTCGACGGCGTGTTGGCCTGTTATGCCGAGTCGGACGACGTTGTGGCGATTCAATCGTATGGCCGCAAGGCGATAGGCGTGAAAGAGCTGCGCAAGCTCTACGCGAGCACGTTCGAGGAAGTGGCGTTCGAGCAAGTCGATCTGGCGGTGTTCGGCGTCAATTAGCTCTGCCCTTTAGCGACAATTAGGATGATCGCTGAAA
>JBBDYI010000219.1:0-2958 GCA_040901705.1 Pirellulales bacterium | reverse complement strand
CGCCGGTTCACGGCCGAGCTCGTGGGCGCCGATACGCTCACGGAAGTCGCCGTGCTCAAGATCGACCCCGGCCGTATCGATCTCGGACACGAGCAGCTCGCCCACTTCGATTTGCACGAATCGCCCGCCGCCGACGTCGGTACGCGCGTGTTGGCATTTAGCAATCTGTTCGGCATCGCCACCGGCGACGAGCCGGTGAGTATGCTGCAAGGCTACGTGTCGGCGGTCGCGCCGCTCGAGGCCCGCCGCGGCGGGTTCAGCACGAACTATCGCGGCGACGTCTACGTCGTCGACGCCGCCACCAACAATCCGGGGGCTTCCGGCGGCGCGCTCGTCGACGGGCAAGGCCGACTCGTCGGCATGCTCGGCAAGGAGCTGCGGAGCGAGCTGACCGGCACCTGGCTCAACTACGCCCTGCCAGTCGCCGCGTTCGCTTCGACGGTCGACTCGATCCGAGCGGGTGACTTCACACCGCGGCCGCTCACCGATGCCGACCGACCGGACCATCCGCTCTCGCTCGCCGCCTTGGGCATCGTGCTGGTGCCCGACGTCGTCACCCGCACGCCGCCCTACGTCGACGGCGTGTTACCCGATTCTCCGGCCGCCAAAGCCGGGCTCCGGCCGGACGATCTGATTGTGATGCTCGATTCACACGTCGTCACGTCGCGCCGACAGGCGGATACGATCATCGAACGGCTCGAGCGCGACGCGACGCTCCGAGTTTCCGTGCTCCGCGACGAAGCGCTGCTCGAATTCACGCTCGTTGCCCCCGCGGCTGTTGAATCGACGACGGAGGAGTAGCGCCATGGGCAAACGGATGCAATTCTTGGCCCTGTCGCTGGCCGGCGTGATCGCGACGGCAACGGCCGTCGTCGCGCAGCAAGTGCAATCGACCTCGCTTGCCTCCACCGAGGAGTCGGCGATTCGCGCCGCCGTGGCCCGCGTGGCCGACTCCGTGGTGCAGATTCGCACGATCGGCGGCCTGGAGGAAGTCGACCGCACGTTGCTCCCCGACGGCCCGACCACCGGGCTGGTGATCTCGCCCGACGGCTGGATCGTCTCGAGTGCGCTTAACTTCGTGCAGCAGCCCGCGTCGATCCTGGTCACATTTGCATCGGGGGAACAGGCGCCGGCCGAACTCGTGGCGAAGGATCACAGCCGCATGTTGGTGCTCGTCAAGGCGCAAGGCGTGAGCGGTCTCGCGGTACCGGAATTGGTGCCGGCCGACGAGATTCGCGTCGGGCAGTGGGCGATCGCCGTCGGTCGCACGTTTCGCGCCGACCGCCCCAACATTTCCGTCGGCATCGTCAGCGCGCTCGACCGCATGTTCGGCAAAGTGATGCAGACCGACGCCGACGTGTCGACGGCAAACTACGGCGGGCCACTGGTGGACATTCGCGGCCGCGTGTACGGCGTCGTCGTGCCGATCGCGCCGCAGTCGACGAGCGAAATCGCCGGGGCCGAGTGGTACGACTCGGGCATCGGCTTCGCCGTGCCGCTCGCGTCGCTCGACGCACCGCTCGAGCGGATGAAGCAGGGTCACGATCAGCGCGCAGGCGTGATGGGGATCGGCCTCGCGGCCGAAAATGCGCACGACTCGCCCGCCGAGTTTGCCACCGTGTTGCCGACGTCTCCTGCCGGCAAAGCGGGATTCAAAAAAGGCGATCAGGTCACCGAAATCGACGGCCGAACGATTCGCACCCAGACCGATCTGCGGTTCGCGCTCGGCACCAAATACGCCGGGGACAAAGTCCGCGTCACCGCCAAGCGCGGCGAACAGGAATTAAAGCAAACGATCGAACTGGTCGGCGAGCTCGAGCCATTCCGGCATGCATTCCTCGGCATCCTGCCGCTCCGCTCCGAGACCGAGCCCGAAAAGGCGGCCGGAAAGAAGGACGACAAACAAGAAGTCGATTCCAACGCGGGCGTTGTCGTGCGGATGGTTTATCCGGGCAGCCCGGCAGCCGCGGCCGGCATCCAGCCCGGCGACCGGATCGTGAAGATCGACGATTCCGAAACCAACAACATCAAAGCGGCCATCGACGCGATGAACAACGTCATGCCAGCCGCCGACGTGGCCGTGCGGTTGGTGCGCAATGGAAAACCGATCGACCTGTCGCTTAATACCGACCGGCTGCCGACCAGCATTGCAGGCGATTTGCCGCCGGCTTATGCAGCGCCGGTCGGGGCCGCTGCCGATGCGAAAAAAGACGCCGCGCTTCTGGAAATGAAACTACAGGACCTGAAGCTGGCCGAGTTCCCTGAGACGTGCCGCATCTACGTACCACCCTCCCTCGCGGCGGGCCGGCCGGCCGGCGTGCTCCTTTGGCTGCATGCGCCCGGCGAGCCGCCCAGCGAAGAACTATTCCACGAATGGCAGTCGATCTGCGACCGCGATGGGCTGCTCCTGGTCGCACCATCCTCCTCCGACGCGAGCCGCTGGGAGCGAACGGAGCTCGAGTATCTCCGTCGGTTGAGCGAGCGCGTGGTCGCCGATTATCGGGTCGATCCGCGACGCGTCGTCGTCTTTGGCCAAGAAGGTGGCGGGGCGATGGCCTATCTTCTGGCGCTCGTGAGCCGCGACCTGTTCAACGGCGTGGCCACGACGGCTGCAGCGCTGCCGCGCACGGTCGATCCGCCAAATGCACAGCCGACTGCGCGGCTAGCTATCTTCGCGGGCCTGCCCACCGACTCGAGCCGGCTCGCGCAGGCGCAATTGGGCCTCAAGAAGCTCAGCGACGCCGGCTATCCCGTCACGGCCGCGACCATCGCCAACCCGGACGGCGATCTCTCTGCGGCGGAGCGAGAACAATTGGCCCGCTGGATCGATTCGCTCGATCGGTTCTAGGCGCGGCGTCGCAGGGCAGCACCGGTCAGCAAAGTTCCCAACAGTAACAGCGTCGCCGTCACCGGCTCGGGCACTTCGGCTGCAATGTTGACCCCGGCGTCCGCGGTGAA
>JBBDYI010000218.1:0-2981 GCA_040901705.1 Pirellulales bacterium | reverse complement strand
CCTGTCTCCTGTCTCCTGTCTCCTGTCTCCTGTCTCCTGTCTCCTGTCTCCTGTCCCCTGTCTCCTGTCCCCTGTCCACGACCTGCCCTTGATCGCTTATCTCATCATCCGCGAAGGCGCCAAATGGACCGACGTCTACCGCCTCGCCCCCGGCGAGGTGGTTACGATCGGTCGTGCGCCGACGAACCAGATCGTCATCAAGGACGACCGGGCGAGCCGCGAACACGCCCAGATTTTCATTTCCGGCGATCAGTGGACGATCCGCGACCTGGACAGCCGCAACGGGACGTTCGTCGGCCACGACCAGGTCCACGGCGACCACTCCTTGCGGCCGGGCAACATCGTTCGCATTGGCCAGGCCCAAATGGCGTTCGTCGTCGATCTGGCGGCGGCGCTGCCCGATTCGAGCGCGGTGTTCCGGCGGGCGGCGGCGATGGGCGACACGGTCGTCGCACCGTCGCGGGCGTACGATCCAGAACACGTGCTTGCCGACGACGGACCGGATGCCGCGTTGATCACGCATCGCCGCGGCGAGACGAAGTTCCTGGCCGCGGACGATAAACTCGTCGACGAGCCTGGGGCGGAAAGCACGCCTAAGGTCGGCCGAGCGGCAGCGAAGCTTTGTCGGCTGGCGTTCGATTTGGCGCGCTCGGAAGACCTCGACGCGATGGTCAATCTGGCGCTCACTCGGCTGTTCGAGGAAACGCACGTCGACGCGGGCGCGCTGCTGCTGTTGCCCCGCGACGGCAAGTACTCGGCCGACTCGCCGCCCGCCGCCGCCGACCTGCAAGTCGCCGCCTCGCGCAGCGATTCGGCCCATTCGTATCACCGTCCCAGCGATTTTCTCGTCACCACGGTCCTCCGCGAAGGCGAAGCGGTGCTGGCGCGCAACATCGTCGGCGACAGCAAGATCGGCATGCGCGACAGCCAGGGCGAGATTCTGGCCACGAGCATCATCTGCGCGCCGATTCGTCACGAGAACACGGTGCTCGGACTCGTTCACCTGTACTCGACCGAGACCAATCGCCAGCCCGACCCCGACGATCTCGAATTCACGTTGGCCGTGGCCGATACGGTCGCCGTGGCGCTCGACAACGTCAGCCGCCGGAAAGAATTGGCCGAAGACCTCGATCACGTGCGGCAAGAAAACGTTCAGTTGCTCGAACGGCTCGGTCTGCAAAGCGAAATCGTCGGCTCCAGCCAGGCGATGGTCGGTGTCGCTCAGGAAATTGCCCGGGCCGCGCCGAGCCGCGCGACCGTGCTGATTCGCGGCGAGAGCGGCGTCGGCAAGGAGTTGGTCGCGCGGGCGGTCCACTTCTCCAGTCCGCGGCGGAAAGGTCCGTTCATCTGTCTGAATTGCGCGGCGCTCACCGAAACGCTGCTCGAGAGCGAACTGTTCGGCCACGAGCGCGGCGCTTTCACCGGCGCGACCGTCCGCAAGATCGGCAAGTTCGAGCAATCGCACGGCGGCACGCTGATGCTCGACGAAATCGGCGAGATGAGCCCTTCGATTCAAGCAAAGTTTCTCCGTGTGCTCGAAGGCCATCCGTTCGAGCGCGTCGGCGGGGCCGAGTCGATCCGCGTCGACGTGCGGGTGATCGCGGCCACGAACCGCGATCTCGAAAAAGACGTCGCCGATAAACTCTTTCGCCGCGACCTCTATTTCCGCCTCCGCGTCGTCGAGATGTTGGTGCCGCCGCTGCGAAAGCGGCCCGAGGACATCGTCGAGTTGGCCAACTACTTCCTGCAAAAGTTCATCGAAGAGACCGGCCGCAAGATTCGCGGCTACGCGCCGCACGCCATCGAAGAGATGCAGCGCTATCGCTGGCCCGGCAACGTCCGCGAACTGAAGAACGTCGTCGAACGGGCGGTCGTCCTCAGCCGCGGCCCGTTCATCGAGCACACCGACCTGATGCTCTCGCAACTGGCCACGGCCGGCGACACGGCCGACATCAGCATGCCCCGCGGGCAGTTCATTCCCACGTCGCTGGAAGAAATGGAAGCCCGGCACATTCGCGGCACGCTCGAATCGACCGGCTGGAACAAGACGCAAGCGGCGTTGATTCTCAAGATCGAACGCTCGACGCTCGACCGCAAAATTCGCCGCTACGCCCTGAAGCGTCCGGCTCAAAGCGGCGGCGACTAAAGCGAGCCAGAGCGAAAAAAAGCCTCCGCAGGTGGGGCAGGTACCTGCGAAGGCCGATCGACGGGCCGAAACCCATCGCTCATGGAAAGTCGATCCTATCGACCGGATGTCCCTCTGGCAATAGACCGATTTCTCTGTAATCGGGACGGAAAATTCCCCATCCACTCCCGCTGCCGAAGATGTGCGAGATTTCCCAAATGGTGGCGCGGCCGACACGAGAACGGACCGATCGCTGAGTGCCCCCGAGAGCGGTATCGCGTTCACGACCAAATTCCAGATTCTTTTCGTAGATCGCGCCGCCACGTATTCCGCAAAACTTGGCGAGAGATTGCCAGGGCGAGCTGAGATGGACGGGCCGCCAGAACATCCTGCCACAACACCGCGACGCGCGGCACAGCCAGCAAGCCGGCCGCAATGGTAGTAAGACCATCCGCAACGGTGGTAAGCTCGACGGTGGTTAGCTCGGCAGCAGCGGCCGGCGCTTCGCCCCGCGTTCGCCATGCGCGAACGGGCACAGATTCGCGGCGGCAAGGCGGCGGGCCGGGCGGTCTCACTTCAAATCGACGCCCGATGAAATCCGGCGCGGCCTCAGTCCGGTGCCCATTCCATGCCGGTGGCGTGCTTGAGGCGGTTCTCGAAATCGCCGATCAACCCCCCGATGACGTCCCATTCCGCTCGCCGGCGGACTTCGATGTCGCCCTGGCGATTGACGCGAACGACGCTGTCGTCGGCGACGCCGGCGGCGCGGAGCTCGTCCGGCGAGATTTCGCCCGGTTCGAGGACGTTGACCAAGGTTCGACCGCTAATCGTAATGAAGTTCATGCCGGGCGCACCC
>JBBDYI010000217.1:0-20661 GCA_040901705.1 Pirellulales bacterium | reverse complement strand
ATTGATTGTCGAGCCCCATACGCAGTCCGATCCCGAATTGAAGTCTTCGCGTCAACCCATCGCCACCGAGCACGACGACGTGGGACTCCTGAGAGGTTGTGAATGAATGTAGGGTGCTCTGTGAGCACCACAAAGCGTTGTGCCAAGGTGCTCACAGAGCACCCTACAGGTTGCGGTTGGACTTGTTCATGTTCGATTCTTTCACAACCTCTGAGGCGTCGTGACTTCCCAACCGGAAGGCACGGCCTCTCACACGTAATACACTCCGGCAGCAAGACCCAGGAAAGCGAACGTACCGGCTTCGTCGATATCGGTTGTGGCCGGGTCGTCGGCGAAGGTCGTAGTGCTGGTTTCGCCGAGGTCCAAACGGCCGTTTTGGTTTGCGTCAAGGTAGACCACGCGGCCGGCCAGCGGCGATTCGTAGGCGTCATGCAATTGGTCGCCGTTGACGTCGTTCCACGCGACGCCACGGATCTCATGCACCAGATCCGGTGGCGCGCCGGCAGCAAATGGCGCCGCTCGATCGCCGGTGAACGACACCGCGACAGACAGCAGGTGTCGCGGTTCCAGGTGCTCCAGCCGAAGATTGTGCTTGGGCACCGTCGTCTTGACGGAGAGCCTGGCCTGGAGCACGGCGGGGTTGTGACGAATGTCGGCTCGCTTAGTCATCGGCGCGACTCACAAAGTATGGAGGACATTGCCGCAAATCTCGGACGCGACCCAACGCGAAGTTTCCCTTTTCGGCTCACAAAGACGGGCGAGTGGTGAAGGCCATTGGCGTGCGACGCAAAACTTTTCGTCGGAATGCGTTTGGCTCGCCGAAGGACCATCCACAACACCCCCATGCTAACGCCTATGGGTGTTTGCGATAATCCGTCCGCTGCATTTGAACGCCTCGCACGGGGGTAACGCTCAAAGCGCCAAACGTCGGTTCGCCGACGCGGTTGAGCGGTAGCGGTTCAACGCGGCAAGAACCACGCCAAATGCGGCGAGCAACCACGACGACGGCTCCGGCACTTGCCTGATGCTCAGAACTTGTCCGCCGCTGGAGGCGTTGCTGTGGTTCGAAACGAACAACGTTCCGTCCGGGCCGACGGCCACGGCTCCAGGAAACACGAGTCCTTCGCTGGCTATGGTCGTGCGGTCGCCGGTCGCCGTGTCGATCTTCAGCAGCAAGCCCGGCCCGGGGCCCGTCGCGGATGACAAACCGTTGCTGGAAACTTGCAAGACGAGCAAGTCGCCCTGCTGGTCGAATGCCAGGTCGATGATGTTCGAGCCGAAAACGGGGACGGGAGTCGTTTACTTGCCCGTTTTCTTGCCGCGGGCAGGTGGTCTTTTTTTTGGTGGAAAGTAGGCCACGGCTTTGGTAGGTTGGCGTCGTGCCTCCAAGGCCGGGCGAGCGTGAATTCTGCGCCGGCGAACGGCGACGGCTGCGACGTTGGCTTTGGGGACGCGCGTTGTGTGATGAGTTTTTTTTGGTTCGGCGACGCGCCGGCCGCGTGGATGGTGCGCGCTTTGATGTCGCTCGTTGCTGGATCGCACCGCTCAGAAGAGGGAATTTGTGAGCATTACTCGCGTTTTTTTTCGCGGGAGCGACGCGGGGCGTAAGTGTCCAGGGTCGTTGGCGTCGGTCGTTGGCGGCAAATTGGGAGATGTTGCCGACGGGACGGCGTAGCACAAGAGAGAACGATGTTTTTCCGAATCGGAACCGAGTCGTTGCGCGATCGACGCGCGGTCAAACGTGACTTGAGAGCGAGCTTGCGGCTCGGCACTGGCATAGGTGAGTGGCACCCGGCGGACGACGTGAAGTCGGGGGAATATGCCGAAGCATGATTGAATTGGCAAGTACAATGAAGTTGCGGCGCGTAGCCGCGGATTGAGTTTCAATTCCGGAGTACGCCCGCGATGCAGTTGCGAGATGTCGATATCTCGAAGTTGACTCCGCCAGCAACTCGGGACTTCGCGGATCCAGAAAAGCTATTGCGACACGGCCCATTTGACTGGAACAAATACGCGCCCATCATCATCGAGCAGGATGGCGTCAAGATGGTTATCCAGGATTGGATGACGCGTGTGGAAAACGCTCGCCGTGCTGGAATCGACAAGCTGCCAGCGTATGTCTTTCTCAAAAGGTGAACGCCATGAACGAACTTGATGTCCGCTATGCACGACTACTGCATTTGGGGTTCATTATCTTGAAAGAGGCTGCGCATTCCGACGATCGCGAGTGGCTGGATGCCGAGGTGGAAATGCTCCACAACGTGCCCAGTCTCTTAGGCGAGGAAAACATCGAACGACATCGATACTTCTGGTTCTCCGAACGGCAAGCCTACATCGACTGGACATCCAAGTCGGGACGCGACCAGGCAAGGTCGCGGATGCTTACGTTTTACTCGCCGATTTGGCAAGAGATGGAACCTCTGATTGCCGAAATGTTGCAGCTTCACGGGACTGCGAGGCGCTAAGCAGTTGGGAGAGCCGGCAAGGCAGGGCGTGCCGCACGGGCACGTTGCTTTTGAACGTAATGCGCAGGTTGTCGGAGTCAATAGTTTGTCATCGCAAGGACAATCGTACTCGCATACCGTCAGTCGGATGGAATTGGAGTTGGCGAGGCCAATCCTGCAACGGATCTGCATTTGCAGGAGCCAGGCGTTCGAGGATCGGCTAGAAGCCGTTATGGGACTGCGCCGCCTCAGGGAAAGACTCCTACCTTTCGCCGCGCCAATTGGCGCACTGCTGGCCTCGCTTCTCGCGATGAAGGCTGCTGCGGAGGGCGCCACCGGTTTGTGCGTGGGCCTGATTCTATTGGCAGCCGCCTTCGGCTGTGTTTTCGTCGCGCGTCTTGGCTGGGGAACCGATCTGGTGGAGAACATGGTGAAGCGGCATAGCGATTCGATTCGCCAGTCGTTTACGATTCCGCAAATCCGCCGAAACGTGGACCGCGCCATCGATCGCACGGTCAAACATGCCCCGTTCACGGTGCATTATCATTTCGGCGATGACAGCTATTCGGCGAAGGCGCCTAACCTCAAGCTTGACCGCACGATTCGAGCAGCGAAGATCAAGGTTGCCTATGAGGCGGAGTCCGTGTTTTGCCTGTTCAAGGGAGTGATGCCGATTTGGCACGCGATCGTCTATGTCGAATCGGACGAGCATCGCAAGATCGTTCGCGAATTCTTGCTGGGCAACAAGATCGAATTGCAACAATTGAATTCCGAGGCATTGGAGTGATCTCGACGTCGGGACGGCGTAGCAGGAGCGAGAACGATTTTTTTGCGGTGTCGGGACCGGAGCCGTTGCGCGATCGACGCGCGGTCCAATGTGACTTGAGAGCGAGTTTTCGGCTTGGCACTGGCAGAGCCAGTGGCACCCGGCGGATTTACCGTCGTCGACTCGCGAGCCACGTCAGGGCGTCGCGGATTGCGGGGGAACCAGGATGGTTGGCGTTTTGGCCGCTTGCCCTGACCTACGCGCCTAACAACTCCGTGGCCTAATTACCACCGCAACACCAAGCCAATCGTGTCGCGCCGTGTGCGACCCTTCGTCTCGTCCAGCAGCGTGGAACTCTTCCACCGGGTGTGATCGACGCACCATCGCTGACGCCGTTTACCAGCGATTCGAGAATGAATTACCCGACGGCACTTTGTACTGCCGGGCAAGCCAGCATTGTCACTCTGCGCTTACGATCCAACATGAGCGCTCTTCAACAGGCGGGCATTCCTGTTCAACCAATAACACCTCCGCTCGGACAGGACACGCACAGTCGTCCCGACGGGATTGCGATTACATTCTAGCGATCTTGGACAGGTCGATCCCCAGCGACTGGGCAATCTTCCACAGTTTTCCGTCGTTGAGCAACTTGCACAGACCAATGACCGTGGCCTTGTACGTCGGGAATTGTCGCGAAATCGCGTCGATCAGCCGATACCGCAGGCCACCGGCCAGCAGCGGTTTCATCAATCCCGCCCTCAACTCGGCAATGGCGGCATTCGCCACGGCTCGGCGGGCGCCGGCACGCGCAATCATCCCGGACAGACGCACCACTCCCCGTCCCAACAGAGGGCGGAATGCCGCATATAACGGCCCGGCGCCGACGAAATCGATCGGGCTAATCAGGGACGGATGAATAGGAATCTCGTCCGTGTATACGATCTTTCCGTTCCGGTTCCTCATCTCCGTGTAGCCGTTGCTATGCCGGACGTAGCCGGCCAGCGTATTGGTCGCATCATCCCAGACCCACTTCCAGCGTTTGTCGGACTTGATCGTCCGCTCGAAGGGGGTCAACTCAAAGAGATCGTCATTCTCGGCCATGATCGTTGCTCCTATATTCTGCGCTCCCACTTGCCTGCTAAGGCTCTGATTGCGGGAACGAACCTCGTGTCCGATTCGACACCAGTCCGGGCAACCCTTGGGCCGAAAACGCGACCCAACCGGATGGTACTGTCCCCGCAGATCAACACAGATCGCCGGGAAGTTGCCACAGCGCGGGAGCGACCTACGATGAGCCATGCGAGAATTCAATCAACTGCGTGCGTTGGCCCGCGGCAAGCGCGACAAGATCGTCGCCGCTGCGCGCGCCGACTACGAAGCAACGCTGGTGCAAATCGCCAAGCTAGAGCAAGACTTGCTCGGCAAGGTATCGTCGCGCTATCGGAAGATCAGCGCGGCCATCGAATCCGTCATCCCGTCGGATCGGACGTTTACGACGGCGGACATTCTCGCCGGCTTGGAAGCGATGGACCCTGGCCGCGTCTGGCGCAAGCGGTCCATCGACAGCCACCTATCGCGTCTGCGGGAGAGGGGCTTGGTCAAGCGGTTGCGGAAGGCGACGCTACGCGAGCGGGCCGTCTATGCCCGTGCGGACCTGGGGACCGAAGGCGAAAGCCGGCCACTGCGGGAGTACATTGGCGACGTGCTGGTGAAGCCCATGACGGTGACGGAAGTTGCCGTGGCGGTCGTCGAAGCCGGGTATCGCACGACGATGAAGGGACGCGGGCTGCGGAACCACGTGGCGAGGGAGCTACGCGAGGGCGGGTATCGACGGGGCGGGGAGCGGTGGTTGCCGTAGCGCTGCTGGCCTGCTTAGTCCATGTGGTTGAGTTCGCTGTAATTCCAGAACTCACAGAAAACGTGGTTATAATCTCCGCAGGTTTGCGAGACTCGGATTACCCCAAAAACATCGACATACGCAACGCGACAGATAGCAAAAAGCCGCTCATACCCGGCCTTTATTTTTGGGATCATGGCGATATCGACATGGGCTGGGTCGAAATACAGGGTCATTTCGCCGCCCGGCGCAATCGTCATGTTTTTCGGGGCTGTTTGCGTGAGATCGGCAAACATATTGTTGAAGTATTCGACGCCGTTCACGCCCGCTTGCCCCACATGGAAGTAAGTAAGTTCGTAAGCGATTCTCGCTGGGGTATGCCCAGAGTTCTTTATTGCGATCACGCACGAGACGCCGTTTTCCTTCCAGGTGAGCGAGGTGGGAGGGCCAATGCTCAACCATGCCCGCTGTTCGAGCATCATCTGTCCGATCATTCTGTCGGTTTGGCCGGCGGCAACCTTTGCTTGCTGGAACTGCCTATGGCTCGTCCACCACTGGACAATTGCGACGAGAGTAAGGGCCACCGTCAGTACCGCGACGGCCTTGTCCGGGTTGTCAGCAACGAATCCAAGCAGCCAGTACGCCAGCGGGCCGATGGTCGCAACTACGATAGTCACCCTGACAATCGGGTGTCGGATCGCGGCCAGCACGAAGAATCGGAGAACGTCTACGCTGCGATCGCGTTTGCCTTTGGAGGTTGCTTGGCGTTCTACTTGGGCGGCAAGAAACTTGTAAAACAGAATTGGGCGACAACGGAAGAATTCATCCCGGCGATATTTTGGATCGGGCTGGGTGGCGTGTTCGCCGGAGCCGCTATCAAACTCTTGGTTTCCGGTTGACATATCGCGCGAACTCGCCGTTGCAGTTTGTGTCTAACCCTCCATGACTCCGAGCTTCTAAAAAACTCTATTTGCCGCTACCCGGAGAGCGGTCCGCGCCTTGGCGGCGCAGCAGCCTTATAAGCTGCCGTAGGGTCTTTACGGACGGGTTCGATTCCCCCTCTCTCCGCTAGGTTTTCGCGCTGCGCTTCTGGTCGCCAAGTAGCGACTGAATCGCGCGTTTCACGGCCTCAGACCGACTCCACGCATTTTGCTCGGCAAGCGTGTCCAGACGCGCCAAAAGCGGCTCTGGCACGCTCACGGCCACGGTTACGGCCCGACCTTCCGGGTTCGGCTTGCGCCCGGCCCCTTCGCGTTTTCCTCCGCGTTTCTTCGCCATACCGCACCGATTGAAAATTTATTATTGAATCATGTTGACCAGACGGATTGATTAACTATAATGCAATCAGTGTTGGCAAGCAAGCCCAACAAAAAACCCCGGCCGTGCTAGTCACACGACCGGGGCGAGAAACAACCAGGCTCTCGCTAGGCTGATTCCAACAAAGCCATTCTAGCGAGAGTCGCAGCCGAAAGCGATTCCGCCATGATAGCGCCCGCCTGTCCCCACAATCGCCTCGTGAAGCACGGCCGCGACCGCAAAGGCCAGCAGCGATGGAAGTGCGCCGACTGCGGCCAGACCGTCACCCGCGCCGACCACGTTCGCCCGCTCGGCGATATGCGGATCGACCCGGCCGAAGCCGTCCGAATCCTCGGTATGCTCTTGGAAGGCATGAGCATCCGGGCTTGCGAACGGATTACCGGCATCAAGCGGGACACGATTTGCGACTTGGTTCTCTACGTCGGCGAGCAATGCGAGAAATTCTTGCTCCGTGCCGTCCGCGGCGTTCAAGCGAAATTTATTGAATTAGACGAAATTTGGGATTTTGTCTATTCCAAAGAGAAGACCGCCCAAGCCAGAAACCACAGTCCGGACTGCGGCGACTCGTGGACGTGGCTGGCCATCGACGCCGACAGCAAGCTGATTCTGTCCTACGCCGTCGGGGACCGCGACGCGGACACTTGCGACGTGTTCCTGGGGCGACTGAATCAAGCCACGGTCGGGCCAACGCAAGTGACGAGCGACGGCCTGCGGACTTATACGCACGCCGTACCGCTTCACCTTGGCTCGCGTTGCTCGTTCGCCCAACTCATCAAGGACTACGCATCCAGCCAGACGGAAACGCGATACTCGCCGGCCACGATAATAGGCATAGAGAAAGTGCCGCGGTTCGGCGTTGTGGACGACGACCGCATCAGCACGAGCTATTCGGAGCGGTTGAACCTGAGCGTGAGAATGCACGTCCGGCGATTCACGCGGCTGACCAATGCCCACTCGAAATCGGCCAAGCATCATGCGGCGATGGTCGCGATCTTCTGCGCTTGGTACAACTTCGCCCGCAAGCACGAAACGCTCGGCAAGACGACGCCGGCAATGGCCGCAGGGCTGGCGAGCCATGTTTGGAGCATTGACGAACTACTCGACGCAACCTCTCGCGTGTAGCCAACAGCCGAAACTTCAAGACTCATCGTCAAGCGGCACGCACGGAAACATGTCGAAGCTGTTGACGATAAGCTCGAATTTTTCATCGTGAAATACGAAGCACAGCCATGCGGCGTAGTTGCTTCCATCCCACGGAAAACGAGTAGAGTAAAAATGGCCGACAGGCGGATGCGGCGGACACGGCGGTTTGCGCATGACCTTCTCGGGGTCTACGCAGAGCGGCTCAAGACTTTCGTGAAGGGCTTCGAGGAACCCTTTTGGAGCCTTTCGCAGGTGTGCCGCTGTTTGGTCCGGAAGCCGAATCGCATACCTCATTCACCAAGTCCTCCAATAGCACCCCACGGTTGTGGCGTACATCTTCCAAGACTTTGGTGACAGAGTCAAGTGACCGCAGTGTACATCCGATTCGATCAACTTCAGATTTAAGCTCATCGTAGCCGTCGATTTCGTAGTCCTTACCACGCAGAATCGCAGCCTGGGCAAGAATCGACGTACTATGCTTGTACCACTGCTTCAAGAGGCGGCACAAATCCAGGGCGAGCGTAACCGAGATGCGCCCGTCGTCTGATCGCGCATCGAGCCGCTCGGCCATCCAGAGACCTTGGGAAATCAAGTCCTGAAGGTTAAAACACCGCATTGCGTCGGCATGATCCTTCTTCCACGACTCGACTTCCGCCTGCTCACCATAAACCTCTAAGGTACGATTGAGGAGCGCAATTGATTGGCACATAACGGTTACCTAGCAGCGACGGTGTTGGGGCGGCCGATGGGAAAACATCCCATCCTAGCAAAGAGTATCGAGCGCATTCTATGCCAGTTTAGCAGATTTTGCGCCAGCAGTGGCCGATTTGCAAGCATTTCTCTCAGGACGCGAAATGCCGGCCCGCAAACCCACCGCGCGCCGCCCATTGTGACGCGCGAAATGAACGCTCCAGAGAACGCCTGCGCGGTAGCTCTGGCGGATACCAATTAACCCGCCATTTTACGCGCCCCGTCAAGCATTCCCGACTGTCCACCTCCCCGCCTCATTTCTCCCGCCCCGTCCGAACCCTAGCCGGCCCGCCAACTTGCGCCGACGTGTTGATCTGGCGGGACAGTACCAACCGGATCGCTCGGCAGCATTGAAGAGCAATTGTCATGCCCCTCGCCGGCCGACTCGTTCACGCTATGCAACCGCAGACGGCTCGGCCATTTATGCCGCACCGTCCAACCGCAATGCGGGGGCCAGCGGGCGTTGCCGCACAGACATGTGCGGCTTCGTGCGTCCGGTGCCAAGTGGGTGGCGATCATTGCGATGACGCTGTAGCCAATCGACCGCGTCGCCGACGGGAACAAACGCCGGGGTACTCGCCGTCGTGACTGGGATCACGAAAACAACTCCACCGTCAATCGCGCAGCCCCACCGCCCGCATTCGTTTGTCCGTTTCGCGATAAGCTTCTTCGACCCACTCGACGATCTTCTCCGGGTCGGGCGAGTATTCGAGTTCGATTGATATCGTGCCGTCGATGTCGAGGTCTTTGATCGCCTTGAGATATGGCTCGAACGGCACAACGCCCCGACCGGGTGGGAGGTCGCCGTGGACCTTGCCGTCGCAGTCGCTGATATGCACGTGTGCCGCGCGGCCTTTGAGCCGGGCGAGCTCTTCGGGCTCGACCTTGGAGAGCACGAGGTGCGACACGTCGATGTTCGCCTTCACTGCCGGGCGGTTTACGTCGTCGAGGAATCGGACCATCGTGTCGACGTCCTTGACCAGCGACAGGTGGAACGGTTCGAGTTCGATGGCGATCTCCACGCCGAGTCGCTCGGCGTACTCGCCCAGCGTCTGCAAATGGCGCACGCCCGTTTGCCATTGCTCCGCCGGCGGAATCACTTCTTGGTTCCAGATGTACTCGCCGATCACGAGCAGCACGTTGCGGGCTTCATATTCGTAGGCCAGATCGAGATAGGCCTTCACCCGGTCGAAGTGAAACCGCCGGACGCTGGGGTTGAAATCGATCAACCCGACCGCCACGCAAGCAATCGACACGATTGGCAATTCGAGGCGGTCGCACTCGCGTTTGATGAGGCGGCGTTCGACGACGTCGATATCGAGTGGGTCGACGAAAATGTCGATCGTGTCGAAGCCGATGCGCTTCGTTTGTTCGAGTCCGAACAGAGTGGGCCGGTTTGCCTGTACCCAGGCGGAGTTGATCAGACCAAGTTTCATCGTGCGGTTCCATCAAGTAGGGCAGTGCTGCGGCCGCCGAGTCGCCATTTGGCGATTGCGGGAATCCGCCGCCTGCGTGGTTTCGCGCGAGGAATTCCAACCCGACAAGGACGCCTTGATGATAACGCCCGCGCCGCTGCTGGCAAACGCGGCCGCCGTGCGTCGCTGCTGATTCCAAGTGTGGCAGCGCGATGTGATTGACGCATCGGCGGAAGTCGATTAGAATCCGCGCAAAATACCGCAACGGGATGGTATTTTTTTTGGCGCAAGAGATAAACGGTTAGACTGCAACGAATGATTTCGCCGCGTGTTTTCGAGGCGTTACGTACCTCGCGATGCGGCCGCTTCCGAAGTTCTTTCATCATGTTCGTCCGCGAGGTGGCCGGCGGCGTCGAAGTTTGGACGCCGGCGAAACTGAACCTGTTCTTCGAGGTTTTGGCCAAACGAACCGACGGTTTCCATGAGATCGAAACGCTCATGGTTCCGGTCGACATATACGATACGCTCACCGTCGAAAACGATCCCGCCGGGCGGCTTGAATTGTCGTGCGGCTGGGTGAGGCAGGATAACGATCGGGCGTCGGATTCGCCGGGCGCGTTGCCGGCGGACGCGGACAACTTAGCCATCAAGGCGGTGGACTTGCTCCGCCGGCGATGCGGCGAGGGTCGTGGCGCGCGATTGCGATTGGCCAAACGAATTCCAGCGGCCGCCGGTTTGGGCGGCGCGTCGAGCGACGCTGCCGCCGCGTTGGTGGCCGCCAATCGCGTTTGGCGCCTTGGCCTTTCCGTGGCGAAGCTCGCCGAGCTAGCCGCGGAGTTGGGAAGCGACGTGCCGTTCTTCTTGTACGGCGGGCCGGCGATTTGCCGGGGCCGCGGAGAGCGGATCGAACCGCTTGCGGGTTTGGGAGTGTTCGACGCCGCGATTGTCCGGCCGCCGGTCGGTTTGGCAACCGCGGATGTATACGGACGGTGCCGTCCGGCGGATACGCCGCGGCGCGTAACGGAAATAGTCGATGCGCTCCGGCGCGGCGACCTCGCGGCGACCGGAGCGGAAATGGTCAACCGATTGGAACCGGCGGCGGCGAGTCTGTCGCCTTGGGTCGAACGTTTGCATAGGGAATTTGCCGCCGCGGATTGCGTAGCGGCGCAGTTGACAGGAAGCGGCTCGTGTTACTTCGGCCTGTGCCGTTCGGCGCGACACGCTCGCTCCGTCGCGGCCCGGCTGCGGTCGGCCGACGTCGGCACGGTGTTCGTCGTGCGAAGCCTCGGCGCGGATGGCTGCCGGGCGTTGGATATGCACTAATCGAGGCGACGCAAACGAAAGATAGCGCAAACGAAGGATAGAACGGAAAACCCCCGACGATTGGACGAAACGGTCGGCAACAGCAACCAGCCGACCGGCGACAACTTGGCATCAGGGAAGTATTCAACGTGGTTTCGAGCCGCCCTAGGATCTCGTGGCGGGGATTGCTCGAACCGCCCAGCGTTGCAGGGAGACCAGCCGTGGAAATCACCGAGGTTCGCATCAAACTCATGGAAGAAGATTCCGGCGAACGGCTCAAGGCCTTTTGCTCGATCACGTTCGACGACGCCTTTGTGGTGCGGGATTTGAAGATCATCGAAGGCACGAACGGCCCGTTCGTGGCCATGCCCAGCCGCAAGCTGACGTCGCATTGCCCCAACTGCGGCAGCAAGAACCACCTGCGGGCGTTGCACTGCAATCAATGCGGTCGGCGCTTGCCGGAAAATCGCGTGGTCAAGGACGACGACGGCCGCGCGCGGCTATATGCCGACATCGCGCACCCGATCAATTCCGAATGCCGCGAGATGATCCAGCAGCGGGTCGTAAGCGAGTATCGCGAGGAATTGATCCGCTCGAAGCAGGAAGGCTACACTTCGCGGTACGACGAATACGACTACGACGGCGGCGAGTTCGACGATACCGTCGCCGTGGCACGTGAGCCGCGGACGACGCGGTCGGCCGATCGCATTCACGTCCAAGAGGGGCCGCAGCGCGGCCCGGCCGGTCCTCATACGCCGCCGGCGACGCAAGGCGCGCCGGTATCGCCGTCGCAACCCAAAGACCGAGAGAATAGCGGCGAAGCAGGTTCCAGTGGTTTTGGGCAAGGCATCTTCGATTGAGCGGTTGCCAGTCGGTCGCCCGGCGTGCTTTTGCGTGCAGGTCTTTGCACCGGTGTCTTGCGCTGAACTGTCGTGTCTGCATCGACGCGCGCCGGGTGCCTGATGTGAAGCTTGTGGCAAAACGCTTCAGCCGACCGCCGGCACGCTATCACCGCTAGCGCGACTCGTGCAGCTTACCGGGCGCTTTTCGGCATGCCAGGCAAACGACGTCGACAGTGCGTGCGTAGTAATTGCCGATACATTGTTGGCGGAACGACGTCGTTGGCGGGAAATTGTTGGCGGCATCGTCGGCGTACTGACGGTTGAATGGTTGTGCGCCGGTTGCCAAGAAAGATTGACGAGAACTCGACGGAGCGAAGCAGCACGATGACCAGTTCGCCGCGAACAAGATGTGATCTAAGCCGCGCCGGTTTGCGTGGCCTGCTCGCCGGAATTGCCGCGGCAACTATCGTTGTCGGCAGTGCCCCGGCCCAAGATTCCGCGGCAAAGGTGGTGTCTTCTCCCGAGCTGGCTACGACATCGCCCAAAAGCTATGCGGTGCGACCGCCGCTGATCGACATGGCCGAATCGCTGATCGCCGACGCTCTACCGCGAAGTTATAGCGACGCGCGGCATTGGGGCGGGCAAAAACATTTCACCAAAGGCCTGAAGGTCGAACTCGATGGCTTCAAGCTCGAAACGCGCCGCCGCAAAGAGCTAATGAATCACGGCACGTGGAAGCGGTACGACGTTTGGCTAAGCGAAGGGCAAAAGCTCGACCTCGACGTGACCGACGTGCGAACCTACGACGACGGCCGCGTGACGTTTCGGCTCGCCGCGTCGGGCCCGCTCAAAGGCCGCGCCGAGTTGCAACAGTGGCAGCGCGGCGTGCGGCTCGTCGGCATCAGCGCCGATTGTGAGGCCACGGTTCGTCTCACCCTCGACGTCGAAGCCTCGCTGAGCACCAAACTGGGATTGCTGCTGCCGACGGTGGCCGTCGCGCCGAAAGTGACGACGGCCCACGTCGAGATGACCGATTTTCGCCTCCGCCGCATCGGCGACCTCCGCGGCCCGCTGGCCAAGGAACTCGGCGATGCTGCCGAACCGACGCTCCGCCACGAAATCGCGCGGCAAAACGAAAAAATCGCGGCCAAGATCAACAAGTCGATCGCCAAGCATTCGGACGATCTTCGCGTGTCGGGCGACGACTTCTTGAAAGAGCAGTGGACTAAGCTGAAAGCGACGCTAGGGAAAGATCGCCGAGCAAAGGACGCCGCGGCGGCGACGCCCTAAGCCGTCGTGCAATTGACTCGCCTGCCGAAGCGGCATCGAGGCGGGTATTTTCACGAAACCTCTTTCGCGGCCGAGTGCGGTTGGCCGCGGCGATTGAACGCCCGGCCATTACGCGTACAATTCACGTGTGCGCTCCCTCGGCGTCATGTGCGCACTGCTACGCCAAACGCCATCCATCGACTGACGCTCATCATGCCCCACGACCGCTACGATAATCCGCTCGTCACCCGTTACGCCTCGCGCGAGATGACCGCGCTGTGGAGCGACGACCGCAAATTTCGCACGTGGCGGCGGCTGTGGGTCGCGCTGGCCGAGGCCGAAGCCGAGTTGGGCCTCGACATTTCGCCCGCCCAAATCGCCGAGCTCGCCGCCAACGTCGAAAACATCGACTTCGATGCCGCGGCCCAGTACGAGCGCCGCCTTCGTCACGACGTGATGGCCCACGTCCACGCCTACGGCGACGTTTGCCCCGCGGCGCGGCCAATCATCCATCTCGGCGCGACCAGTTGCTACGTCACGGACAACACCGATTTGATTTTGATCCGCGATGGACTGCGGATGATCGCCGGGCGACTTGCCGCGGTGATCGACCGCCTCGCCCGTTTTGCGGTGGAGCGGCGCGATCTCGCTTGCCTGGCTTTCACACACCTTCAACCGGCCCAACCGACCACCGTCGGCAAGCGGGCCTGCCTGTGGGCTTACGACCTCGTCCAAGACCTGGAGGAAATCGAACGCCGCGCGGACGGACTCAAGGCGCGCAGCGTCAAAGGCACCACGGGCACGCAGGCCAGCTTCCTCGAACTGTTTGCCGGCGATCACGAAAAAGTCCGCCGCCTCGAGGGCCTCGTCGCCGAAAAAATCGGCTTCGCGGCTACCTACGCCGTTACCGGCCAGACCTATCCCCGCAAGGTCGATTCGCAGATTCTCGACGCGCTTTCAGGCGTCGCGCAAAGTGCCCACAAGGCGGCGACCGACCTCCGCATCCTCGCGCACCGCAAGGAAATCGAGGAGCCGTTCGAGAAAGACCAGATCGGCTCGTCGGCGATGGCCTATAAGCGCAACCCGATGCGCAGCGAGCGGATCTGTGCCCTGTCGCGTTTCGTGATGACATTGCCGGCCAACGCCGCCGCCACGCTGGCCACGCAATGGATGGAGCGCACTCTCGACGATAGCGCCAACCGGCGGATCGCGATCCCGCAAGCGTTCCTCGGCGTCGATGCCGTCTTGCAGCTCTATCAAAACGTCGTCGAAGGTCTCGTCGTTTATCCCAAGGTCATCGCCCGACACTTGAGCGACGAGCTGCCGTTCATGGCCACGGAGAACATTCTCATGGCGGCCGTGTCGGCGGGCGGGGATCGACAAAACTTGCACGAGCGCATTCGTCAGCACAGCGTCGCGGCCGGCAAAGTTGTCAAGGAAGACGGCGGTGCGAACGATTTGCTGGCCCGCCTCGCCGCCGACCCCGCGTTTGCAAAGATCGATCTCACGGCACAACTCGAAGCCGGCCGGTTCGTCGGCCGCGCGCCGGAGCAAGTCGACGAGTTCGTCGCCGAAATCGTCCAGCCAATCCGCGGCCGCTATGCGGACTCGCTGGGCGCCGCGGCCGAAGTCCGCGTGTGATTCGTTTTGAGTCGTTACAGTTTTCTCCAACGATCAAGATTGCTCATTCCACCCATCGCCAAACAACGTTCTGTGTCTTCGCCCGCCGATATCGCCGCTCTCATCCGTCCGCTGCTCGATCGCCCGGCCGACAGCCACAAAGGCGATTTCGGCCGCGCGTTGCTCGTTGGCGGCTCGCGCGGCATGAGTGGCGCAATCTCGCTGGCGGGCAAGGCCGCGCTCCGCTCCGGCGCCGGCCTGGTTACGCTGGCGGTCGCGAGCGACTCGCTCGCCACCGTCGCCGCGTTCGAGCCATCGTACATGACGATCGGCCTTCCGCACGACGAAGCCGGCCGCATCACGGCTTCAGCGCAATTGACGCTCGAACCGCTGCTTGCATCGGCTGCTTCGTCCGTCACGGCGATCGCCTGCGGTCCCGGACTCGGTCGGAGCGACGACCTAACGCACCTCGTTGCCTGGTTATTCGCCCAATGCGACAAGCCGGCGGTGTTCGACGCCGATGCGCTCAACGCGCTGGCCAAACTCGACGGCGGCCTGCCCAAACGCCCCATGCCCGCCGCACCGCGCATCCTCACACCGCACCCCGGCGAATTCGCCCGACTTGTCGGCCGCCGCATCGAAGATCGCACGCAGCAACGGCAAGCCGCCGAGCAGTTCGCCGCCGCCGGCGACGTTATTGTCGTTCTCAAAGGCACCGGCACAATCGTCACCGACGGCCGTCAAACATTCATCAACGACACCGGCAATCCCGGTATGGCCACCGGCGGCACGGGCGACGTGCTCACCGGCGTCATCACGGGCCTGTTGTGCCAAGGCCTCGCTCCGCTCGACGCCGCTCGCGTGGCGGTCCACGTCCACGGCCGCGCCGGCGATCTGGCCGCGGGGTCGCTCGGCCAGATTTCGCTCATCGCCAGCGACCTCATCGACCTCTTGCCCTTGGCGTTTCTCTCGTGCCGCAGCGACCGCTAGCATCGACGTGGCGGTACAGCGAACGCACTTTGCCGATGCCGGCCAAACCTGATAACCTCGTACCCTTCAACGTACATTCAACGAAGCCTCTTCGCCGCCCACCGGCGATATACGCATCCTTCTCATGCTTTCGATGCTCGCCCAAATCGCTCCCATCCCCGGCTTCAACGAGCCGTTCAGTTCGCTTTCGCACTATCTCGGCGCGGCGGTGTTCGCCGTGCTCGGCGTGGTGTTGATTGCCCGCGGCCGGGGCGATCGGGTCCGTGTGGCGGCGCTCTCGGTGTACGTGTTCACGCTGCTGTTCATGCTGTCGATGAGCGGCACGTTCCATCTCGTCCGCCGCGGCACGGTGGCCCACGAAGTGATCGGGCGGCTGGACTACGCCTCGATTTTTTTGTTGATCGCGGGCACGTTCACGCCGCCACATGCGATTCTCTTTCGCGGCTGGGGACGCTGGGGAGCGATCGCGTTGATCTGGACGATCGCCGTGGTTGGCGTAACGTTCAAGGCGATCTTTTACCAACAGTTCACGCACGGCATCAGCGTGGTGATTTTCATCGCGATGGGCTGGATCGGTGCGTTCGGCGGCGCGGTCGCTTGGCGGCGATACGGATTCGAATTCGTCAAGCCGCTGTTCGCCGGGGCGCTGGCCTATACGATCGGCGCGTTGTTCGAGGTCATGGGCACGATTCTTGTCCGATTCCCGGCAGTCGACGAGTGGTACGAGGAAGTGGCTCAGCAGTGGCTGTTCTGGCCCGGCGTGATCGAGAGTCACGAGATTTGGCACGTCGCGGTGCTGCTTGGTGCGGCGTTCCACTGGGCATTCATCTACCAGTTCGCCGATGGGTCGGCGCCGCCGGTCATCGATCGCGCTTCGAAGCATCGCCCGGCGGAGCAAGTCACTTCGCAGGCGACGGCAGCGAGACCGGCCGAAACTGCATCTCGCGAACTTTGATCGTACGCGTCCGGTCGACCTTTCCGGCGGCCCGCAACACGACGCGGTGATCGCCCGTCTTGCGAAACACGACCGTCTTGAGCTCGTCGGTGGCGAACTGACCGGCGGTCGGTCGAATCGGCGTGGTCCGCAGCGCGCCGTCATCCATTTCGATTTCAAAGGTCTGCCCCGCTTCGCCCGCCGCGGAATACGTGATGCTCGCGGTATAGAATCCGGCCTTACGCACTCGCACGGTCCAAGACACTTCGACCCGCCCCTCGACCAAGGTCATGTCGAGCAAGTCGCCGCCGCGGCGATGCGCGTCCTCTCGCGAAACGTTCTCCGCCATGCACCGCAGCACGCCGCCGACCGGCCGAACGACGGGCGGCGCGTCCGGACTCGCCGCGGGCCGATCACTCGGCGACCGCTTGACGATCACAACCGGCGATTCCTCCTGTTGTTCGCCGTCGTTGTCGCGGCCAAACAGCACCCACGCTCCCGCGCAAGCGGTGAAGATCGTCAAGGCGATGCTCGGCAGCATCAGCGGCCGCCCGCCGCGTCGCCGTGCGGAAACTCCTTTGGTGGCGTTTTCGCGAGTTACCGAACCATCGGCGCGGCCCGAGGTTGTATCGCTGCCGAAATCGAGAACTTCATCGGCCGGCGGTGTCTCGAAATCGAACGTCGGCGGCTGCTCGACGGCACGAGGCCGCTTGCCCGCCGACGCCGCGCTCTTGCTGGCCGCCAATTGCCCGTGAATCGCCGCGTCGTATGCGTCGCGCGTGGCCGGATTCAAGAGGCATTGCTTCGCCGCCGCCAGTCGATTGAGCACCTGTTGCGTGGCCGCCGCCCGCGGGCCGTTTTGATGCTTCCGCACGGCGGCCATCCGCTCGTCGGCCGCTTGCTCGATTTTTTCGGCGCGATCTTCGAACAGCTTCAAACCGAGTAGGCGATAGTGATGCGGCGGCTGCTCCGCCGGCGGAATGCCCAGCCATTCGGCCAACGGATCGAATGAATTGCCGGGCATCGAACGCATTCGAAAAAACCGCAAACGCAGCGTGGGTCTTTGCTAGTGATTACCAGAGGCCAAGCGGCGTGATCCAGTGGACGTAAAGCGCCGCGGCTATTTCCACGGCCCTAGGCTTGCCTCTTGGGCTGCGGACTGGATTTCGTCCAGCGCACTTTCTTCCAGTTCGTGTGGCCCCCACCTATTATGCTTGCGGAACGCGGCTTCGATGTCGATGACCGGAGTTTTCTTTGCTTCCTGTTCGGAGATGGTCTTGAGCTTTGCCAGGCCCTTCTCGAAATCCGCGCCGAGCAGCCGATCCATGAACAGCCCGAAATATCGCCCCGGCGGCCAGACGCCCATGTCGGCGTCGAAGTACCAGGTGACGTTCGTCTTGCCGTCCGACGGAACGAAAGTGAAGCCGCACTTGGCCGGCCCTCCGGCGCTGCCCTCGAACATCAGCAACATTTCGATCGATTTGCCCGGCTGGCTATCGACGATTTCCAGCTTGCCCGCCCCGAACTTCTTGGACGTCCACGTGTACCAGGCTCCTTTGCCGGCGGTTGGGTCGCCGTAAGTCAGTTCGACGGTCGGATCGAGATCCTTGCTCCACGGCGTCCAGCGCTCCCACTGGCGCAGGTCGTTGACCTCGGCGAACACCGCGGCGACCGGCGCATCGATCGTCGCGCTCCGCTCGACATGAACTTGGCGGGGCAACAAAAACCCTACGCATAGCAGCGCGACGAGAATCACGACGAAACCAACCAACACTCGCTTGAGAATCAACATCGGATCGCCTCGTGAATTTGGGATCGTAAAGCAACGATATGTCGCAAAACTTCCATGCCCAATCTCTAACCTCCAACCTCGAACCTCTTTCCCTGCCAACTATCGCGCCGCGCGAACTCGGCTTCGATCGCCACGAGCACGCCCGGCTTGTCCTGGCACCAACTCGGGCCGATGAAGTAATCCGGTGGGGCATCGCCGCTGACTCGCTCGACCACACACGTCGGCGGCAGGATTTCGAGCACATCGACCAGTGTGCGGACGTATTCGTCGCGATCGATCAATGCGACCTCGCCCGCGGCGACCTGATCGGCGAGCGGCGTATTCTTTACTGCATACAAATTGTGAATCTTCACCGCGTCGAAGCCGAGCCGCACTGCCTCGCGCGCCGACGCAAGCATGTCGTCGTGCGTTTCGCTGGGCAAACCGAGTATCAGGTGCGCACAAATCTCGAATCCCAGCCCGCGGCTTCGCTGCATCGCGTCGACCATCGCGTCGTGATGATGTCCGCGGTTCATCCAGTCGAGCGAGCGGTCGTGCATCGTTTGCATGCCGTATTCGACCGACAGATACGATTGCCGAGCGATCTCGGCGAGCAGATCGAGCACGTCGTCGGCCACGCAATCGCTCCGCGTCCCAACCGCCATGCCAACGACCAGCGGATGCGCGAGGGCCTGCTCGTACAGCGGCCGCAACCGTTCGACGGCGGCGTAAGTGTTCGTCGCCGGCTGAAAATATGCGAGAAACTTTTTCGCGGTGTAGCGGCGCTGAATCCGGCGAATTCCTTCGTCGATTTGGCCGGCGATATTCTGACGAGGCAGCCGGCGGCTGGGGCTGAAACTGCGGTTGTCGCAGAACGTGCAACCGCCGGTCGCCACCGTCCCGTCGACGTTCGGGCAGGTGAACCCAGCGTCGACGCTGACCTTATGAATTCGCTGGCCAAAACGCTGGCGAAGGAAATAATTGTAGGCGTAGTATCGCAGGCCGGCTGCCCGCCAATCCGGAACGATACTTTCCACCAGATTTTTCGGCGGTAACTCCGCCGGGAATGGCCGCAACACCGACGCTTCGCCGCTCGAGGACATATGCTTTTCGTGCCGATTCGGCGAAATGATCCACAGATTACGCAGATTCCCGCAGATTTTTCTTCCCATTTTTTCCGACGCACTTACACGACGGCCATCCAGCACAATGTCCTATCCACTCCAAACGATATTCATCTGCGCCCATCGGCGCAATCTGCGGATGAATGCTTTTTGCGAACGCATGCTCGTCACGATCGGGGCACTTTCGCCGATCGCGCGGCCCAGTTAAGGTGGAATGATAGGTGCAAGAATGACCGACAAACCCCCCACCAGAGATGATACGACCTCGCCTGCGCGTCCACAACCCAAGCGCGAGGTGCTTGGCCGGATGGTTCCGGTCGGCGGCGGCGATCCAATTCCGCTGCTCAAGCGCGAACTGCTGGTCGGCCGCCGCGAAAGCTGCGACATCGTGCTCCGCTTTGCGAACGTCTCGGCCCACCACTGCCAATTGTTTCTCGATGGCGGCTACTGGTACATCAAAGACCTTAAGAGCCGCAACGGCACGCGCGTCAACGGGGTCAAGATCGGCGAGCATCGCATCGATCCCGGCGACGAACTAACCGTCGCTCGCCATCGCTACGAATTCGTTTACTCGCCGATCGAATTGGGCGCGGTTGGCCCGCCTCCGGACGACGACATCTCTGGCGTCTTTTCGGCGTCGTTGATGCAGCGTCTCGGCCTCGACCGACGCGGTTCGACCGCTGCCGAAATGCCAGCGGATCGAGATCTCGCCTGACGGTAATTAGCCAACGAGCGTTACGTCAAAGCGGGATTATCAGACGAATGCGAACGGATTCCAACGGATGAACCGCTTGGTCGCCATGAAGCTGGCGAACACCCGGTGCGAGCTGGCGATATTCTCCATCTGCGGCCGGAACCAATTGCAGTATTTCGCCGGGTCGTGCAGATCGACTTGCACCTTCTTGCCCTTGAAGAACAGGCCGGTCGTGGCGGGCAGGGCGGCAAAACCTTCATGATCGCGGCGTAGGGCGCGGTTCGTTTCCGAGCTATAAACATTCGTGATCGTCACGGCGACGAACTCTTCGTAGTCGCCAAAGCCGACGGGCGACGCGAAGCAACTGGTGCGCTGGCCGGCGGCATAGCGCATGGCGTGGCACATTTCGTGGAGCAGGATTTCGTCGCCGTCGCGGCCGGCCG
>JBBDYI010000216.1:0-20850 GCA_040901705.1 Pirellulales bacterium | reverse complement strand
TGCCCACTACCGTCAATAGACCCGATTTTCCACCCACAATCGAGACGCTCACACTTAGAACACTACCGTGGGTTGCCCGCGATTGGGTTGGTTGGCGGCTTCGGTTACAATGTCGTGGTTCGGGATTGAAATTGTCAGTGGGAAATGGTGAATGGTAAACGAGGGCGGCGCACGGCGTTGCGTTTCGCGCGATTTACAACTCACCATTCACAATTTCGCATTCCCAATTTCTCCCCGACCAACCGCCCATAGCCCGCCCGCGCATTGTCGCTTTGTCGCCTTCCTCCGCCTCTTCCACCCGCCTGCCGTTCCTTCCTTCCGGAGCTAGTTCATGCCGCCTCAGAATGCGCCGGTCGCCGCTCGGCTCACCAAGGTTCAGTGGCTCGTCTGCGTCATCGCCTCGATCGGCTTCGCGTTCGACATCTACGAACTGCTGATGCTGCCGCTGATTCTGCCCGACGCTCTCCGCGAATTCGGCCTGCAGCCAGGCACGCCCGAAGCCGGCGCATGGGTCGGCAGGCTGTTCTATATCCCCGCGTTCGCCGGCGGAATCTTCGGCCTGTTGGGCGGATACCTGACCGACCTGCTCGGCCGTCGCCGCGTGCTGACGTGGAGCATCTTGCTCTACGCCTTCTCCGCGTTCGCCGCCGGCTATTCCACCTCGCTCGAAATGCTGCTGTTCTTCCGTTGCACGACGTTCGTCGGTGTGTGCATCGAGTTCGTCGCCGCCGTCGCCTGGCTGGCCGAACTGTTTCCGCACCCCGAACAGCGCGAAAAAGTGCTCGGCTACACCCAGGCGTTTTCGTCGATCGGCGGTTTGCTAGTCGCCGCTGCATACGGGCTGGCCGTCGAGTACGCCCCACACCTGCCGGCCATCCACATGCCCGACTTTCTCGGCGGCATGAAAGCCGTCGCCGACGAACATGCCGCCTGGCGCTACACGCTGATGTCCGGGCTGATTCCGGCGATTCCACTGATCATCATTCGCCCGTTCCTGCCGGAAAGCCCGGCTTGGGCCGCCAAAAAAGCGGCAGGAACGCTTCGCCGGCCCAGCATCGCCGAACTCTTCGCGCCGCGCTTTCGCCGCACCACGATCGTCACCACCCTCATGTTCGCATGCAGCTACGGCGCCGCGTTCGGCGCGATTCAGCACATGCAGCGCATGGTGCCCGGGCTGGCCGACGTCAAGCAGCAAACCGAGGGCAAGCCGGTGCCAGAGCAAAAAAAGATCGAAGGCGCGACCTCCTCGAACGTCACCAAGATTCAGGAAGTCGGCGGACTCGCCGGCCGATTCGTCCTCGCTTACTTGGCCGTCATCGTCATCAGTCGCCGAAAGCTGTTCCGCCTGTTCGTCGTGCCCGGCTTGGTGGTCGTGCCGCTCGTGTTCGCCTACGCGGCAACGCATAGCGTTTGGCTTTTGTCCGTCGGCATGTTCATGGCCGGCTTCTTCACCGTCGCCCAATTCAGTTTTTGGGGGAATTATTTGCCCCGCGTCTATCCAATCCACCTTCGCGGCACGGGCGAAAGCTTCGCCGCAAACATCGGCGGCCGCATGATCGGCACCTCGTTCGCCGCCTTGACAAGCACGATCGCCGTCCAAGCCTGGGTGCCAGGCGAAACTCCGCAAACCAAGCTCGCCTACACCGCCGCCGGAGTAGCGCTGTTCGTCTATCTCGGCGGCACAATCCTCAGCTTCTGGCTCCCCGAACCAGAGGGCGAAATGGCGGACTGATTCTCGCAAAACATATCCCGAGACCGAATTCTGTAGGAGGCAAATCCTTTCGCCGCGGGCACTGTCAAGCGATTCTTTCGGCGAAAGGATTCGCCTCCTACTGTTCTGGCGTAGAAAGCAAATCAACCGAGGAGACCAGCTATCATGCTCCACCGCTCGACCCGACGAGACGTACTGAAATTCGGTGCCGCCGCCCTCGCTGCGCCGTGGTGTTTTTCGCGATCCGCGGCCGCTGCCGCCGCCGATCCGTATGCCGACGGAAAACTAGTCGCCGGCGCGCCGCCCATGCCCGAAAAAGACGCCTTCACGATCGCCGTCCTGCCCGACACGCAGAATTACAGCGAAAAATTTCCGGAGCAGTATCTCGCGCAGACGAAGTGGATCGTCGATCAGCAACAGGCCCGCAATATCGCCTGCGTGCTCCATTTGGGCGACATCACCAATCGCAACACGCCGGCCGAGTGGAAGAACGCGGTGGCGGCGATGAGCCAGTTGGACGGCCACGTGCCATACTTCATGGCGGTCGGCAACCACGACTACAGCGAAGGCGGTGGCTGCCAGGATCGCACGACGCGGTTCAACGAGTACTTTCCGCCGGCGAAGTTTCGCGCGTCGCCGTTGTACGGTGGCGCGTACGACAAAGAGCCGGAGCGGCATGAGAACAGCTATCACCTGTTCTCCGCCGGCGGACGCGAGTTTGTCGTCATCGCCCTAGAATTCGGCCCCCGCGCCGACGTCGTCCGTTGGGCCGGCGAAGTCGCCGCGAAGCACAAGGACCGCGAGGCGATCTTGATCACGCACGCCTACATGTACTACGACGAAACGCGCTACGATTGGGCGAAATACGGTGCAAAACAGACCTGGAATCCACATTCCTACGGCGTCGCCAAGGCCACGCAGGACGACGTCCACGACGGCGAGGAGCTGTGGCAAAAACTCGTGAGCCAACACGAGAACTTCGTGCTCACGCTCAACGGCCACGTCCTCAATGACGGCTTGGGACGCACGGTAACCAAGACGCCCGCCGGCCGCGAAGTGCCGCAGGTGCTCGTCAACTTTCAGATGAAGCCCAAAGGCGGCGACGGTTGGCTCCGCCTGCTCGAATTCCGCGCCGACGGCAAAACGGTGCAGACCTACGATTATTCGCCCACGCGCGACGAACGAAACGAGTCGGCCCAGAACCAGTTCGCCATGACGCTTTCGCCGCCGAAAATCGGCTGACGCCGCTACGGCGACGTGCCCCCACGAGCCGCATGCGATGCCATCACATGCGTTCCACCACGGCGGACACGGAGCAGCCGTTGGCCGCAACCGAAAGAAATGCCCTGATTTCTTCAACGCAGACGGGTCGCAGAGGAAATGCAATCGAATCGACACGCTCCAATCGCGATGTCTTCTCTGCGAAACCTCCGCGTCCCCTGTGTCCTCTGCGTTAAAAAATGAACCAGCTCTGCGTTAAAAAATGAACCAGCTTGTTTTTCACTTGCGTCCGCGGGCTGCTCCAAGTCCTCCGTGGTGAATGACCCGCGCGGCGTCAAAGGTTCGCAATCCCGACCGGCGGCAGCTACGCCGCTTTCTTGTCCCTGCGAAACACCGGCGGAAGCTGCGGCACAGCGACGCCGTTGGCCGTCAGCACCTGCAGGATGTGCTCGTTCAGTTCGTCCAGTTGAACGAGAATCTCGTCCTGGCGGCGGTCGATCGCGTCGAGTGCGGCCAGATGGCTCGCAACGTCCTGCACCAAAACTTCGCTCATGGCGGCGCGTCTCGCATAGGTGGCGGAGGGCAAGTTCCTCACGAACCATCGACGCGATCGGCCCCCAATTTTCATTGCGAACGCTGCCAACGGATCAGCTTCACCAAACTGCCTGATCAGTAGAGTCGTTCACGGTGTCGAAACGAAACGATTGTTTGCCGCGGTATGTCTAACCGCCACGGACACCGCGGGAGAACACAGAGGCATTATGAAGTCGCCCCGTATGTTGCGAAGAACGAGAGATCGCGAGCCGGCGACCGATTGCGCTCGAACGACGCGAGCTCGCATTACCGCGGCCGCCGAATCAGCGGGGAACACCCGCCGATGAAACCCGCACGCCAAATCGGATGACTAGGGCGCGCCCTCCGGCGAATTCAAGCCCCCAGCGTCCGGTGTCGCTTCGTCAGAAGCCGGTTTGTCGTCCGTCGGCGCATCCGCCGGCGGCACTGGCGGCGCGGGCGGATTGGGATCTTTCGCCGCAGGCCCATCGCCCGGAGTCTCAACCGGCTTGTCGGCGTCGGCGTCAGCGGTCGGGTCGACTGGCACGTCGGGCTTAGAGCCTATCCCAAAACCGCGGAAATGCTGCTATTGCTAGCATATTGGCGCTCTCGTTTTAGGTTTTGGGATAGGCTCTTAGTCGCGTCGGGCTTAGTCGCATCGGTCGACGGCGCACTACCCGGCTCCGACCCGTCGTCCGGAACCGTCGCCTTCGGAGCGGCGGGTTTCGAGCCGTCCGCCGCTGGCGTCGCGGCTGCGTCCGCCGGTGGCGCGTCCGGCAGATCGTCGAGGTTCGTCGCCGGTGCGACCGGGGTAGTTGGCGCCGTCGGCGGCGTAACCGTCGGATTCACCGTCCGGTGCCACTCGTACCCCTTCTTCGTCTCTGGATTCTTGAGATCGGCCAGGCGGAGCTTCGCCTGCTCGGCTTCCATCGACTCCGGCCATTTCTCGACGATCGCTTCGTAATCCTTGATCGCTTCATCCAAATCGTACCGCGACTCCCGCGCCTGCGCGATCTGATAAGACGCATACCGCTTCAGTGTCTCGACGTTCGTCGCCGCGCGGACCTCGATGAAGTTGTCGATCGCTTCCTGATACGCCAGACGCGATGCATCGCGGCTCGATAGCTGTCGAGCGGCGGCGCTGCTCATCTGGAACATCGCCAGTCGCTGTCGAGCGACTAGGCCCGCCGGTTCGCCGACGTGGTTGCTGACGAAGTCGCGCAACGGCGCATCGTCGCCTGCCGCGAATGCGTCGAGCGCGGTGTAATAGCGATTCCACGTCTCCGATTTCGCCGCGGCGGTACTGCTCGAATACCAGCTATACGCCACCCAAACGGCAACCACCGCCAACATCGAGACGAAGATCGTCGTTATGTAGGGCCGCACGGCGACCGTCTTCCGCGCCAGCCATTCGGCGAGTTGATTGTGCTGCAATTCGTGCCGACGTTCGGCTTTCATCGGAATGGGCCTGGGATAGAGTCGTGAAACGGTGATAGCGCGGAACAAACGGCAATCGCCCTCAGCGGTCGGTCTCATTCAAGCTCGCAGCATCGCGCCGCGGGCCACGCGCGCAATTCGTGCCGCGCGAAACGATCGCCGCGGCGCGAAAGACTCGGCCGCCTCGATCGCCTGCGAACCGCGACGGACAACGCCAACCCGGCCAATTCGCCGGCACCAACGTTGGTCGTTAGTTGTTGAAGTATAGGAGGTTATGGCGAGAACCGTCAAGCCGAAATCGCGGCCCGGACGATCGCCCTAGCCACACTGCGCCGCTCCCGGACCGTCGGAGATAATCGATGGAGAAAAGACTCGGCCTCAAGGGCTTTCGGCGGCGTTCGGCAAAAGATTCGTAGCCGTTGCCTGTAGCAAATTCTTTCGGCCAAGAAAACCAGTTCTGCCGCGTCGATTGGCCTGCTTTTTGCTTCCATTTCCCGCGGCGGCGCGTAGGATGAATGTAGAGAAGCAAGCAACCATCTCATCTCGCTTTGCTTCGCAAAATCCCAGCCAGCAAACACATCCTCACGTCAAATTCCGTTCGTCACAGAGCCATCGAGCCGCGCGCGAGTCCATTTCTCATTGCGGCGAACCGTAGGCTCGTGAAAATCGCTCTTGAGCTTTCCCGGCGGATCGGCGAAAGTTCCGCCGCAGCGTCTGCCGATGCGCAGATGATGCGTAATCCTGCACGGAAGCACCGGGTCGTCGTCAGGCACGGCCACGGCTATCAGAGCGACACCACGAGCACCGCACCTCGCGCCGTAAGCTAACTGCCGCGGCGACTCATGGCTCACGGAGGTGGCCATGTTCGCGGTCGCGGTACTGTTGTCGTCCAGCGTTCTCGGCGTCGTTCCCGGCCAGCCGCCCACCGAAACGGTCGATCTCGTCGAGATCAACCATTGCTACAACCGCGATACGGGCGACCGGCGGTTCGTGCAGATCATCTACTGGGACCGCCAGAACACCGCCTGCCTGCACGTCCGCCATTGGCACATGGCCGACAAGCTCCAGGCGATCTACCCGGCCGGCGACGGAGCAACCCGCGCCTACACGGTGGTCCGCAAGATCGATGGGCCGCAGACCATCCAATTCGTCCGCGCCAGCCGCTACCGCGTCACGCACACGTTCGAGGATCCCGAGGAACAGGATCGCAAAACGTTCCCGCTCGAAGCCCGACGACCAATGGTCAAGTGACGCCCATCGCCAATGCGGTGCAGGAAGCGCGGCAACTTGGCACGGACCCTGGCCGCAGCGAAGAAACGAATTGAGCACGCGGTAAACTCGGCAAGCAAATCCCAGCGGTGACAATCGCGGAGGCGATTTATTTGTTGCCGCAGCTTTCGATTGCCGCCATAATACCTCTCGCGAATTCAAGGCACTCAATACTGCCTCGCGCGCGGCGAATCCCGCCATGCGAGGCAACGCTGCGACGCACCATTGTTCGCGCCCTGGTCGGAGTTGCCGGCATGCTTAAACGAGCGTTGCCACTCGTCGTGCTGGTGATCGCCGCTGGTCTCACATGGCCGGCTCGCGGCAACGCGGCGGAAGCCCGCATGTACTTCTCGCGGCGCGGGCCGACGAACGAAGGCTGCCTCGGGCCGACGGCAGGGGAGGTTCCCTATGTCGAGATGCCGGGCGGCGGGGTCGCCACGCTTCATCTGTGGTTGAATGTCGATGGTCTGTCCGAGGACGAATCATTCCGCGAACTCGGCTGGGGTGTCGAGTACACGAGTTCGTATGACTACTTCGATTCGCCGCTCATCGACAGCGAGGTCGCCAATCCATTGAACCCGACCACGGGCGAGTCGCGTTGGAACGCCGTGCTCGGCGAACCGGCGGCGATGCCGTATCTGATTTACCGGGCCGGAGGCGAGTCGTCGTCGTCGCCGTCGATTGGAACCACCGATGTTGCACGGCTCGACGGCGGCTACGACGCCGCGTCGAATTCGTTTCACCTGGGATCGATCACCGTCGACACGTTCGGTCACGATCAGTTTTCCTATTACTTGCGCAATGGCCGCCTGACGCAACTCAAATCCGGCGAGCCGATTGACCTGCTGTTCGGCGATTCCGATCTTGCGCATAGCGGCGCGACGCCCGACCAAGGGGATCCGATTGCCGGCAGCTACCGCGATGCATTTGTCGTGGGATCGTTGCGGCGCACCGACCTGGGTATCTATGCCGCCAGTGCGGCTGGAATCCCGCCAGCCGGCATCGAACGCCGCATCGACCTCGCCAGCGGTCCGGGCAGCGCGGCGTATTGCGCTCGCGGCGAGTGGTACGGTCGCGTCGCCATCGAGAACTACCACCGCCACGATCTGGAAATCTACGTCGACTTCGCGTCCGCCTCGGGCGCTGAAGTCGCCGAGCGGCTCTTCTCGCTCGGCTTCACCGGCGACGACGTGGTCGACGTGTCGGGCACGTATCCGCTTCGCAACGGCATCGACTACGACGTCAGGCTTCGGCTCGACGATCGTCCGCCGGGCGAATCATTCGTGCTATGGTTCGACACGGAATTCGACTTTCCAGGTTATCCAGTCGCCAACATCGGCATCGTGCCAGAGCCGTCGTCGGTCGCACTGGCCACGATCGGCTGCCTTGCGGCCGCGGCGTTGTCGCGTCGTCGCCGCTTCATGAAGAAGTAAAACTCGGTAGGTCAGGCCAAGCGGCGAACGACTCCACGATCCGACACGCACTCAATCCGCGCCGGCCTGACGGGATCGACGACGGCGAACGGACGATCCGTTGGAGGAAGAACCGGGTTCTGTCAGGCCGGCGCGGGTTACGGTTTGCGATGATCGGGCGTCGATCGCCGCTTGGCCTGACCTACATGACTATTTGCCCGCAGCCGGCAAAGAATAGATTGCGATGCCCGAATAGCGCAATTTTGCGAAGTGCATTCCGTCTGGACTGATCGCGTAGGCAGGACCGCCGTCGAAAAGCGGCGGTTTAGGTTCGTCCGGCAGCTTTGTTATTGAAGCGTCGGTCATGTCAACGATGTAAGAACCACTACTGCACGACGCCAAGCAGCGCTTCTTGTCGATGACGAAAACATTGTTACAGGCAAGTGGAACGCGGACGCGTTTTGTCGTCACGCCATTTTTTATGGAATGAATCCGCACGCTTTCGTTGGTCCAGCTGATCAGATGCTCATCGTCAAGAGGGCGCGCACCAGCGACTCTATCATATTTTCCTGCATCGTCATCGATAGGAAACTGCTCGATGCGGTTCATGGCCGGCACGTCCACGGCATACGCAGCCTTGCGGCAATTACAGACGAGAACTCGCGAATTGCTGGAGAAGGCCAGTGGTTGATCAATGGAGTCCTCGCCGAAGAATGCCGCGACTTTCTCACCTTTCATCGACCACAACTGTACGCAACGTTGCTGGGGTCCGGAAACTTGCGATGCCGTCGCGATATACTTGCCGTCAGGACTGAAAGCCACAGTCCATACGCGACCCTCGAAGCCTTTAAGCGCAAATTGCTTGGCGAATGGTTCCTTCGACGCAAGATCGATTCGCCACACGACAGGGGCTTGCTCGCCCACCTGCGAAACCAAATGTCTCGCGTCGTGTGAAAAATGGCCGTCAATCGGCATGACGTGCTCGGCGACCTTCTCGCCACTGTCAGCATCGAGCACGGCTAAGAGCACACGGTCGCCGGCGTCGGAATGCGTCATAATGTACAGATGTTTGCTGTCGGCTGAAAAAACGCCACCATCTGCGCTGATCTTGACGTGTGTCGGCTTACTCTCGTTGACGCTTAAGGCATCCGAACCACGGACGGTGAATGCGAAAACCTGCGTTACAAGTAGTACAACGATAACTCGCCGGCCGACGGAGTTCGGAAGCACGCGATTCATCTGGTAATTCCTACTCGTGGTCGCTGATGTTGGGAAGACGGCAACGCAGGGCAATCGCATCAAGCTGTGCATGACCTACCGTCGTCCGTCTATTCCGCCACTTGCAACGCCCGCGCCCGAAACAAAAAATCCACGATATTCCCCTCATGCGGCTGCAACCAGTTCAGCTTCGTCGTCGGAATCGCGCCCAGGTTCAGCCGATCGATATGCGTCGCCGCGATCAGCGATTCGCGCAGCTTCTCGTCGTCCGTAATCGCCGTGCAAACCAGCGTCGGACCCATCGAAGCCAGCATTTTATCCTGCGGACACTCGACGACCGTGCTGAACGGGTACATATATTCCTTCTTCGCGATCGGCGTCTCCGGCGACGTGCAATGCACGACCGTCGGCCGCAGATAGCCGCAGTGCTCCATCTCGACCAGCCGCGGGCCGTATTTGCTCGTCATGTCTTCTGCGCCGCCGTCGCGAAGGTCGCCTTCGATCGCTCGCCAAATCCCCGCCGCCGCACCCGGCACCGTGAACGCCGCCAGACCGGCGTCCGGGTCTTCCGGCGGCTTGACCTCGATCGGACCAATCTTGGCGGCGATCGCCTGAGCGATTTCCTTCGTATGCCGCGACGCCCACACGCCGGAGCAGTTGATACAGCCGCGGCCGCTGTTGATGTAGATGCTCTCGGCCATCAGGTCGACGTACTGCTCCCACTGGTCGACCTTGTCGTCGCCCAAAATGATCTTCGAGAAACCCGGACCGTGCGCCTGCACCTTCGGGTTGCCTTTGTACCGTTCGACGGTCGCCGTGCCGCCAAAGATCATCGCCCGATCGACGCTCGACAGCACCGCCGCACCGACATCGCCGCCGCCGGGGTAGATCGAAATGGCCTCGCGCGGAATGCCGGCCTGCGTGAACGCCGCGGTCATCCGGTACGGCGTCCACGGCTCTTGCGGACCCGGCTTGAGCACCAGCCCGATCTGCATCGGCACCACCGGCAGCCACAGCGTATGCACGCCCGGCGAGTTCGATGGCAGCACCATGCCGACCACCGGCGATTGGCACTGATAACTGACCGTCACGCCGCGGCTCTCCATGCCATAACCGCGTGTGAGGATCGTCGGATCGAGGCCCCGCGTAAGCGCGTCGATCATCTTGTCCATGTTGTGCAGCACAAAATGGTTCTTGGCCATGTTCCCCTTGCACATATGCACGGGCAATCCGGTGCTGGCCGACTGCTGCCGGGCGAAGTCGTCGGGCGATTGCTGCCCGTCACCGATGGCCAGCGTGCCGTTGAGGTACAGATCGGCGGCCGCCTTGATCTTCTCGATCAGCTCGGCGCAGGGAATTTGCCGCAGCGCGTCGCGGGCACGCGAGGCCTTCCGCATGTCGCGCTGCAGCAGCCCGCCATTGGCCTGGTTCACCTTGGCGATCGGCTCGCCAGTGATGAAATGGTGAACGGTGTCGGTTTCGAGCGATTCGTAGGGTTCGCCCCAACGGAGCACGGGAAGGGTGAGCACGAGAACCTCCTGCGGGACGCCACAGCACCAACGGCCGGGCGCGGGATTTTAAGGTGGGAGAAGGGGCAAAGCACGCTGGAAAAAGGCGGACGTTAGCTTACCCCAGCGACGCCGGATCGGCAAACCGGGCGTTTGTGACCGCCTGCCGCCAAAGGCGAGGTTGACGGCCACTTTCGATGGATTAGCATCTCACTTAGAGGTAGCCTCTCCCAACCGTCGCATTCACTCACATTTTGAGCAAATCGAACCGCCAGTGAAAGCCAACAAACAGCGTTTCCAGTAGCGAAAACGTCTTTTAACTTGGCCTTTCAATCTCGGTGGTTCCCATGCGAATTCGACTCGCTTGCGTAGGGGCGGCAGCGTGCTGCCATGCCCTTTCGATGTTGTCGCTCGCCGTTACTGCAAGTGCGGCGCATCCGTTGCCGGACAATTACTTTTTTCAGCCGCCCGTGAACTTCGGCGCGCCGATCAACACAGCATTTGACGAAAGCAGTCCGGCAATCGGCAATGCAGGACTGTTGCTCGTCTACAGCGCCGACGGACCGGGAGGTTTCGGCGATAACGATCTTTGGCAATCGACGCGATCGTCGTTGTCCGATCCTTGGGGTCCGCCGGTGAATCTGGGGCCACAGTTCAATTCGTCGGGTCGCGATTCGGGACCGGATATATCTGCGGATGGATTGGTGCTTACGTATCACTCCGAGCGTTCTGGCGGGCTTGGCGACCGCGACGTTTGGCAAGCAACGCGCACGTCGGTGGCGTTGCCGTGGAACGCCCCAACGAATCTCGGCCCGCCCGTGAACACATCGGCGCGCGAACAGGGGCCGAGTCTTTCGGCCGATGGCTTGACGCTGATTTTCGACTCCACCCGCGGCGGAGGATTTGGCAACGCAGACATTTGGCAGGCGACGCGGTCGTCGACAAGCGCCGATTGGTCCGGCGTGGTCAATCTCGGCGGCGTCGTCAACAGCTCGCTTTCCGAATCGTCGGCTAGCCTATCGCCGGATGGACTGACGTTGATCTTCACTCGCAACGTCGGCATGTCGGACTTGTGGATGTCGCGGCGCGAATCGGTCGAGTCGCCGTGGCAGTCCCCGGATTCGCTCGACGGCGCGATCAACACGAATGCGTTCGAGGAAAGCGGTATCCTGCTCGACGACAATCGGACGTTGGTTTTTCGCTCGACGAGACCCGGTGGTTTCGGCGGCGAGGACTTGTGGACGTCGACTACCCGTGAGGCGGCGACCTATACGCGATTCAACGAACCGTCGGCGGGCCAGACAAACTTCGCATCGGCTGGCGGCGAATTGGGATTCGCGACCACGATTCTTGGCGAAACAAGCGGCGTCAACCGGCAGCTTGGCGTTGTCGACGACGTGGGCCGCCATTTCCGCATGAGAAGCATCAACGCCCGCACGACAATTGGCCCGGCCGATCTGAGCCAATACGTCGACGTGCAGGTCGCCTTGGACGTTCGCAATAGCACGACGAGTTGGGAGACTGGCGACTTCTATCGTGTCGAACTAAGCAACGGATTCGACACGATACTTATGGCCGAACGATCGGGTGCGGCTGGGCTCGATCCAATCGAAGGCGGCTGGAGCCACTACCGCGCGTTTGTGCCCAACGGGTGGACGAGCGCGAGCATCGTTTTCACGTCGTTCACCAACTCAAGCGCAGGCGACGAATACTTCGATATCGACAACATCGCATTCTTCGGCACGTATGTTGTGCCCGAACCAAGTTCCTATTGCATGGCAATACTTGGCGCAGCGATGCTCGTTCTCCGGCCGTCGCGTCGAAGATAGACGGATATGGTGTCGCACAAAATGGCCCAACCGTTCGAAAGCATTTACGACGATTACTGCCGCATGCCCAGGAAATTGGCGATCCAGGCCGATGCCATGATACCGAAGATGAAGACCACGCCGACCGTGCCTGCGACGTCGGGCGAACCGATCGAAAGCACGGTCGTGGCGATGCCAAGCGCGGCCAGCGTGAGCGTGATCGCGGCCATCGTGTTCCGCGGCGTCCCGCGCGAGCATTGAAACGTGCCAGCCGTCGGCAACATCAGTGCCGCGAACACAACCGACGCGATGATGGCCCAACCCCAATCGGCGACTACGCTGACGATCGCAAACCCAACGGCAAGCGCAAGGCAACCGCCGACGCAGTTCGCTCCCATCCGCTGGTCCGGCGTCAGCGCATGCTTACCCAAGGGATGCAACCGCAACATCAAGTTGAACAGCGGATAGGCCAGCCATGTCATGACCACGAAGGCGATGTAGATGCCCAGCAGCGGCCACAGGAAGGGAGCCCACTCGGGATTATTCCGCGCCGCGGTGCGGACCAGCCGGTTGCCGACGTACGCACCAATGATCACCGCCCACTGCGCACGCGAACTGAGCCGCCCCATCCACAGGAAATAGGCCAGCAGCCAGCGATACGCGACATTGCGGGCTTTGATCGCTTCGAGGATGCCGGCCTTGGCCCATTCGGAATCGGGATCGAGCCGTAGCGCTTCGCGAAAATGCTCCATCGCCTCCTTGGGCCGGCGCTCGTGCAGCAGCGTCCAGCCCTGATTGGCGTGCGTCACGGCGTTGTGCGGATTCTTCGCCAGCGAAGCGGCGAGCGACTGCCCGGCTTCGCCCCGGCGGCCAAGTTGCACCAGCGACATCGCCCGCAGGTTCAGACACGCGGCATGTTCCGGATCGATTTCCAATCCTCCTTCGGCGGCGGCCAGCGCGCCCGGCCAATCGCGCAGCGAATGTCGCACGGCCGCCTGCAGCGCGCGATTGTCCGCGTCGTAGGGATCAAGGCGAATCGCCTCGGCAATGGCCGCTTCGGCTTCCTTGTAGCGGTCGCGGGCCAGCATCACCTTAGCCAAGGCATAGTGCGACAGCGGTTGATCGGGCGCCAGATGGATCGCCGTGCGGGCTTCGGCCGTCGCTTCGTCGTACCGCTCCAATGCGCTCAGACATATCGCCAGCAGGTAATGCCCCGCAACATCGTTGGCATATTCGGCCAGATACCCACGTATCTCGCGATCGGCCTGATCGTAGCGCTCATGCTCAAGCAGCAACCGGGCGCGTTCGAGGGAAGCAGTCATGCGGGCGATTGTCGCGGAGGAATGGTCGCGGAGGAAGGATCGAAGCGAGCGGCGTCGGGCTACTTCAACTTCAAGTACGTCAAGATATCGTCGTACAGCCCGCCTTGGTTCGAGTACAGCGCGTAGTTCCGCGCCGTGGCGAACCATTCCTTCGTCGAAGGGCGAACCGACTTGATCGCCGTTTGCAGGTCGCGCGTGGCCAGCGGCGTTGGGCGGCCCGCCTTCATCGCTTCGCGGAGCTTCACCTCGATGGCTGCTTCGACGACCGCTTTCATATCGGCCCCGCTGAACTCGCCGGTCTTCTTGGCGATGTGGTCGAAATCAACATCCTGAGCCGGCTTGCCCCGCAGCAACACGCGCAGCACTTCGCTTCGCGCCGGACCGTCCGGCGGCGGCACGAACAGAATCCGGTCGAAGCGGCCGGGCCGTCGAAATGCCGCGTCGACGTGCCACGGAGCGTTCGTAGCCGCCAGAATCAGCACGCCGTCGTTATTCGCCTCGACGCCGTCGAGTTCGGAGAGGAACTGATTCACAAGATGCCGGCCGGCGCTGTGTCGCATGTCGGACCGGCTCGCGCCCAGCGCGTCGACCTCGTCGAAGAACAGCACGCAGGGCCGGTTCCGCCGCGCTTGCTCGAACAGTTCGTGCAAGTTCCGTTCGCTGTTGCCGATCCACATGTCGAGTACGTCGTTGATGCCGATCGACAGGAACCCGGCGTTGATTTCGCCGGCCGTGGCGCGCGCCAGGTATGTCTTGCCGCAGCCGGGCGGGCCGTACATCAGAATTCCGCCGCCGATCGCCTTGCCGTAGGCCTTGAACATCTCCGCATGTTCCAGCGGATAGATGATCTTCATGCGGATTTCTTCTTTGACGGCTTCCATGCCACCGACGTCGGCGAATTTGATCTTCGGCCGCTCGACGGTCTGCTCGTCCGGCCCGTCGGAGTCGTCCCAACTCGCCCGCAACCGGCCGTCGACCAGTTCGTCGCGCTCCGCATCCGCGCCAATTCCCAACCGCTGGGCAAAAGCCAGATCGGCCACCGACGGATCTTCCGACACGGCGGTTTTATATTGCCGCACCGCGAAATCGACTTCGCCGGCCTGCACCAGCAGCCGCGCATGAATCAAATACGCGCGGGCCGGCGTATCCTGCCGCTTCACCAGCGATTCGACGATCACCATCGCGTGGCTGAACTTGCCCTGCTGGAAATAGGCATCGGCCAATCCCAATTTCAAACCGTCTTCGTCCGGCCAGCGGGCCAGCGCATCGCGGTATTCAAGCTCCGCCTCGTCGAAACGCCCCAGCGACAGCAACGTCGCGGCCAGATGTTGCCGCAACGGCCGATTGTCCGGCGACAACCGCACCGCCTCGCGCAATGGCTCCACTGCATCGCCGTTCATCGCGTTCCTCGCACCTTGCCGCCGAAAGTAGCTGAATCGATTGAGAGGCCCACGACAGCCGCACGAAATCGCCCCCAACGACAGGGTAAATAGAAACCTGGGCGGAAACAAGCGCGGCGGAAAAGCGGCTGGAGTGCCTGACCAACGTGCCCGACACAGCCCAATTGCATGAAGCCGTCCATGTCCAACCCGCACGAAATCCCGCAATCGCTACTCTGCGCCCAGTCCAACCGCAAGAGTCTGCGCAATCGTTACAGGCGACACAAACCGGCCCGGTAAGTTGCGAAAAATCAACAAACAGGATCGGCTGGCTAATCTGGCGAGGGCTGGTCGACGATAACGAACAGCAGGCATACACGACCGACGTTGTGGTCGATCGCAGGTTGGTGCATAACCAGGAAGGAGTTTCCCCATGGTCCGTAGGTTTTTACTACCCGCCTTTGCGGTGGCCGCAATGATGATGTTGGCCGCCAATTCCGCCGAGGCCAAGATGTTCAGCAACGCCCGCACGCACGGCGACGCTTGTGAAGCGTATGCGGGCGACGCCGGCCCAGTCGATTGCGGCTGCGGCGGCGGTTCGAGCTGTGATTCGTGTTGCGATCCTTGTGCTCCGAAGTGCGGCAAGCGGCTCCGCGACTTGTTCGACCGCTGCTGCAAGCCGAAATGTTGTGAGCCGACTTGTTGCGAGCCGGCCCCGTGCTGCAAGCCGGTGTGCTGCAAGCCGAAGCGTGTAAAGTGCTGCAAGCCGAAGTGCTGCGAACCGGTGTGCTGCGATCCGTGCAACGATTGCTGCTGCCGCCCGACGCCGATTCGCGATTTGTTTGCCGGCCTGCGTGACGCGCTCCATTCGTGCTGCTGCGATTCTTGCTGCAATTCCTGCGGCTGCGACGCCCCGGTCGCCAGCTGTGGATGTGGCCACTAAGCAGTAACGGATCGACACCGAATGTCGAGTGCGACCTGAAGCGCCCCAGTAAAATTTGATTGTCAGTTTCCAGCGGCCTCCCAGGTGGAGGCCGCTGCTGTTTTTGGCAGGCGGTAAGGACGAGAGGCTGTAGGCTGGAGGCTCAACGCGGCCACACCGGCTCTCGCTAACCGTCGAAACGACGGGCGACTTTGGTGAACAAGCCGTGCATGACGTCGAGGTAGGTTTCGGCTTCGCTCGGCGCGAGAACCAACGGCGGGCTGATCCGCAGAACTTTGCCGGCCAGCGGGCCGAGCAGATGAATCGCGCGGCCTTGCTCGTCGCCGACATAGCACGCTTCGACGCAGGCATTGGCGACTTCTTCGGCAGTGTGATCGCCGATGGCCGCGCATTCGATGCCCCACACCACGCCTTCGCCGCGGACTTGAGCGGCCGCGCCAGTTTCGACAAGCCGCAGCAGGCCGCGTTCCAACACACCGGCCAGCGTCGCCGCGCGGTCGAGGACGTCGGTCGACTCGAATTCATCGAGCGTGGCCAATACCGCCGCCGATGCCAGCGGATTGGCGCTCCATGTGTCCGACGCCTGACCGTACTTAAGGGCAGCAAACACGTCCGCCCGGCCGACCGCGGCGCTGACCGGAATCCCGTTGCCCAATCCCTTGCCAAGACAAACGATGTCCGGCTCGACGCCGTAGCGGGTGAAGGCGTACATCGGCCCGGTGCGGCCAAAGTTGGATTGGATTTCGTCGAGAATGAAGACGATGTCGTGCCGGCGACAAAAATCGCCGAGCAGTTGCAGATATTCGCGCTGCGGATGAAACGAGCCGCCGCCGCCAAGGTACGGCTCGGTGCAAAGGCACGCGATCCGCTCGCCGAACTCGCTCCAAAGATGCTCAAGTTCGCCGCAGTACGGCGCGAGGTCGATTGGCTCGCGGCGGCGGGCGACATTCTGGCACTCGGCCGTCGGGAAGCTGACGAAGTGGACCCGCCCGTCACGGTCGGAGTCGGTTTCGCCGCCGGTGATCGCGCCGGCCAGGCCTTTCTTGCCGTGAAAGCCGCTCCGCGTGGCGAGCATGATGTCGCTGCCCGGCCGCCGCGCGAGGCACGCCCACAGGGCCTTTTGAATCGCTTCGCTGCCGCTGGCCGACCACAGAACCTGCTCCATGCGTCTGCCGCCGGGCTGAGCGCGAAGGTTGGCCAGCAGCCGTTCGCAGGCCAGGATTTCGAGTTCCGTGGCGGCGTTGTAGGCAGTCAGCGGGGCGGCAGCGACGAAGCCGGCCGCATCGCCATCCACGTTGTCGGCGTCGCCTATTTGCTGCGCTGCGTCGAGGCCAAGGTACGCCCAAACGCGCTCCCACCACCGTCGCGAGTTGTGGCCAAGGTTGGCGACCAGCACGCCGGAAGTAAAATCCGCCAGCTTGCGGCCGTCAGCGGTCCAGTGAAAACAGCCGGCGCTCTTGGCGATTACGGCGAGGCTCGGCGTATAGGTGCGAAGCGAGCGCGGCTCGACGACCGAGAGCCGCCGCCGCAAAGCGTTCGACACGGTTTCGCCGCGATGCTCGATGATCGGATGGTCGGATGAAGCGTGGGGCATGAAGCGTAGCGCGGTTAGGCGGGCGAAAGGGAACGCAGGCAAGTCGCGGATCGCCCCGCCGCGCCAGACAATAAACGGCTTTGGCGGGTTCGCCGCGCGGTGCGGCCAGTGAATGGGGACATGATAACACGAAGGGCTGCAACTCGACACGTCGGCGTCCGGCGTACATGCAGCGCGAAGTCTCCGGCACACACAGGCATTGCGACGCGATCCGGCGTATAATCGGCGGGTATGCAGCAGCGATCGCGAAGAATTCGTCGGACTCAAGTACTCGTACTCGGCGGTGAGCCGTTGCAAGATGTCGCACGCGCCGCGGCGGCGCTCGTCGACCTTCCGCCGATGGATATTCGTCGAGCCGGCGACGCCGTTGGCGATGGGCCGACCGGCGGCGATCCGCGCAACATCGACGTGGTGTTGTCCGATCGCGTCGTATCGGCGGCCGAACTTCGCGACGCACTGGCGGGGCAGCGGCGAAAGTTCAGCCGAGTCTTGCTAGAAAGTTCGCCGTCGCACCCAGCGCCGCAGCACGCGACCGAGGAATCGACGTCCTCGCAGTGGGTCGTGCTGCCGACCGATGCGACGCCGCGCGAAATCCGCCTGGCCTGCGTGCTGGCCGGCGACGCAGTTCACTGGCGGCGACGCCTCGACGTTCGCTCGCAAAAAGAGAAACGCCTGCGAAAGCTGTCGTTCGCCGATCCGTTGACGGGCGTAGGAAACCTTCGGGCATGGACTGCTCGACTGGCTGCGGCGCGGCGGCGCGTGCGCGACGAAGGCGCCAGCGTCTGTTTGGCGCTGTTCGACGTCGACCACTTCAAGACCGTCAACGACACGTGGGGGCACGCGACCGGTGACAATGTTTTGCGCGGCGTGGCCGAACGGTTGTCGGCAAGCGTCCGCGACGGAGATTTCGTCGCTCGACTCGGCGGTGACGAGTTCGGCTTGATTCTGGCGAATCTCGCCGCCGAACACGGTGAAAAAAGCATCGACCGCGTACGCCAGGAACTATCCTCCGCGTATTCGACGGGCGAGAGCCAGACTATCGACGTGACCGCCAGCGCCGGTTGGTGCGCGATCACCGCATCCGAAACGGGCGACACCGCCGATGCCGCGGTGCAACGCGCCGACGCAGCGCTCCGCGCGGCCAAACGCCTCGGTCGCAACCAAACGCAGTCGCCCACCGAAACGCGCGCGGCCGGCGACGAAGGAGAACGCTCGGCATGACGTCGCCGCCAAAAGGCAACGCCGCCGGACTCGGGCCGATGCTCACGCGGGCGCAGGCTCGCGAACTGGACCGCCGGGCGATCGAAGATTGCGGCGTAAATTCGCTGGTGCTGATGGAGAACGCCGGCCGCGGCGCGGTGGACGTGCTCTGCTCGCTGGGCATCGGCGGGCCGGTCGTCGTCTGTTGCGGTAAGGGCAACAACGCCGGCGACGGATTCGTCGTCGCGCGGCATCTCGACGTGCGCGGTTACGCCGTCCGCGTGCTGGCGTGGTCGACGATGGCCGAGCTGTCCGTAGACGCGGCGACGAACGCCAGAATCCTTGAGAAAATCGGCATCGCGATCGCCTGGCTGGGCGGCGAACGACCGTGTGCGAACGACGCGGCGAGTGGCGCAGGGAAGTTCGCCGACGCAGTTCGCGGTGCCGCATGGATCGTCGACGCACTGTTGGGAACGGGAGCGACCGGCACGCCGCGGCCGCCGCTCGACGATGCGATTCGTCAGATCAACGCTAGCGGCACGCCAATCTTCGCGCTCGACGTCCCCAGCGGACTCGATTGCGATACGGGACAGGCGGGCGAACCGACGATTCGCGCGGCGCACACGTGTACGTTTGCGGCCGCGAAGCCGGGACTCATCGCCGCCGCAATAGAATACGTGGGGCGGCTGCACGTGGCCGATATCGGCGTGAAACCGTCGCTCGCACGCGGCTAATCGCAATCGATAGGCCTAGCCACGTTTTCAGGGCAATTTATGCACACTCTCGTCGTCGGCCAACACAAGCTTTGGCGACGGAAAAAAGCCGCTCGGCCGCCATTTTTTCTTGGCGACTGGCCTTGACCGATTTTTTTCCCGCGAGTATTTATCCCGCCCTCGTCTGACATTTCCGTTGGATCACTTCCGGATCGAATCACTTCATGACCGTGCGCGGTTGTTCCGCGCGCAGCGAACACCATCGGTTCGCCGGTGACTCCTTGCGCCCTCCGCTCGATGCGGCTTGGGTTCGCCGGGATGCCGCGCGAAGCGACGGACATTCACGTCAATCCAGGGACAGGGAGCGATTTCCTTGCGCGTCTCGAAAGGAGTACGGTGTTGAAAACTACGCCAAGACTTTTGATTGCCGCCATCGCCGTGGGGCTGGGACTGCCAGCCTCGTCGGTCTGGGCCGCGCCGAGCCTGTCGGATGCGCGGGCCATGTTGGCGGTCGCCGCCACGGGTCAAGCCGCCGGCGAAGGCCAGATGACCGCCGACGAATTGCTCCAGCGAGCACAAGCGGCCATCGACGACGGTAACTTGCAGCTTGCCGAACGATACGTTTCGCAGGCCGAAGAGTTCAACGTCCGCTACACGATCTTCCATCGCGGGCCGACGCCGGACAAGTTGCGCAAACAGATCGCAGAGAAAAAGGGCGGCGCCGCCAAAAAGCCGACCTCGTATCTGAATCCGTTCGCCCGCAAGGACGACGGCAAAGCAGGCCAGAGCGATCCGTTTGAACAACGGAACATCGAAGGCGGCATGGGCGAGACGCCCGCCGCTCGGCCGGCGGTCGACAACCGCTACGCCGTCGACAATCGCTATGCGACGGACGACCGTTATGCCGCCGACGCCGGCAGCAACGACAACCCCTACGCCCGCAATGACGATCGCGGCGACAACCGCCCGGCGGTCGCTTCGCCGCTGCCGCAAGCGGCGCAGCAAGCCATGAACACGACCGCCCAGGCGCGGGCCGCATTGCAGGCCGGCGACCTCGACGGCGCAGAGCGGCTCGCCCGCGAAGCGTCGAAGCTGGGCGTGGCCGATTCGGCTTATCCGCCCGGAGCGGATCGCCCAAGCATCGTGATGCTCGACGTGGCTCAACTTCGACGCCGCACCGAAGGCGTGCGCACCGCACAAACCGTCGGCGGACGCGACAATCAGCCGGTCGAACGCGGCGGGTATCGCAGCGACCTCGACCGCACGCAAAACCGTTACGTGCAGGCGGAAACCGAAACGCCGGACGCGCCGCGGGAATTGCCCGCCGACGCGGGTCCGGCCGGCGGTCCGACGCGAGCGGCGGCCAGCGAAGGCCAGCGAGCTTTCGACGCCGGCGTTACGGCGCTGCAAGCCGGCGATCGCGGCGGCGCGCTCGATGCGTTCCGTCACGCTTACGATCTACGCGACCAACTCGATCCGAGCACCATTCAACGGTTGCAGGATCATCTGCAAATGCTGACCGTTCGCAACGCGGGTCCGGCCGCGCGGCCGGGCGGCCAGCTC
>JBBDYI010000215.1:0-3016 GCA_040901705.1 Pirellulales bacterium | reverse complement strand
GCATCGCGCTCGTCGGGCACGGCGCGACCGTTTTCTACCGCGACGACGATCAAATCACGCCATTGCGCACCGCCCACACCGCCGCCTGGGTTCGGTCCGTAACGCCGACCTTGCGCAGCACGTGTTGGACGTGTTCCTTGATCGTTTCGTAGCTGATCTTCAAATCCTTGGCGATGTCCCGATTCGTGGCGCCGTCGACCATCAGACGCAACACTTCGATTTCGCGTTTGGTCAGCGAAACGTCGGTGTTGTCGATGCCCGTCGGACTGGCCATTGCCGCCCCGACGCGGCGAAGTTCGGACCGCGACCAGGTCTGTTCGCCTTGGGCTGCGGCCTTGACGACGCGAATCAAATCCTCTTTCTTCGCCTGTTTGCTGAGATAGCCTTCGGCCCCCAGCGCGACGGCGCGCGCCAAATGCCGCGCGTTTTCCTGGCCCGTGAACAGCACGACGCGCATTTCCGGCGAGTCGAGCTTCAGCCGACCGAGGATCTGCAGACCGTCCATGCCGGGCAACTTGGTTTCCAACAACACGACGTCCGGCTTGTGCTTCTTGACCAAGTCGAGGACTTGATCGCCACTGGACGCCTGAGCGACAATTTTGATGTCGCTGTTGCTCTCCAACAGGTTCTTCAACCCCAGCCGAACGATTTCCTGCTCGTCGGCGATCACAACTCGAATACTCATCGTAGTCACTTCCCTTCGTGAATTGCCACACGCTCCACTTGTAAGTGGGCCCTACCCCAATGCAACCAAACCCGCCTGCTGGTAAAGCACCCATTGTGGTCGCACAACTACCGTCGCGTCCACAAACGCGACGGCACTGCATGTTGCGACCAGGCTGGAATACTGTATACCGGTGAGGTGGGAACTGCGCGTCATCATACCATCGGTAGGGAAGGTTTCACTAGAACCCGGCAAGCGGGTTTTGGTGGCTTGTATCGATTTTGCGGCAACCCACACTAAAGCATACAAACTCATCCCCTTTCGGCTGATACAAACTGACGCATTTGACGCACGAAAGGCGGTCATTCGCGTTCGCTACCGCGCGCCGTTGGGCCTGCCGGCCTCGTTTCACGAGCAAATCGGCCGCTTCCCTTTACGTCGGAGCCGTGCTAAACCTCGCGTTCGTTCGCGCCGACGTACGCATAACACCTGGGGATCCTCGTGAACACCGTAGCCGTCGAAGTCCGACTTGGACCGAGGTCGTATTCCATCGACATCGGCAGCGGGCGGCTTTCCGATGTCGGAGAGTTCCTCGCCAGCCGGTCCGACGCCAGCCATGCCGTGGTCATCGCCGATGCAAACGTCGAGTCGCCGCACGGCCTGCGCGTTGCCGAAAGCCTTGCCGGGCGTGGGCTCGATGTCGATGTCGTCGTCGCCGAACCGGGCGAGATGTCGAAATCCGTCGAAATGGCCACCGATCTATGGGGAAAACTGCTCGACCTCGGCACGTCGCGAACCAGCGTCGTCGTCGCGGTCGGAGGGGGCGTAATCGGCGACCTGGCCGGCTTCGTGGCCGCCACCTACGCTCGTGGCCTTGACTTCTTCCAGATTCCCACGACCCTGCTGGCCCAGGTCGATAGTTCCGTGGGCGGCAAGGTCGGCATCAATCTTCCTGCCGCTAAGAATATGGTCGGCGCGTTCTGGCAGCCGCGGGGCGTGCTGATCGACGTCGACGTTCTTGCCACACTGGCCGACCGCGAATATCGCTCCGGCCTGGCCGAGGTCGTCAAATACGGCGTCATTCTCGATGCCGACTTTTTCGCCTTTCTCGAAGCCAACGTAACGGGACTGAATTCGCGCGCGTCGGACGTGCTCATCCCGACGATCCACCGCTGTTGCCAACTCAAGGCTGACGTCGTCGAACGGGACGAGCGCGAAACGACGGGCCTCCGCGCCGTGCTCAATTACGGACACACGTATGCCCACGCCTTGGAAGCTGTGGCGGGCTACGGCGAGTTGTTGCATGGCGAAGCCGTGTCGATCGGCATGATGTGTGCCGCACGGCTTGCGCAGCGGCTCGGCCGCGTCGACGAAGTCTTCGTCCGTCGACAGCACGATCTGCTCGTTGCCCTCGCGCTGAGGGTTCAAATGCCGTCGCTCGACCACGATCGGCTGCTCGCCGCGATGGCCAGCGACAAGAAAGTCGAGCATGGCCGGTTGCGTTTCGTATTGCCGACGCGCATGGGCCACGTCGAACTCGTCGCGGGAATCGACCCCATCGACGTTCGCGCGGCGCTCGACAAACCGTAAACGACCGGCGAGGACAAGCCGCGTCGCGCCGTCAAGCACGCCGTCAAGCACGCCGCCAAGCGCTACGCCTCGCGCGTCGACGAATTGAGTATCTCGTCGAGATCCGCGTGAAACCGCCCACGCGATACGACTTCGTCGCAACCGGCTTCGCGAGCGGCCGCAAGCCGCGATTCGTGTACGTGCGGGCCAAACGCGACGATTCGCTGTGGCGGCGACGCAAGATCGCGCAATTGCGGCACGAGCGTCGCCGGATCGACGCGCGGCGTGCTCAAATCGAGTACGACCAGCCGCGGCGCGAGTGCAATCGCTTTCTCCACGATCTCATCGACCGACCACGCCGTTTGACAAGCAACACCGCAACGGGCCGCAGCACCGGAAACGGTCGACGACGTCGCCAGATCGGCGGATAGCAGCAATACGTCCATCGGCGATAAACGCAACTCCGGTTCGCGACCGCCCATGACGATCGCCGTTCCACTAATAATTCGGCGTCGGCGCACGATAGTGTCGCAGGTCGATCGTGCGAAACCAGTCGATCGTTTTGCCAAGGCCGTCGCGCAGCTTCACCGCCGGCTCCCAACCGAGCCGCTTGCGGGCCAGCGTGATGTCGGGCTTGCGCTGCGTCGGATCATCTTCGGGCAGCGGCCGCTCGATCAGTTTCGATTTCGATCCGGTCAATTCCAGCGTCAATTCGGCCAACTGCCGAATCGTGAACTCGTCCGGGTTGCCGATGTTCACCGGCCCGACGAAATCGTCCGGCCC
>JBBDYI010000214.1:0-20911 GCA_040901705.1 Pirellulales bacterium | reverse complement strand
CCAAACTCGCCCACCGCCAAGCACCCACGCTATTACCTGGGGCGTGAATGGTTACCTGTGGATATACTCATCATTCATAGTTCATCAATCATCATTCATCACTTCTGTCATCCTCCGTGTTCCTCTGTGCTCGCCCTTCGTGTTCTCTGTGGTTAAGCATTCGATGCTAATCCAAAATCGTCGTTCCAAGTCAATCCCATGAAACCGGCCATTGCGCAAGTCTGCTCGCTCGATTCCGCGTTTGAGCGCGATGTGGAAGACTATGCCGCCGGGGCGTGTCCGGCGATCGAGATTTGGCTGGGCAAGCTCGAAGGCTATCTCGAACGTCATTCGCCCGCGGACTTGCGGAATTTGCTGGCGCGGCATGGCGTGGTTGCTCCGGTGGCGAGCTTTCAGGGCGGCTTGCTTACGAGCCAAGGCGAGCGGCGGCGGGAGCATTGGGATCATTTTGCCCGGCGGCTCGACGTGTTGCGGGCGGTTGGCGTCGAAACGCTCGTCGTGGCGGCGGACATCGTGGGCAGCCTCGCCCAGCAGGACATCGACCGCGTTACGGCTTCGCTAGCCGAGGCGGCGGCTCGGGCGGCTCCGTCGGGCGTGCGGTTGGGCGTGGAGTTTCAGGCCCGCGGCAGTTTCTTGAACAATCTGCAAACGGCCGCCGCGGTGATCGCCGACTTGGGGAGTCCACACGTTGGACTGTGTCTTGATGCGTTTCACTACTACGTCGGACCGAGCAAGCCGGACGACCTGGCGTATTTGACGACGCGGAATCTGTTTCACGTCCAGCTTTGCGACCTGCCCGGCGTGGCCCGCGAATTGGCCGTCGACGGCGACCGCGTGTTGCCGGGGGACGGGGATATTCCGCTCGAAGCGATCGTCGCGGCACTCAAGCATATCGGCTACGACGGCCATGTCTCGGTCGAGCTAATGAATCCGCAAATCTGGCGCGTGCCCGCGCGGCAGTTCGGCGAGATTGCCATGACGGCGCTGCGAAAGACGCTGGGGCAGGCGGCGATGGAGTAGGGGGCAGTGGGCAGTTGGTAGGGGGCAGGGGGAAGTGGGCGTCGCGCTTACCGCTATTTGCCTTGTTGGAGACGAATGATGATCGATCGCTACTCGAATCGACCGGCGGCGGCTCTGCATTTCAAGCCCGACGTTGGTAACGTCGTCGCCGTTTGTTTGATCGTGGCGTTGTCGCTGGCGGTTGCCTTTCCCGCGGTCGCTCACATCGTGGAAGAGAGCAAGCTCGATGGTTGCAAGCGCAATCTCGTGGTGCTTGGCAAAGTTCTTGCCGTGTATCAAGTGGGCTCCAATAACGCCTGGCCGATTGTGTCGACGAGGCCGATCCTTGGTCCGCCGGGAGTCACAACGGCACAAGCCGAGAAACGAACGGCCGAAGTTCGACGCAAAGATGCCGGCGCGCCGGCGTATTCCGCGTCGGGATACAGTTGGATCGCGATGTTGCTGCCGTACTATGGAGAAGAGCCACTATATCGGACGATGAACGCCCGCTCGAGGAGATTCGTTGACGATGCATTCGACGTTCGATTGCGCGGCGACGACGGGGAGCATGTGTCGATGCACGCACTGGAATTCTTCCATTGTCCGGCGTTCGAGGGCAAATCGGAGCCGAATTGGACGAGTTCGGCCCCTGAGTACAAAGACCTCGTGAAGTCTTTGGATTTGCCCGCGGAAAGCAAAGGCGGCGTTGCGTTGACGAATTATGTCGCGGTGACGGCGACGCATCTCGACCTTGCGCTCAACCCGCAGCCGAAAACCGATGAGGAGAAGCCGAACGGCGTGATCGTCTATTCCGAGCGAATGCGCGGCGTTGCGAAAATCGCCGACGGCGACAGCAACACGATCGTCATTTCAGAAACGCGGGAGCCGAACTATGCCTCTTGGTTGGACGGCACGACGTCGTGGGTTGTGGCGCACAATCCCAACTCGAAGCCGCCCGTTGCGTCGAAAGACCACAAGGGCCGCTGGGTGTGCCGCGAAGAGGACGGCTGCCGCGATGCGCTGAACGTCGGGCCGAGGGGCGACGGCTCACTGGATTACTACTATCGCGAAAAATGGGCCGGCCAGGAGCCGTGGCAATTCGGTCCCAGCAGCATGCACGAGGGCCACCGCATCAACCACTTGTTCGGCGACAAGCACGTGGCGTCGATCGTCGCCAGCGGACCGAATGCGATCAGCGCGAACGTCTATCTGGCGCTGGTCACTCGCAACGGCGGCGAGGACGAGAAGTATTCGGAGTGATGCGGCGGGGCGGGGCGTTGTCGGGAGATGGGAGATGGGAGATGGGAGATGGGAGATGGGAGACAGGAGACAGGAGACGATTCGGCTAAGCGGTGCGAGCCGACGTTGGCGATAGCCAAGACTCACTTGGTCCTGTCTACTGACTACTGTCTCCCTGTCCCCAATTCCCAGCCTCCAGCCCCCGCTCCACATGCCGAATCGCCTTGCCGACGAATCCAGCCCGTACTTGCTTCAGCATCAGAACAATCCCGTCGACTGGTATCCTTGGGGGCCGGAGGCGCTTGAGCGTGCGAAGCGGGAGCAGAAGCCGATTTTCTTGTCAGTCGGCTATTCGGCGTGCCACTGGTGCCATGTGATGGAGCACGAGAGTTTCGAGAACGCCGAGATTGCGGCGGCGATGAATCGGGACTTCGTGTGCGTGAAGGTGGATCGCGAGGAGCGGCCGGACCTCGATCAGATCTACATGATCGCCGTACATGCAATGACCGGCCGCGGCGGCTGGCCGATGTCGTTGTTTCTCACGCCGGACTTGGAGCCGTTTTATGGCGGCACGTATTGGCCGCCGAGCGCGTCGCGAGGCATGCAGGGGTTCGATCAGATTCTCGCCGCCGTGGCGCGGGCTTGGCGAGAGCGGCGGGAGCAGGTGGGTGAGCAGGCACGCGAGTTGACCAAGCATCTGCGAGTGTCTCACGTTCCGCCGGCCACCGAGGGCGAACTCGCCGAGCCGCTGCTGCACCATGCTGCCGCGGCGCTGGAACGGGCGTTCGACTTTCAGCATGGCGGATTCGGCGGCGCGCCGAAGTTTCCGCATGCGATGGACCTGATGTTGCTGCTCCGCGCGTGGCGGCGGTGGCCGCGCGACGGAATTCTGGACATGGTGCGGCTCACGCTCGACCGGATGGCGGCCGGCGGCATGTACGATCATCTCGGCGGCGGATTCGCGCGGTATTCCGTCGACGAGCGGTGGCTGGTGCCGCACTTCGAGAAGATGCTGTACGACAACGCGCTGCTGGCGACGTGTTACGTCGAAGGCTATCAGGCACTCGGCGACGAGCGGTATGCGACGGTGGCCCGCGAGACGCTCGATTATCTGCTTCGCGACATGCACGACGCGGCCGGCGGGTTTTACAGCGCCGAAGACGCCGACAGCGAGGGCGAGGAAGGTAAGTTTTACGTCTGGACGCCAGGGCAAATCGCCGACGTGTTGGGCGAGGCAGCCGCCAAGACGTTCTGCTACGTCTACGACGTGACCGACGAAGGCAATTTCGACGGGCACAACATTCTCAATTTGCCCAAGACGCTCGCCCAATCGGCAAAGTTGCTCGAGCGCGACGAGCGAGAGCTTGCCGCCGAGTTGGCCGACGCTCGGGCGAAGTTGTTGGCCGAGCGCTCGAAGCGCTTGCGGCCGGGCTTGGACGACAAGGTGCTCGTGGCGTGGAATGGTTTGGCGATCGACGCCTTTGCTCGCGCGGGTGCGGCGCTGGGCGAACCGCGGTACACGCAAGCGGCGGTGCAAGCGGCGACGTTCTTGCTCGATTCGCTGCGCCGCGAGGATGGTCGACTACTGCACACTTGCAAGGAAGGCGTCGCGAAGTTGGACGCCTATCTCGACGACTACACCTATCTCGCGGGCGCGCTGGTGTCGCTGTACGAAGCGACATTCGACGAGCGGTGGGTCGACGAAGCCCTCGCGCTGGTCGAGATTGTCCGCCAGCACTTTGCCGACGCCGACGCCGGCGGGTTCTTTTTTACCGCCGACGATCACGAGCAATTGATCGCCCGCAACAAGGACTTTCTCGATCAATCGGTCCCCAGCGGCAATGCCGTGGCGGCGACGGCGCTGGTGCGGTTGGCCAAACTCACCGGCCGCGGAGACTTACTCGACGAAGCCGAGCGAACGCTGCGGGCCGGCCTCGGCGTAATGCAAAAAGCCCCGACCGCCGCCGGCCAGTTGCTGCTCGCGCTCGATCTGTATCTTGGCCCGACGTTTGAAATTGCGATTGTCGGCGACGCGGCCGCGCCAGCGACTGCCGAAGTGATCGCCGACCTCCGCCGCCGCTTCATTCCAAGCAAAGTCGTCGCCTGCCGCGCGCGACCCGACGAAGGCGGCGAGAGCTTGCGCGCAATATTCGACAGCAAGTCGGTCGGCGACGATCCGCCAGCGGTTTACGTTTGTCGCGACTTCGTGTGTGATCCGCCATTGCACGGGGCAGACGCCGCGTCGCAGGCATGGCTACTGCTGAGCGAACCACGGCACAAAGAATGACCGAAAAAACTTGACACCAACTCCCTCCCATCGGTATATTAGGTTCCATTGATTTGGCGGGGGTGCTGCGTACTTGATCGGACCAGAGGCACTTGCAGTCGAGGGCCGTTTCCCATGTCGCGCCGGAGTGTTCACGTCGATTCGATCCGGCGGGGACGGGCGAGCGGCCGGCCCAATCGAGTTCGCCGCCGCCCTACGTTCGAGCCGCTCGAAACCCGCGACTTGCTCGCGGTCGCGTCGCTGCCGGATGTATTCTCGCTTGCTGAGGACACGCCGCTCGATATCGCGCCGATTCAGGACGTCGTTGCTCGGCAATCCCAGTGGCGTTACCTGACCGCCAACGGCGATCCGACGCAGGTCGACGTCGACTTCGAATCGACGTGGCATTCGCAGGGCCTCGATGGTGCGTTCTACGACGGCCCAGAGTTCAACACGGGCATTGCACCGTTCGATCACGGTGGCGTCGACGGCTTTTTCGGCACGCCGGTGTGGGTCCTCGGCGTCGACGTGCATTTCGATCCCTTTCCCGGCGAGCCTGGAAAGCCCGACACCGCCTATTTCTGGCGGACGTTCGACTACGACGGCGATCCCGCGCAAGTGACGGGTATCGTTGCCGAGATTCTGGCCGACGACGGGGCGGTGTTTTACCTCAACGGCGAGGAGGTCGGCCGGATCAACATGGGCGATCAGGCGGATACGTTCGCCGCCCGCGCATTGACGTCGACGGAGGAATGGCGGTTCATGACCGTCGACCTGTCAAACCGCCTCGTGCAGGGCGAGAACCTCCTGGCCGTGTCGGTTCACAATGTCAGCTTCCATAGCGCCGACCTGGGCTTCGACATGAGCCTCCGTGTTTCGGGCGAGTTCGGCAATGTACTCGACAACGACACCAGCGACCTCGCGCCGCCGGACGACGTGCTGCGCGTCGTGGAAGTGGGTGGCGTTGCGGTCGGCGACGAGCCGATGACGGTTGACACGGAACACGGCGCGGTGACGATGCGGCCCGACGGGACATTCATATACACGCCCGCGGCCAATTATCACGGCCTCGACACGTTCGATTACGTGGCCGCGGACGCCCAGGGCGTATCTTCACCGACGCGGGTGACGCTGGAAATTGCCGCGGTGAACGACGCCCCGGTGTCGGTCGCGGATGCGTACACGCTGGCCGAGGATACGACGTTTGTGGCCGATGCGCCGATCGCGTCGCTGGTGCTGTTGCCGCGCGGCGCGACGTGGGATTATTTCGACGACATCACCAACGGCTTTACGACGGACTATTTTGGCGGCGACGCGACTCCGGAGGAGGACTATCCGCGCGACGCCGCGAGCCGTTCGTGGTTCGACGTCCAATTCGATCTCGCCACGAGCGATCCTGCGATCGGAAGTTGGTCGTCCGCCGTGGCGCCGTTCGCTCAAGGTGGCATCCTCGCGTTCTCCGAACCGTTCACCGTCTTGGGCAACACGGCCCATTCGAACACCACCGATCTGTTCCGCAACCGGTTCACGTTGACTGTCGAACAGGCACACGCGGAGTGGCTTTGGGTAACTAGCTTGATCGACGACGGCGGCATCCTTTACATCAACGGGCAGGAAGCCCAACGCTGGAACATGCCATCCGGCCCGGTGACGACGCGAACCCTCGCCCAAAACAGTAACGGCGTCGAGCAGTACGAAACGCAACCGATCAATGTTGCGGGACTTCTCCGCGGCGGCGTCAACCTGATCACCTTCGAGTTGCATCAGTCCGGCATCAACACGAGCGACCGCGGCTTCGATCTCGAATTGACGTTAACCGATCCCAACGCCCGCGGCGTGACCATCAACGACGCGGACGCCGAGAACAGCCCGCTCATCGCGCAACTGGTCGATCCGCCGCAGCATGGCACGGTCGTGTTGGAGCCATCGGGCCGCTTCACGTACACGCCGGATTTGGATTACTACGGCGCGGACAGCTTCACGTACACCGTGACGGACAGCGGCACGCCGCCGGCGACTAGTTTGCCGGCGACCGTGCATCTGACGATCACGCCGGTGCCGGATACGCTCGCGGCCGCGGCGGACACGTTCGAGACCGATGAGGACGTGCCGATCTTGGACGGCAATGTGTTGGCAAACGATTCTTCGGAAGATGGGCCGTTAGCGGCGGCGCTGTTCGAGCAGGCGGCTCATGGGGAAGTAGCGCTCTTGAGCGATGGGACGTTCGCCTATTTGCCCGACGCAAACTACTTCGGCGTCGACTCGTTCCGATACCGCGTGACCGACGCCGTCAACGATTTCGACGTGGTGATGGTTGAAATCACGGTACACCCGGTGAACGACCCGCCGACGATCGCCGCGCCGCCGGTGTATCAGGCTCGCGAGGATCAGCCGCTCGTCGTAACATTGCCGCCCGCGGAACCGCTGCTCGTCGTCGACACCGGAAGCGCTTGGGCGTACAACCAGTCGATCGCGATCGGCACGGAACTGCTGCCGCCGGGCGCTTATCCGACCGACCCGACGCATCCGGACGCGGACTGGAACGACCCACAGTTCTCGATCGCCGCAAGCAGTTTGCCTTGGCTATCCGGGCCGTCGCCGTTTGCGGTCGGCACGATATCGGGACTTAGCAGCGGTCCGGTGACGACGCTCCAAAACCGCGGCATCAACACGATTCTGTTCCGCACGACGTTCGAATTGACCGCCGCGCAAGCCGCGGCCGCCGACGTCGCGATGTTCGCCGCGCTGGTCGACGACGGCGGCGTGCTGTACGTCAACGGCCGCGAGGCGCTGCGGATCAACCTGCCCGGCGAGGAGGAGATCGATCCGGAAACGTTGGCGCTATCGCCCGGCCTAGAATCGCAACGAGCGCACACGTTCGCGATCGGCGGGCTGGTCGTACCGGGAGCCAACGTGCTGGCATTCGAGTTGCACCAGGCGCCGGCGGCGCGTAGCGAATCGAGCGAGTATCTGCGCGTGAGCGAGATCATGTATCACGCCGGAGACCCGACCGCGGAAGAAGAAGCGGCCGGCTTCGACGACGACGGGTATTTCGAATACTTGGAACTCGTCAACACGAGCGAGCGGTTCCCGATTGACCTCACGGGCGGACGGTTCCTGAACGGTGTGACGTTTCAGTTCGGCGCTGCGACACTGGCGCCCAGCCAGCGCGGCGTCATCGTGGCCGACGAGGCGGCGTTTCGGATGCGATACGGCGATGGACCGCGCATCTTGGGCGAGTACACCGGAGGTCTGAGCAACGGCGGCGAACGGCTGCAGCTTCAGGCGGCCAGCGGTCCGACAATTTTCGACTTCAGCTACGGCGACGGCAACAGTCCCGGTTGGCCCGTCGAGGCGGACGGCGACGGGCGGTCGCTGGTGATCGTCGATCCGCACGCGGCGACCGACGATTGGAATTTGCCGGCGCAGTGGCGGGCCAGCACGAACGACGGCGGTTCGCCCGGCGCGGTTGATCCCGGCGAGCCGACTGCTCATGCCGTCGACGACGCGGCGTTCGACGCGGTGTTGCAGATCGCTTTCGCCGATGGATTGCTCGCCGGCGCGGCGGATGTGGAAGGAAGTGGACTGTCCGTTGTGCTGCTCGATCCGCCGGCGCACGGCTCGCTCGACTTCGCTGCGGACGGTTCGTTCTCCTACACGCCGGATCGGAACTTCTTCGGCGAGGATTCATTCCGCTATGCGATCGTGGATGACGATCCGCTTGGCCCGGCGACGAGCGAGCCGATCGTGGCGACGATCCGCGTCGCGGCCGACTCGCAGGTTGTCACTTGCGAGGACGTCGATTGGAATCACAACGGCGCGATCGACGCCGGCGACGTGGCGGGCATCGCCGCGAGGTATGGCGCGGTGGTTAATCCCGGTGCGGAGGCCGACTTCAACGGCGACGGCGTCGTCGGACTTGGCGATCTCGTGCGGCTACAGGCGATGCTCGGTACGTCGTGCAATGCCGCGTCTGCTGCGACGTCCGCATCCGCGGAATTGGTGGCACGGGCGGCGGCGGTGGACGCCGTGCACGATCGCGCCGCGACGAGCGGCGAACTTGCTGTCGTGAGACGGCGGGCCGCACGGGCGGCGGTTGCCGAGCAACGGCGCGTTGATCGCGCGGGCAGCGAGCGGCGGGCGGAATCGACGGTGGGCGTCCAGCGCCGCTTGTCGACGCCGTCAGTTCGCCGCGCGCTCGGCCAACTCCGCGGTGATCGCGCCGACGAGTTGGTTTAAGCCCGTTCCGGTGACGGCCGAAATGGCCAGTACGTTGCGGCCGGTTTCGGCGGCGAGTTGGTCGCGGATCTCGTCCGCGCCGGGCAGTTCCGACTTGGTGACGACGAGAATTTCCGGCCGCTGGCCGAGGCTCTCGTCGTACTGCACCAGTTCGTCGCGAATGGCGCGGTAATTGGTGAGCGGGTCGCTGCCGTCCATCGGCGCCGGCTCGACGAGGTGAACGAGGATGCCGGCGCGTTCGACGTGGCGGAGGAATTCGTGGCCCAGGCCGATGCCTTCGTGCGCGCCTTCGATCAGGCCGGGAATGTCGGCCACGACGAACGAATGGTCGATGTCGACGCGGACGATGCCGAGGTTGGGATGTTTCGTAGTGAACGGATAGTCGGCGATTTCGGGCCGGGCGCGGGACAGGCGACTGAGCAGCGTGCTCTTGCCGGCGTTCGGTTTGCCGATCAGGCCGACGTCGGCGATGACTTTTAGTTCGAGGACGAGCCGGCGGTGTTCGCCGTCGCCGCCGGGGGTGAAATCTCGCGGGGCGCGGTTGGTCGATGACTTGAAACGGGTGTTTCCCTTGCCGCCTCGGCCGGCTTGAGCGGCGATCAGTTCATCGCCGACGCCGACTAAGTCCTTGAGGACAAATCCGCCGCGGACGTCGATCACCAGCGTGCCGGGTGGGACGGGAATCACCATGTCCTTGGCGGAGCGGCCGTGGCAATCGGAGCTCATGCCGGGCTGGCCGTCTTCGGCGCGCCACTGTTGCCGGTGGCCGACGTAGGCGAGATTGTCGACGTGCTCCTCGGCGCGGAGGATGATGCTGCCGCCATCGCCGCCGTCGCCGCCGTTGGGTCCGCCGCGGGGAATGTACTTCTCGCGGCGGAAGCTAACGCAACCGTCGCCGCCGCGGCCGGCTTGGACTTCGATTTCGACGCGGTCGACGAACATGGGGCGGGGGTCGGGGGCTGGGGATCGGGGGGTCAGGGAGAATTCGGGGGGGCGGGATTCAGGCTATGAAAAACGGGGATGACTCCTCGATTGAGGAACATCCCCGTGGCGTATTGGCGGGAAGCGGCAACGTCGATGTCAGTTTGCCGACGGCACGACGTTTACTCGGCGGCCTTCGCGGTCGAATTCGACGGTGCCGTCGACGAGGGCGAAGAGCGTGAAGTCCTTGCCTTTGCCGACGCCGCGGCCGGGATGAAACTTGGTGCCGACCTGGCGGACGAGGATGTTGCCGGCGCGGACTTCTTGGCCGCCGAAACGCTTGACGCCGCGGCGTTGGGCGTTGGAATCGCGACCGTTGCGGCTGGAGCCTTGACCTTTTTTATGTGCCATGACTGTGTGGGAGGTTTGGGATTCGAGGGTGGAGGTTTGTGAATACGAATCTCAAGGTCGAGAATCGATGATCCACAAGGTACCGCCGAGAATCTTCACTGCAGGAGGCGAATCCGTTCGCCGACGGCGGCGGGATACGCACTATCGGTCGGCGAAAGGATTCGCCTCCTACAGCTTCGGGTAATCCGAAGATGGATTTCCGGCGAGACCCGGCATTATGGCCGCCAGACCCACTCGTAGTCAACCTCGCCCGGCACGCCGTAGTGAATTTCGCGTTCGTTTTCCTCAAACTCGTCGCCGGGACGCCAGAAGTTGAGTTTGAGGGTGCGTTGGAGGAACTTGCGGCCCGTGGCGGGGGGAGAGCCGGGCTGGATTGCTGCGGGCGTATCTTCCCACTTGTAGGCGTTGGTCAAACCCTGAACGTAGACCGACAAGAAGTCGGTCCGCGGGTCGATGTCCTCCCACGTGACCACGCCCCATACGCTGCGGTCGACGCGGTCGGTCGACAGCGGGATCGTCGTTTGGGCCATCTGGACCGAGTTGAGCAATTTGCGTTTGGAGTCTTCGCGGCGCTGGATTTCCGGTACGGCGACGGGAATGAGGTGGTCGACGTAGGCCTTCGGCGTGGCGAGCTTGTGAGCTTCGAGGACGAACAGCGGGAAAAACTTGATCGCCTCGCGTTCGGTGGCCGTAGGATCGATGGGCAGCACGACCTTGTCGGTTAGCTCGACGGCGAACGTGCCCTTGGGAATCGTGGTTTGGGCCGCGCCGATTTCCGCGCCGAGCGTGACGGTTTCGTCGGCTTCCCGCTGTTTCGGCCGCAGTTGAGCGCCGTTGTTCTTCACACGATAGACCATGTACCAGATGAGCTTCCGCTCCATCTTGCCGGTGGCCTGGGGCACGTCGACTTCGATCATCCGCAGCGGTTTGAACGTGAACTCGAGGTTCCAGATCGTGCGGCGAAATGGGACGTCCTTGGCCATCGCCGCGAGCGTCTGCGTTTCGGCGAGGTAGTTTGGTTTCCACGCCAAGTCGGGGATGCCGCTGAGCAGATCGACGACGTCGTGGCGGCTGACCGTTTCATCGGCGTCGCGAAGAATGGGGATCGTCGTTTCCACGCCGGGCGCGAGGCGGCGAAAGGGATTTTTCGACGCCGCATCCTGGGCGCGAGCGGGCGCGATCACCACAGCGGCGGCAACCGCCAGCACGGCGAGCGTCTTGATCGAAAATGGCTGCCTCATTCCAGTTCCCTCGATGTTCCGATGTGTTCCGATTCGCCAGCGCCGCAGCAGCAGTTGTCTTACGAAACGCCGTAGCGGCGATGCCATCGGCGGCCGCGAGGCGATAAGCATGGCAAGATAGGCTGTGCAGGAAGCATTTAGTATAATTCGGCCCGCGAGCGAGGGTCAAGAAAGTTCAGTACATGGTAAATTGTACAGTTCGGGCCGGCGGGAGTCGAATCGCGGGGCGGCCGGTCGGTTATTGCCTCCGTCGAATTGCGGTTTCAAGCGGGAGTGGTTGCCAAGCCGCGCGAGGTCATCCGGGTTTCGCAGCAGGAGCCACGGACGTGCGATATTTCGGACGACCGCTATAATCCGCTCCTTCGGACGACCGCCGTGCGGCGGATCGTTTCGCTGGCGATACGATCCTCGGCCGGTGCGTCGCCGCCGTTCGCGCGAAAACACACTTCCCAACGTTTCACGATATACGTTCCGCAGTATACGTTCCGCGATAAGAAAGCCATTGATGACCTCTACGGCACAAACCACGCTGATCCGCGTCGGCCACTCGCCTGACCCGGACGATGCGTTCATGTTCCACGCCCTGGCGAGCGACAAAATCGACACCGGGTCGTACCGCTTTACGCACGAGTTGGTCGATATCGAGACGCTCAACCGCCGGGCCTTTTCGGGCGAGTTGGAACTCACGGCGGTCAGCATCCACGCCTACGCCCATCTGACCGATAAGTATCTGCTCTGCCCGTGCGGGGCGAGCATGGGCGACGGGTATGGGCCGATGGTCGTGGCCAAAGAAGCTTGTTCGATCGCCGATCTGCGCGAGCGGACGATCGCCGTGCCGGGCACGCTGACCACGGCGTTTCTCGCGCTGCGGCTAATTTTGGGCGCGGAGCCGCGGCACGTCGTTGTGCCGTTCGACGAGATTCTCGGTGCGGTCGAGCGGGGCGAGTGGAAAGGCCAGCCAGTCGAAGCCGGGTTGATCATCCACGAAGGCCAGCTTACGTATGCGAATCACAAGCTGACGCTGATTATCGATACGGGCAAATGGTGGATGGAGGAGACCGGCTTGCCGTTGCCGCTGGGCGGGAACGCGATCCGCCGCGATCTCGGCCCGGCGGTGATCCGCGACGTCAACCGGTTGCTCAAGCAGAGCATCGAATATGGGTTGGCGAATCGGCAAGAAGCACTCGATTACGCGATGCAATACGGCCGCGACCTCGACGCTCCGCTGACGGATCAGTTCGTCGGCATGTACGTCAACGACTGGACGCTGGACTTCGGCGAGCGGGGGCGGAAGGCCGTCGCGGAGTTGCTCGCCCGCGGACATGCCGCCGGGGCGATACCGCGGAAGGTGACGCCTGAATTCGTGGAGGGATAGACGGGAAATGGCGCGCTTGCCGAGGTCCATTCGGGCAACGTAAGATGAGGGAAGCACGTTTGCGGATTTGCCGAATTGCCGACTCGGAGTGCTCAGCCATGTCCACCGTTGATATTCACGACGCGTCCACTAGTCTCCCGGAGATCATTGCGGGCTTGGTTCCAGGTGAGCATGTGACGATCGTCAGCAACGGCGTTCCGCTGGCGACGCTTACTCGCAACGGAGCGAACGCCTGGCCGTGCCGGGCCGGCAGCGCCAAAGACACGAAGCATTGGATGTCACCGGATTTCGATGCGCCGCTCGATGACTTCGGTGCGTATACGCCGTGACCGGAGAGAACGTTTTGGCGAATCTGCTACTCGACTCGCATGCATTGTTGTGGTTTCTGTGGGACGATCCAAAATTGAGCATTCGTGCTAAGAATCTGATCGAAGACGCTAGTAACCGCAAGTTCGTGAGCGTGGCGAGTTGCTGGGAAATCGCCATCAAGGCCGGGCTGGGAAAACTCACACTTGGCGAACCAGCCAGAGCGTTTCTGAGTCGAGAAATCCCCGCGAACGGCTTCGAGCTGCTGCCGATCACGTTTGAAGATGCCACGGCCGTGGAAACCTTGCCGCGACACCACGGCGATCCGTTCGACCGGCTCCTCTGCGTCCAGGCGCTTTCATTGCCAGCTACCCTCGTCAGCAACGATGCCGGTTTTGATCCATATTCGGTGCAAAGGGCGTGGTAGCTCTTGTCGTGAAAATGTTTTCTACGATTCGGACGAATACGGTCACTGCTCCTGGTGTGGATTCGGTTTCCTTAAGCTAATTTTTCGATGCTCATCGACTCAATCCATCTCCACCACGTTCGCATGCCGCTCGTCGAGCCGTGGCGGACCGCTTATGGCGAGGATGCGGCGATCGAGTCCGTGCTGGTGCGGATGACCAGCGGGACGCACGAAGCTTGGGCGGAGACTTCACCGCTTGCTGCTCCTTGCTACAGTCCGGAGTTTGCCACCGGCGCGTTTGCGTTATTGCGAGATTGGCTCGCGCCGGCGATCGTCGGGCAAGAAATCGAATCCGGCGAAGCGTTGCAGCGGCGGTTGGGGCACTTCAAGGGCAATCCGTTCGCCAAGGCCGCGCTCGACAACGCCTGGTGGGTGCTCGAAGCGGCCCGCCGAGGCGTACCGCTGCATCGGCTGCTCGGCGCGACGCGCGATCGCGTGAGCGTAGGGGCCGACTTTGGCGTCACCGACTCGATCGACGAACTGCTTGGGAAAATCGCGGCGGCGGTTGAGCGGGGGTTTCCGCGGATCAAACTCAAGTTTCGGCCCGGCTGGGATATTCCGATGCTCTTGGCAGTGCGGAAGGAGTTTCCGGCGACGACGATTCATATCGACTGCAACAGCGGTTACACGCTCGACGACGTCGAACTGTTCCGCCGCGTCGATGAATTCGATCTGGCGATGATCGAGCAGCCGCTGGCCCACGACGACGTGGTCGATCATGGCAAACTGCAGGCGCAAATCCGCACGCCGATCTGTCTGGACGAGAGCATTACGTCGCTGGCCCGCGCGCGGCAGGCGATCGAACTGGGCAGTTGCCGGTACGTGAATGTGAAGCCGGGCCGCGTGGGCGGATTGACCCAGGCCGTGGCGATTCACGATCTTTGCCGCGAGGCGGGTATTCCGTGCTGGGTCGGCGGGATGCTTGAAAGCGCGGTGGGGGCACGGATTTGTGTTGCGCTGGCGATGCTCGGCAATTTCACGTATCCGGCGGATATTTTCCCGTCGCGGCGGTTCTATACCGAGGACCTTTCACAGCCCGACGTGGAACTTGTCGTTGATGAAAGCGGCGTGCCTAGCGTCGTGGCGCCGGACGTGCCCGGCATTGGCGCCGCGCCGCGTGCGGAACGATTGGCGGTTTGTACGGTGGCGAGTGCCGTTCTCTGACGCCGATGTGGCGCGCCGTTGCGACCGGCGGGATTATCGGGTAGACACCAGTCTTCACTGGGCACTGTTTACTGGGGACACGTTCGGGCGACATGCTCGGGATTTTTTTGCATTCGCGATGGGTTTTGACTTCGATGCGCACCACTTGGACGTTTCATACCGCTGGACACCTACTCTTTGGACGCGACGCCGCCGGGCAGTTGGGCGACGTGGTGCGGCAAATCGGCGGCACGCGGTGCCTGATTGTGACGGATAAAACGCTCGTCGCCGCGGGCGTCGTCGAACGTGCTCGTTCGCCGCTCGTCGCGGCGGGGATCGACGTTCACGTCTTCGACGGCGGCAAGCCGGAACCGCCCGTGGACGTTGCCGAGGAGTGCATCGCGGTGGGGCGGGAGTTTCGCCCGGATGTCGTGCTCGGTCTCGGCGGCGGGAGCAACATGGACCTGGCCAAGATTACGGCCACGGTGCTTGCCCACGGCGGGACGTGCCGCGATTATGCCGGCGACGGCGTCGTGCCCGGTCCCGTGTTGCCGCTGGTTTGCGTGCCGACGACGGCGGGCACCGGTTCGGAAGTCTCGGCCGCGTCGGTGCTTTCTGATCCGCAGCAGGCGACGAAGTTCGGCATTTTGAGCAACTTCCTGCGGCCGCGCGTGGCGGTAGTCGATCCGCTGCTCACGGTAAGCTGTCCGGCGAAAGTGACGGCCGATAGCGGCATCGACGCGCTCAGCCATGCGGTCGAGGCGCTCACGGCGATCGACAATGAGCGTTTTCCGTTACCCGAGGGCGAGAGAACGGTTTATCAAGGTCATCACGCGATGGGCGATCTGGTGGCCGAGCGGGCGATCGAACTGGTCGGGCAGTTCTTGCGGCGAGCGGTCGCCGACGGCAATGACCTGGAGGCCCGCGACGGCATGGCGCTGGCGGCGACGCTGGCCGGCATGGCGTTCTCGAACGTCGGCGTGGCGGTGGTTCACGCGCTGGAATACCCGATCGGCGGCGCGACGCACTGCTCGCACGGCGCGGGCAACGGATTGCTGCTGCCGTATGTGATGGACTTCAACAAGTCGGCTTGCCTGGAGCGAACCGCGCGCGTCGGGCGGCTGTTGGGCGAGGACGTGGCAGGAATGTCCGACGCCGAAGCGGCCGCGGTGGCCGTTGCCGCCGTGGCGAAGTTGCGCGACGAAATCGGCGTGCCGGGGCGATTGCGCGACCTGGGCGTGACCGCGGAGCAACTGCCCGTTATGGCCGAAAAGGCGTTCGGCGTGAAGCGGATTCTCCGCGTCAATCCGCGGGCGGTGACTTGCGACGATCTATTGTCGATATTGCAGGCGGCGTATTGACGATACGCTATCGGCGGGACGCGGCTCGCAGCCTCCGCGATGCACGCAGTGCGGTCAGCGATTCTCCCGCACTCGCACCGGCATCGCTCGACAATGCCGCGTCGATGGCCGAAACGATTGCCGGCCGACGAACCGTGCGGGCCAAAACTGCTCGCGGCCGCGCGGCGATGCGGTCCCTTGCGTCGTCGGTCAACGCCGCATCCCGAGCGCCTCGCGACGCGGCGGCCAGCACGGCCGCCGGCGCCTGGGGCGACGGCGGCGGATTTCCCGGCGGCGGCGTGTAGCTGCGGCCGAACCGCGACGAGAGAATGCCCGCGTCGGCGCGATCGATGAGTCCGTCGCGGTTGAGGTCGCCCGCCGCGGGGCCGCCAATGGTCGCCGTGCCGAGTCGCGATTGCAGCATGGCGATGTCGGCCAAGCCGACGACGTTGTCGAAGTTCAGGTCGCCGTGGATGTAGTCCGCTCGCCCCGGCGAACCGTAAATCTCGTGGCTGGGGCGATAGGCCGCGCCGGAATCCCAGTTGGCCAGCGGACCACTGGGGTCGAGAATCACCAACGAGTATCCGCCGCCGTCGGTCGAGGGATGCCAGCCGGGGCCGGTGTCATCGTACGCGAAGCTCTGGATCGTCGCGCTGGCGGCGTCGACCAACGTGAGCGTCTCGCCGTTGTCGTTGAGATTGCCGCCGTAGGCGCCCGCGACTTGCGCCTCGCCACTTTGGTAGCGGAACGCGAACGCGGCCGGATTCTTCGCCACCACGACGCGCCCGCCCTGACCGAGCGACGTGACCGCGCTGCCGGTGAAATCGAACGTCACCCCGACCGTCAGCCGCACGCCGGAGAGGTCCAACGGCAGCGACGAGTGCAGGTTGATCAACTCCACGTAGTCGAAGTCGCCGACGACTGTAAAGCCTGCCGCGATCTCCGTGGCGCTCGGCGCAGCGGCGTTGTACATGATCTCGGTCACGCGGAGCGACGCCACGGGGTTCGCACCCACGCTGGTGATCGTCAATTCGCCGGCCGTGGCGTCCGTGCCGACGTTGCCCGCCGTGTCGGTCGCTTGGGCCGAGACGTTGTAAACTCCAACGGTCAGCGGCGGAGCGATCGTGTTGTCGGCCAGCGACCACGTGCCGTTGCCGTTGTTCGTGGCCGGGTAGGTGTTGCCGCCGACGGTGATTTGAATCGTCACCGCGTTGTCGTTAATGGCGCCGGACAGCGGCGGCGTGGTGTCGCTGGTCGATAGCGAGTTTACCGCGATCGTGGGCGGCGTGGTGTCGATGACGAGTTCGTTGTTGGTGGCGTCGGTCCCCACGTTTCCGGCCAAGTCCGTTGCGGTCGCCGTGACGCCGTAGGTTCCCTCCGCCAACGGTGGAGCGATCGTGTTGTCGGGCAACGTCCAGGTGCCGTTGCCGTTGTTTGTGGCGGTATACGTGTTTCCGCCCACGGTAACGCGGACGACAACGGTCGAAATGGCACTGTTGTCGCTTACCGTGCCGGTCAATTGCGGCGTGGCGTCGTTCGTCGTGCGGGCGTTGATCGCGACCGTTGGCAGCGTCGTGTCGATCGTCAATTCGTTGTTCGTCGCATCGGTGCCGACGTTCGTGGCCAGGTCGGTCGCGGTCACCACAGCGCTAAACGTTCCCTGGGCAAGCGGCGGCGAAATCGTGTTGTCGGCGAGCGTCCACGTGCCGTTGCCGTTGTTCGTGGCCGTGTACGTGTTGCCGCCGACGGTGACGCGGACGACGACATTCGATACGCCGTTGTTGTCGGAGAGCGTGCCGGTCAGTTGCGGCGTGGTGTCGTTCGTCGTGCGTGGGTTGATCGTGACGACCGGCGACGTGGTGTCGATGAGCAGTTCGTTCGAAGTGGCGTCCGTGCCGACGTTGCCGGCCAGATCGGTGGCGGTGACGGTCACGCTATGCGTGCCTTGAGCGAGCGCGGGCGAGATCGTGTTGTCGGCGAGTGTCCAGGTGCCGTTGCCGTTGTTCGTCGGCGTGTACGTGTTGCCGCCAACCGTGACGCGGACGACTAGCGATCCGATGGCGCTGTTGTCGTTTACCGTGCCGGTCAATTGCGGCGTGGCGTCGTTCGTCGTGCGGGCGTTGATCGCGACCGTTGGCAACGTCGTGTCGATCGTCAATTCGTTGGTTGTCGAGTCCGACCCGATGTTGCCGCCGACGTTGGCCGTGACGGCGACGTCGTACGTGCCTTGGGCGAGCGGCGGTGAAATCGCATTGTTCGCCAGCGTCCAAGTGCCGTTGCCAACGTTCGTGGCCGGATACGTGTTGCCGCCGACCGTGACTTGGATCGTGGCCGTCGGGTCGCTCACGCCGCCGGAGAGCGGCGGCGTCGTGTCGTTGGTCGTTAGCGAAGTAATCGTGACCGTCGGCGCGGCCGATCCGATCCGCAGCAACACGGCTGGCGAACTGGCCGAACCTTGCGAATTCGTGGCCGTGGCGAACATCGTGTGATCGCCCGCGGAGAGCGGCGGCTGGATCGTGTCGTCGGCCAACGTCCAGACGCCGAGACCGTCGACGAAGGCCGGGAAGGTCAGCGATCCGTCGATCGTTACCGTGACCGAATCGACGACCGTATTAACGGTTCCGGAAATCGGCGGCGTCGCGTCCGGCGTGGTCAGCGGGGAAAGCACGACTACCGGCGAGAGGATTTGCTCGGCCACGCCAGGCGTTCCGCCATCGCTGAAGCTGGCGTGCCAACCGGCGGCGACGTCCCAATTGCCGGGCAAGCCCGACGGGTCGTTGATGACGAGCGTCGCCCCGTCGCCGTCGGTGCTGGGATACCAGGCGTCGTCGTAGGAGAAGTCCTGGATCGCGGCGGCATACGGATCCGGCAGGAGCAGTTCGACGTTTTCGCCGCCGTTGCTGAGGCTGCCGTCGTAATCGCCGGCGACCGGCAAGCCGGCGCCGTAATGAGCCGTGAACGCCGCGGCGTCTTCGACGACCAACGTGCGGGCGCCGGGGGCGAGTGTGATGTCGCCGAAGGTGAAGCTTATGGCGTTGGACAGACGAACGCCGGCGAGCGGCAACGGCTGGCTGCCGGTGTTGATCAGTTCGATGAATTCGGTCTGCAAGCCCGGCGCGGGATTGTAGTTGACTTCGGTGATTCGCAGATGAGCGAGCAGATCGTTGATGGCGCTCGACGGCGGCTCGGTGACGACAACGCTTTCCAGTTTCATGCCCCAGACGACGTCGGTGCTGCCGGCGGTGGCTTGATGCACCTCGACGGCCAACACGTTGTCGCCGGCGACGAGCGCCGAGGCGAACGCGCTGCGCGGAATGACAAACGGACCTTCGTAGCTGGCGTTGTTGATCGTGCCGTTGGCGAAATCACCATAGGCGGGCGAAGCCGCACCCATGCGAATTCGCAAGATTTCGGTCCCGTTGAGGTACAACACCGCGCCGTCGTCGAGCACGGTTGTGATGCGAAGTTCGTCGACGTCGTCCGGATTGCCGGCGAGATTGAAGTGGCGGCGGAAGTAATAGGTCGAGTTGTCGCCGGTGAGCGTGAGCTGTGTCGATTTCGGCTCTGGCAGCGGGTCGTTTTCGACGTAAAGCAGGCCGGCCCCGCTGGGCCAGGCGGTATCGTTGAATCCCGTCGCACGCCACGCCGTGCCGAGGTCCGTGCCGGACTGGTCGTATTTCCACGCATCGGTGTACGTGCCCAGCGTGGCGATCGCCTCGCCGCTGGTGGTCGAGTTCGTCTGGCCCAGATTGGGCGGCGAATAGAACGTGAACAGCGGATTTCCGTCGCCGTTGCGGCCTTGCGAGACGTCGTCGTGCTGCGGGATGTAGAGCACCTGGTCGATGAGCGAGAGATCGGCGGCGAATAGCCCGATCATGCCGCCGTCGCGGTCGAGGTTGAAATTGGTGTGGTTCGCGCCGGCGTTTTGGTTATCGTCGGCGCGGAACAGCGTCCAGCCGCTGGCGGCGACGAACGACAGCGGCGTTACTACGTGTTTGTCGGGCTGTGCGACGGGATCGTCGGTGAGGTGCAGTCCGCCGAGGTCGACCGGCAGCACGTCGGCGTTGTACAGCTCGATGAAGTCGTCGTTGAGCAAGAAGTCTTCGGCCGCAACCCATTCGTTGATCTTCACGAGCGATGGATCGCCGGTCGCGATTGCCTGATTCGCCGCGCCGAGCGTTGGCGAATTCAATTGCCACAGTCCGTCGGCATTGCGGCCGATCGACAGGTTCGCGAGTTGGATGCCAAACGTCACGGAATCGAGCGCCGCGCCTCCGCTGGCCGAGGTGTTGTACAGCGCGATCGTTTCGCCGTCGGCCGAGAGGTTGAAGCCGGCGTGGAGGCCACTCGTGCCGTCCGGATTGTTGGCGAACACCAGCAGCCTTGCGCCGGGGGCTAGCACCGTATTAACGGTAGCGGGAAAGACGAACTTGAGCGGTTCGGCGGCGTTGTCCGACAGACTCATGCCGGCCAGATCGACCGTGGCGCTGCCGGCGTTGCGCAGCTCGATGACGTCGGGGAATGTGCCCTCGTGGTTGAAGGCGCTAGCGTTCGACGCGAGCACTTCGTCGATGACGATGGCCGGACGCGACGAGTCGACGGTCCAGGTGCGCGAAACGGTCGCGTCGGCGATCGCCTGATAAACGCCGGCGGAGTTTTTGCCGATGACGCGGACGCTGTGCTGGCCGCCCGCGAGCGAACTTAGGCTTATGGGCGTGGCGACGGGGGTTTCCACGCCGAATACGCCGCCGTCGAGGCTGTAGCGATAGTGTGCGATGCCCGGGCCGTAGACGCTGAGCGTGGCGGACGTGCTGGGCGTTGTGCCGAACGGTTCGCCGCTGACGGTGGCCCAGCGGGGGACTGCGCCGCCCATGTCGAGGCCCGTTACTCCACTGGCAGAGCCAGTGCCACCCGTTCCCTTGGCCGCCGAGCCGGGCGCGAGCGAAAAATCGCCGCCGGCCGGGT
>JBBDYI010000213.1:0-3018 GCA_040901705.1 Pirellulales bacterium | reverse complement strand
TTTTGGTTGCGGCCAATGGCCGCGCTAGGAAATCCGTGGTTCGCTTCAACCGGCTAAACAGTTACAAAATGCCGACAATGGCTCCAGCCCGCTCGCGCAGACTTCGACGCCGAAATGGGTCACAATTCCCTCTGTAAATCGCTCCGCAAAGTTTCCCCGCACCCAGCCCGATCGCCTCACCGCCGACCTCTGCCCAAACTTTCGGCCCAACCCCGCGCACCTCTGCATGTCCTCCTGGTATCTCAGCCCGATTTTCGAGAGCTATGCCGTCGTCATCGCGGTCGGCGCAGTGTTGGCTGCGCTCACGGCGGTCAGCTTCCTCGTCCGGCGGCTCACCGTGCGGCAAACGGCGATTCTCGTCGCGCTGCGGCTGCTGGCCATCGCGCTGTTGATCGTCGTGCTGCTTCAGCCGACGCTGCTGGTGACGGAGCAAAAGAAACAAACCGCCACGCTGGTCGTTCTCGTCGACACGTCGCGGAGCATGTTGGTGCCCGACGGTCGCGACGGCCGCACGCGGTGGCAGCAGCTTCGCCGCTCGCTCGACGGCGTGTGGCCCGACTTCCGCGACCTGGCCGAGGAACTCGAAGTCAAGTTCTACGGCTTCGACGCCGCCGCGCGCGAGTTGGAGCGCGACGGCGAGCGTTGGAAGTTGCCCGAATCGCCCGACGGCGACGAATCCGCGATCGGCACGGTGCTCGACGACGTGTTGCGGCGCGAATCACGGAAGCGACTGATCGGCGTCGTGCTGTTGAGCGACGGCAATCAGCAGTCGCCGCGGCAATCGCTGCCGCCACAAGACCCGGCCCGCCGCATGGCCGACCTCGGCTATCCGCTCTACACGATCGCCTTCGGCGGCGACGCCGGCGCGGGCCAATCGCGCGACGTGGCGATCAAGAGCCTCGTCGCCGGCCCGGCGGTGTACGTCAAGAATCCGCTCGCCGTGCTGGCGGAACTCCAGATCGACGGCTTCGCCAACGACGAAATCCCGCTCGAGCTCTCCTGGGGGCAGCCGGGCAACATGCAGGTCGTCGCCCGCCGCACGGTCAAGGCATCAGCCGCTTCGTCGCGCGTGCCGTTCGAGATTTCCCACACGCCCGACGCACCGGGCGAGTACAAGCTCACGCTCCGCGCGGTTCCGCGGCCGGGCGAACTCGTGACCACGAACAACCAGTGGTCGACGTACATCACGGTCCTGCAAGGCGGACTCAAGGTGCTGTACGTCGAGGGCGCCAATCGGCCCGAAAGCGTCGCGATCCGTCGTTCGCTGCAAGCCAGCGAAGATATCAGCGTCGACTTTCTGCAGGTCAATCAAAACGACGGCCAGGTCCGCGCTCAATGGCCGATCGACGTCGGCGATCGGTTTGAGCCGCAAAAGTACGACGTCTACATCTTCGGCGACCTCGACGCCGCGGCGTTCGCCAAAGCCGCCGGAGGCGCGACGCCGGCCGCAGGATATCCCGCCCTCGAAACGCTTCGCGCGACGATCGAAAACCGCGCCGGCTTCATGATGCTCGGCGGCACCCACAGCTACGGCGCAGGCAAGTACCAACAGACGCCGCTCGCCGACGCGCTGCCGCTCGCGATGGATCGATTCGACGTGCAAAACTTCGGCGAGCCGATCCGCACGGACATCCACCTGCCCGGCCCGCTCAAGATGCGTCCCACGTCGCCCCGCGGGCTGCAACATCCGGTGATGCGTCTCGGCGCGGGCGCGGAAAGCGCCGCGGCCTGGTCGTCGCTCGCCCCGCTCGACGGCGCGAACCTATTTAACCCCAACAAGATCAACGCCCGCGCGGAAATCCTCGCCGAATCGACGCCGCCCGTCGGCGAAGACTCCGGCAAGCCGCTGCTGCTCGCCTGGACCTACGGCAACGGCCGCGTGCTCGCCTTCGCCGGCGACTCCATGTGGCGCTGGCCGCTGCAAGGCAAGGGCAATCTCCATCGTCAGTTCTGGCGACAGGCGATCCTCTGGCTCGCCCAAAAGGAAGACGAAGGCAACAGCGTTTGGATTCGCCTCGAAACGCGCCGCGTCGGCCTCGGCAAGCCGCTCCGCTTCACCGCCGGCGCTCGCCAAGGCGACGGCTCCCTGCTCAGCGGCGCAACGTTCACCGCCACGCTGCAATCGCCCGACGGCACGGCATCGCCGATCACCACGATCCGCCAGGACGAATCCGCCGCGGGCACGATCGCTAGCACCGACGCCGCCGGCGACTACCAACTCATCGTCGAAGCCACCAAAGATGGCAGCCCCATCGGCCGCGCCACGGCCCGATTCTACGTCGAAGCCCAAGACCTCGAACTCGACAACGCCACGGCCGACCCGACGATGCTAGACAGCCTGGCCAAAATCACCGAACCCTTCGGCGGCCAGGCAATCTACCCCGAAGGCCTCGCCGAACTCCTCGCCAAACTAAAACTAGCCCCCAAGTCGCTCGACGTAGAAATCCAAACCCGCTGGACCCTCGGCGGCCAAACCAACGACGGCGCGATCATCCTCGCCATCTTCGTCGCGCTGCTCGGCACGGAATGGTTCCTAAGAAAACGCTGGCGGCTGGTGTGACAGTCGAACAAATCGTATCAACGTCGACGACAACACTGCCACCCGCTCCGTCTCCGCAAGCGTTAGCCGGACCAGCCGATTCCTCATAAGCCGCGCCAGCAAACCTGAGTTATAAGCGCTAACCCAACTTCCCCAGCGGTTTGTGAAAATCGGCCGTGTGGCGATTTTCTCGAAATTTTTTTTTCGACGTAAGTCGTTTGGCGATGGCGACGCACCGGTTTGGCGGCGGCTTTTGTTCGTCGTGCGGCGTGTAGTGGAAAAACCTGGCCGCGTGTGTCGCTAACATGGCGGCCATGTTTCTACGACCGCACTTTCGACGACCGGGCGGCAAGCGCGAAGCCTATTGGGCGTTGGTCGAATCGTATCGCACCGAGCGTGGGCCGCGGCAGCGGACCTTGGCCTATCGGCGAACTGTTCGCCATCGAATACGACCTGCTGTTGTACGACGTGACGAGCAC
>JBBDYI010000212.1:0-21000 GCA_040901705.1 Pirellulales bacterium | reverse complement strand
CCGCACGATCCGCGACATCTTCACCGGCGACGTCGATTCGATCTTCATCGACGAACGGGAGTCGTATGAGCGGGCCCATGAGTTCTTGAAGCTGGTCATGCCGCGGTACGTCAATCGCCTGCACCTGTACGAAGGCCGCGAGCCGCTGTACCACAAGTACAAACTCGACGAAGAGATCATGAAGATCAACGCCCGCACGGTGAAACTGCCCAACGGCGGCTCGATCGTCATCGACCAGACGGAAGCGCTGGTGGCCATCGACGTCAACAGCGGCAACTTCCGCGCCAACGACGAATCGGCCGAGGAAACCGCTTATCAAGTCAACTTGCGGGCCGCCCGCGAGATCGCCCGTCAGTTGCGGCTTCGCGATTTGGGCGGCGTGATCGTCAACGATTTCATCGACATGCGCCGCGATAAGCACCGCCGCGGCGTCGAACGGGCGTTGCACGACGCTTTCAAACGCGATCGGGCGCGGACGAAGATTCTCCGCACTAGCCCGTTCGGCCTGGTCGAGATGACGCGGCAGCGGATTCGCCCGAGCCTCGAACGCAGCGTGTATCGCGATTGCCCGACGTGCAACGGCACCGGCGCGGTGAAATCGACCGAGAGCGTCTCGATCGAGGCGTTCCGCATGTTGCTGCTGGCGAGCCATCGCGAAGGGACGGCCAGCGTCGTGCTCGCCGTGGCCGACGACGTGGCGGAATACCTCAACAACCGCAAACGCCGCGAACTGGCGGCCCTCGAGGACCAGGCCAAGATCACCGCCCAGGTCGTCGGCCGCGAGGACGTCGCGCCGGACTTCATGCAGATCACCTGCCGCGACGCAGCCGGACGCGATTTGCGGTTTCCCGCCTGACGGGCTGGAGGCGATAGACGACGTAGTGCCGCCTAACAACATCAATCGTGCCGCCCGTTCATCGGCGAATTGACGCAGTCCTCGAAACCAGACTCGCGTCCCACATCGTCCGACCGACCGACAGTGCGGGGCCGGCCGCTACTAATGCGTATTCCCAAAGCCCGGCAGCGTTCGTTGCCCATTTCGACATCGCCAGATAACGATGCCTTGGAAATTCTGAGCGATTCGGTTTCCAAACCTTCAGGCCGCTGCTAATCCCATATAACCAGCCCTGCCAGCCAGGCAGCTGTCCACAGGAACCCCCAAACCGCGACCAAGGCTGCGCACCAAATCGCGAGTACGACTGATAGCCGAGATGCACGCCGGGTGCTCGCGTTTTTCTCGCGCTTGGCCATTCGCCGAAAATCTAAAGTTGAAACGGCCTCGCCTTGCCGTTCTCGCGAATATCGGCACAAGTTCCTACCTGAACGCTACTTGCGAAGTGGTCGATGCGTTCCCATCGTGATATTAGCCAAACGGCCTGCTGCCAAAGCGTTCTTCTGGACCAAAACTTGCCGAAGAACAGCGCCGTGATCCCCGACTCCTTCAAGGCTTTGGCTTCGTAGTCGCGTGTAGCTTGCCGTGCATCAGTCGTTATGAAGACGTAGCCGCTATCGCGCAATTCACGGAAAACGTCAACATCCTTCGTTTCTGCCGGGAATCTGTCGCGGAGGGCGACCGCATCAACGTCTAACGCCCGCAACATCGCCGCGAAGCGGTAGGACAGGCAGTTGTCGAAGAAGTATTTCACGCGGCGAAAGACTGCTCGAATTCTATCGCGGCGTCCACTGCCTTATGGGGAATGTCAAACCACTTTGCAAGCGTCGCCCGATCCTGTCCTCCGCCTGCGATCCACGCATCGTACACGGCGCGTGTGGGCACGCCGGTTTCGGCGTCAATTGGCTTGCCAAAACTTCGGTTGGGGTCAAGAACGACTCGGCCCTTCGGCTCCATCGGCCAAAATCGAATCGCTTCATTGCGGTACTCGATTTTGCGAAAGAACGGCTTGATAACCTTCTCGAATACGTATTGACCTCTGGCCAAGTCCTCAACGAAAACCTCGTCCTTGTTTTCCTTCACCAGAGTCGCAAAGATCGCGCGTCCGTCCGTGTCAAATCGCCTGACCGCCAACGGGTATTCGGTTTGGAACTTTTTCGCCGCAGCCTGAGAGGCCCGCTGAATCGTTTGCAGCGACACACCCTCTTCCCGAAACATCTTGACGAAGTAAAGTTCCATCAACTCCAGGAACGAAAGCATGCGCCTGTCGCTCGCAAACTGTCGCTTGACTACGCCTCGTTGCTCGTCCATCCAGCGACGGACCTTCGACGGATGAGTGCGTAGAAGTCGCGCAGCATCAGACAACGAATAGAGCCCGACGCCGACCAGCTTCGATTGCGTTGCTTCTCTCTTCATCGCGCGACCCGGTTGGCGGATTTGGCGCCGGTATTGCGCCACCGCAAATGAGATTCGGTCTTCATCCTAAGTCGTCCGGCCATCGCCGGCAATCCAAGAAAACAGCGACCTGCACTAGGTGCTTGATTAACGGCCCGCGGCGTGGGATCCAAACAACGCTCTCAGCGCGAATCCGCCAATCGAGGGCAATTGCGGCTGACCTGTCCACCCGGCGGGCACGCAGCCAAACGGAAACACGTCCAATCGCCGTTTCGCAATTGCCGAGCCAAATGCCGCCATCTATATTGAGTGGTTGACGAATTCGCCGAAGTGCGCCCGCTACGGGCGGTTGATCGAGATGCCGCGCCTCCCATGTCCGACACCGAGTTGATTACCAAATCGCAGGCGCAGCCCCCGTTTTTCGTGGGGGTCGATTTGGGGGGGACGAACATCAAGGTCGGGCTGGTCGACGAGCTTGGACGTCCGCTGGCCAAGATCAGCGTGCCGACCGACGTGCCGCGCGGTCCGGAGGACGCCACCAAGCGGATGGGCAAGGCCGTTCTGGACGTGATCGCCCAAGCCGGCATCGCCAAGGGGGACGTAGCCCACGTGGGCCTCGGTTCGCCGGGCACGATGGACGTGCCGGCCGGCATGTTGCTCGAACCGCCGAATCTGCGGGGCTGGGACAACTTTCCGATCCGCGACCGTGTGTCGCACCATTGCGGGCTTCCCGTCGCCTTCGCCAACGACGCCAACGCGGCGGCTTACGGCGAGTTTTGGGTCGGATCGGGCCGCGCCTTTCACAGCATGGTGCTCCTCACCCTCGGCACCGGCGTGGGGGGCGGGATCATCATCGGCGACCATTCCGTCGACGGAGAACACAGCCACGGCAGCGAGTGCGGGCATATAATTATCGACCACCACCAGGACGCCCGCCTGTGCAACTGTGGCCAGACCGGCCACCTGGAAGCCTACGCCAGCGCGACGGCCGTCGTGAAACGAGCCCACGAGCTGCTCGACACCCGGCACGAGTCGTCCGTCCGCCGTCGGCTCGACGCCGGCGAGGAACTGTCCACGTTGCTGCTGGCCGAAGAAGCCGAGGCGGGGGATGAATTGTCGATGGAATTGATTCTCGAAGCCGCAATGTACCTCGGCGTCGGCGTCACCAGCCTGATGCACACGATCGACCCCGACGGCGTCGTGCTCGGCGGCGCGATGACGTTCGGCGGACACGACTCGCCGGTCGGCAGAAAGTTCCTCGACCGCGTCCGCGAAGAAGTCGCCCGGCGAACGTTCCCGGTGCTCCGCGAGAAGACGATCGTCGACTTCGCCTCGCTCGGCGGCGACGCCGGCTTCATCGGCGCAGCCGGCATCGGCCGGTTGGCGTTTCGTAAAACAAGTTGAGACGGCACGAAACATGCAGCCCAAACTCCTTGATATCTTATGTCATCCTTTTCTGCTTATCCAAGTAGGTAGCTATGGCAAGGACTATGACGCACGAGCACTTCCGCCCAGACTCGCCGTCATTGCTGCGGAACGCGAGCATCGAGGTGAGCCAACGTATCCCAAAAGTTCTAGGCTTTGCGCTCCTCACTATTGTATTCCCGCAGACATCGACGGCATCTTGATGAATAAGGTCGACGAACTGCGGGAAAACGGCGTGGCGTACTGGGCACAGAACCTTACGACGCGAGCAGATGTAAAGGGCTGCGTCAATGCTAATCCGCGAGAGCTCGTTGCCTTTGGCGGCGAAAGTAGCCCTTTTTTCGCCGTTCTTGTCAGCCAACCCACGACAACATCGCCAAAGGGCAGTGAGCCCGGGAAAGTATTTGAACGTTGGGTGTCGGACGGTTGCTTTGAAGCGGATGAACGAACTGCTCGAATCAACACTGATGTCGTTTACACGGAGAAAGGAAAGTCGACATTGTTGTTCGCAGGCCTTAATCCAGTCCGCGAATCTCGGCAACTCGACATAAATGGGTATCACGTCTACAGCGCAAAAAACAGCAGAAGCGTTTTCCGACAACAATTCGACGGCAAACGGCTTCCATGTAGGTGGACCCTTGGTGCGTCGTGTTCGCTGGTGGCGCCCGGCCGACCTGATGATACGTCCCACGTGCCACTTCTAAAGAATCCCTTGCGCCACATAGTCGCTGTTGCCGCGCTTCACGAACATGTATGCGGTCGCGTGATAGTGTGATGTTGAAGCTTCAAACGGTCGGAATTGTGCGATGCGTTGGTGTACGAGTTTACTCAAAATGACTTCGTCGCACGGTGAATCCCCTCTGCGAACCGCAATCTCTGGAACATTAATAACGCGATGCCCGATCTAGCTCATATCCGCAATTTCTGCATCGTCGCCCATATCGACCACGGCAAGAGCACGTTGGCCGATCGGCTGATGCAATGCACGGGCACGGTCGCCACGCGCGAACTGCGCGCACAGATGCTCGACGATATGGAAATCGAGCGCGAGCGGGGCATCACGATCAAGGCCCGCGCCGTGCGGATGGTCCACACGCATCGCGGCCAGGAATACGAACTCAACCTGGTCGACACGCCCGGCCACGTCGATTTTCACTACGAAGTGTCGCGGTCGCTGGCCTGCTGCGAAGGCGCGGTCCTGCTCGTCGATGCGTTTCAAGGCGTCGAAGCCCAGACGGTGGCCAACGCATTTGCCGCGATGGACGCCGACTTGACCATCGTGCCGGTAATCAACAAAGTCGACTTGACCCACGCGCGGACCGACGAAGTCAAGCTGGAAATGCACCAGACGCTGGCCACCGATCCGGACGAGGTCGTGCTCTGCAGCGCCAAGTCGGGCCTCGGCATCGACGCGCTGCTGGAAGCGATCGTCGAGCGGGTTCCGCCGCCCCAGGGCGATCCCGACGCGCCGCTGCAAGCGATGGTGTTCGATTCGCATTACGACGAGTTTCGCGGCGCGATCACCTACGTCCGCGTGATGAACGGCACGGTCCGCAAAGGACAGAAAATCCGCTTTCTCCGCGCCGGCGACAACCACGACGTGCTCGAACTGGGGCAATTCATCCCGCACCGCCGGTCGTGCGAAGAACTGACCGCCGGACAGGTCGGATATTTGATCTGCAACATCAAGTCGCTCGGCGATATTCACGTCGGCGACACGGTGAGCATTCCCGGCGAACACGGCGGCAAACCGCTTGCCGGCTACAAAGAACCGAAGCGGATGGTGTTCTGCGGACTCTATCCGTCCGACGGGCAGAACTTCGACGAGCTGCGCGAGGCGCTCTCGAAACTGGCCATCAACGACCCCAGCTTCGAGTTCGAGCCGGAAACGAGCGACGCCCTCGGCTTCGGCTTCCGCTGCGGCTTTCTGGGCCTGTTGCACATGGAGATCGTCCAGCAGCGGCTTGAACAAGAGGCGGACATCGACGTCGTGCAGACTGCCCCCAACGTCACCTACGAGGTCACCCTCCGCAACGGCGAGACGCTCACGATCCACAAGCCGCAGGACGTGCCCGACGCCGGCGAAATCGAAGAATTCCGCCAGCCGATCGTCAAGATCAGCATCATTCTGCCCAGCGAATATATCGGCCCGATCATGCAGTTGTGCAATGATCGCCGCGGCAAGTTCGTGCGGACGGAATACCTGTCGCCGACGCGGGCGATGCTCGTCTACGAAGTGCCGCTGGCCGAAGTGATCTACGACATGCACGACAAGCTCAAGAGCGCCACCCGCGGCTACGGCACGATGGACTACGAGTTGATCGGCTTTCAACCCGCCGAGCTGGTGCGGCTCGATATCATGGTCGGCGGCAAGCGGGTCGACGCGTTGTCGATCATCTGCGACCGCCGCGACGCCGAACGCCGCGGCCGCGCGGTCGTCAAGAAGCTCCGCAAGGAGATCGACCGCCACATGTTCGAGATCGCCCTGCAAGCGGCGATCGGCAACCGCGTGATCGCCCGCGAGACGATCTCGGCGATGCGCAAGAACGTGACGGCCAAATGCTACGGCGGCGACATCACGCGGAAAAGGAAGCTGTGGGCCAAGCAACGCGAAGGTAAGAAACGGATGAAGTCGATCGGCAACGTCGACATTCCGCAAAAGGCGTTCATGGCCGTGCTGGAGACCGGCGCGGACGGGGACAAGTAGGAGCGGGCAGGGGGCAGGGGGCAGTTCAGGCTGCTCGCGTCTCCGCTTAGTCGTCCTCGTCGGGTGACGCCGCGTCGTCGTCGTCCTCGTCGCTCTCGCTCCCGAAGCTGGCGAAGTCCGCATCGTTGTCGGGCACCGAATCGTCATCGGCGGCGAATTCCTCGTCCTCTTCCTCGAAGTCGTCGTCAAATTCGTCGTCGAAATCGTCGTCGTCGAATTCGGCCAGTTCGTCGTCGTCGCCGAAATCGAACAGCGAATGGGGCGACCGCTTGTCGCCGATGGGGAGCACGTCGTCGTCGAGCGCGGAATCGTCCGCGGCGTCGCCGTCGGCGACGTCGTCACGAGTCTCGCTGGAGTCTTCGATATCCTGCGAACGATCGGCGGGGCGCGACATGGGAGTGTCCTTGCACGAGGGAATACGCGAAAAGCCGGCTTGGGCGGCGGCGGCTTGCAGTCGATGTAATTGCCGTCGATGCAACGGAGTCGCCAATTAGCAATTGAATCGCCGCCAACGCCCGGCCGCAAGAGCTTCTAGTTAGTTCAATCCGCAGCCAATGTCAACGGCCCGGCGTGCATTCTATTGCGCGGGCCGGCGGTCGCTCGGCTGTGATTCGAATCCCTCGCATGTTGCCGAGCAATAGAGACCCCAGCGTGGGTTGCCCTTATAGTATGGTCGGTTGGTCGCCGGGCGCGATTGCGAGGCAAATTCTGGCGGCGAGAAGTCTGGACGACTCATTCGAATAGGGGCCAGCGAACCATGTCCATCGTTGCGCGTGTTATTTCGCCATACGTTCGTGCCGCCGTAGTCGTTGCCTTGGTGGCGTTTGGCGTAGCGGCGTTCGGCGCGGCGAGTTGTCGAGGGGCCGAAGCCGATGCGACGCCCGTGGCGGCACGGGTGTTTCCTGGCCGGAATTGGGAGCGGCGGGAACCGGCGGACGTTAGTCTGGACGCGGACAAGTTGGCCGAGTTTCGCGACATCGTCGGCGGCGCTTCCACGGCCAGCCGCGGCTGTATCGTTCGCCGCGGCTACTTGGTCTATTCGTGGGGCGATTACGACAAGCCGCGCGATGTCGCCTCGGCCCTCAAGCCGTTTTACAGCTATCTGATGATGCAGGCGCTGGCTTCCGGCAAGCTGGTCTCGCTGGATGCGCGTGTGTCGGATTATTGGAAGGACGATCCACGGGTGCTCGGTCGGATGGATCACAAGGATCGCGGGCTGACCTTTCGCCACCTCGGTTTCCAAACGGCCTGCCTGGGCTACGAGGAACCGCCGGGCGCGGCGTTCGATTACAACGACGCCAGCATGGGTTTCTTTTGGGACACGCTGATCAATCGGGTGTACGGCGTGGCGTGGAAGGACGCCGAAGCCAAGGTGATTCGGCCGCTGCTGGCCGAACCGCTGGCGTTCGAGGATGGCACGCCCGGCGTTGTGCAGCGAAACACGGGGCGATTTCAGGTGTCCGCGCGAGATTTTTGCCGGTTCGGTCTGTTGATGTTGCATAGCGGGAATTGGGCGGGCAAGCAATTGCTGCGCGAGGACTTGGCCACGATGGCGGTTACGGACCCGCTGCCGTTGTCCATTCCGCGCACGGCGGGAAAGCAGGCCGACACAGTTTTTCCCGTGCGGTCGATCGGCGGCGGCGGGAACCAGTGCGACCACAACGGCGGTTATAGCTGGATGTGGTGGCTCAATCGCCGAGCACGGGATGGCAAGCTGTGGTTTCCGGACGTGAGCGATGATTTCTTTGCCTGTTTCGGCCACGGCGGGCAGGAAGGGATGGCGGTGCTGCCCGGCGAGGAAATCGTCGTCAGTTGGATCGGCAACGAATTGCACCAGGACCGTGAGCGGGGCAATCGGGCGTTTCGCACGCTCGCCGCCGCCGTGACCGAAAAATCCAAAACGTCGCGGCGGCCGATGCGCGGGCAAATTGTCGTCGATCCCGATCATCCGTCCCGGTTGGCGTATCACGACACTTGGATCGACGATGCGGCCACGCCCGGCGGAAAGCGGTTGCGGCCCTGCTTCCTCGTCGGCCCCGGCGACCCGGAGGATTTGTTGTGGAACGACACGCGGGCCAATGTCGATCTGCTCAAACAGCGGCGGGCGCGTTGCACGTACATCACGGCGGAACTGAGCGATTTCGGTGGCGGCTCGCTTCCGCGGGGCGAAGCGATGGACGCGAAAATCGCCGAGTGGAACCGCACGATCTGCGAGTTGGAAGCCGCCGGCGTGGCAACGGTTTTCTTCTTTCTAGACGACGGGGCGCGGCGCGACGATTGGCCGGATTTCGTCGATCGCATCGTGGCGCGGCTCAAATATCATCGCCTGCTCGTGTGGTGTGTCGCCGAAGAATACGGCGAGCTAGGAAGCGACGCCCGCGAGTTGGCTGGCAAGATCGCCGAGCGGATTCGCGACCGCGATCAATTCGGTCACGTCGTCGGCATACATCAGAATCATGGCGCGATGTTCGATTTCGCCGGCGATAAGCGGTTCGACATGTTCCTGATGCAATACAACGTCGACAGTGCGGAGAAACTGCACGCGGGCTGCGTCGAAGCGTGGCGGTCGACCGGCGGACGCCAGGTGCTGAATATGTCGGAATGCGTCGATCATGGCCAACGCGGCGACGACGACGTGCGGCAGATGAATTGGGCCAGCGTGATGGGTGGCGCGAGCGCAGTTCAGGTTCTCTGGATGGGCCGCGCGAGCGATCCCGCGGCGTGGAATACCGCCAAGCGGTACGACGACTGCGCCACGCTCGCCGATTTCTTCGAGTCGATCGACGCCAACGCCCTGGCGCCGGCGGACGATCTGGCATTCGCCGGCACGCAATACGTACTGGCAGGGTCCGGCCAGCGGTATGTGGCGTACGCGCGCGACGCGAAGGAGAAGCTAGGCCTCCGCGGACTACCGGCTGGGCGATTTGCGCTTACCTGGATCGGCTGCGACGGAGGTCGGCGCGTCGAACAGCCGAACGTCACCGTCGTCGTCGGCGATTCCGCTTGGCGCGTGCCGCCGGAGCTTAAAGGCGAGGTGGCGGTATACGTCCGCCGAGTCGCGAAGCACGATTGATGACGACAAATCCATTCGCGTCGTCGTTGCCGTCGTCCTTCACGGCGTTGGCTACTCGGCCTTCTTCGCCGCGTCCTGCTTCGTCAGCACGATGATCTGCGACTTCTGGATGTCGATGTAGAACATATGCTTGTCGTCGGCAGTGGCCGCGACGCAGGAGTTCTTGCAGCCCGGCTGGACGTTGGCGACGCCGACCATGCCGAGGAACTTGCCGTCGGGCGTGAAGTGCTTGACCGCGCCGTTGCTTTCGGCGACGTACAGATTGCCCGAGGCCGTGAAGCAGAGGTTCATCGGGTTGCAGCAGCCGCCGAAGTTCTCGCCTTCGCCCTCGCGGTCGCGCTTGCCGAACGCGCCGAGCTCCTTGCCGTCGCGATCGAACTTGGCGACGCGGTGCCGCGAATTCTCGGAGACGAACAGCACGTCGCCGTGGCATTGCACGTCCATCTGGCCGCAACAGCCGCTCAACGACTTGACGATTTCCGTGGGATTGGCGAGCTTCGCGTCGGTTCGCCACACGCCGTAGCCGTAACCAGCCATCGCCGGGCAGACGATGAACACTTCGTGCTTGCTGGCGCAGATCGAATGCGTCTTCAGTGCTCGCGCGGTGACTTCCTTTACCGCGTCGTCGACGGTTTTCTTATTGATCTGTTCGCCGTAAGCCTTCATCGCGCGGACTTGCGCGGAGAAGAGTTGCTGCTGAGACTTTTCTTCCGGCGTCAATTCTTCCGGCTTCTTGTCGGCGAGCGATTTGACGTTTTCCTCATACGTCTTGACGTATTCTTCGACCATCGCCTTGTCGGCCGCGAGTTGTTCCTTTGCCCGTTCGCGCATTTCGGCGGTGTTTTCGCGGATGAAGGCCATTTGCGGCGACTCGGCTTCGGTCAGCTTCTTGCCGTCGGCGGAGAAGCGGGCGACTTTGCCGTTGCCGCCGACCAGCACCGTGCCGTCGGGGGCGACGTTGATCGCTTCGGCCGCGAAACCGACCGGCCACCGCGATAATTCTTTGCCCGCGGCGTCGAATATGCGGACTTCATGCCCGGCGATGTTGGCGGGCGTGGCGTTTTTCGCGTCGGCGTTCGCCGCGGGTTCGTCAGAGGGTTCTAGAGGGGCTTCTTCAGGGGATTTTACAGGGAGTTCTACCGGGAGCTCTGCAGAGGGTGCGGCGTCGACTTCGGTGGTGGCGTCGGTGTCCTGCAAGGCGTCGATCAAGCCCAGCAGCAGCCCGCCGCTGCCCGGCCCATTCGCGTAAGGCCCACGAGCGCGAGCACGTTGCCGTCCGCGTTCAAGCAGAAGTCTTCGAGCTTGGCGGCCTCGCCCTCGGCGACAGCATGAATGATCGCCGTTTGTTTATGCGTTGCCGGAGCACTCGCTACCGCGGCGGCCACGCCTTCGCCGGCCGGCAAAGGAGCGTTGCCAATTGCAATCGCCGCCGCACAAGCCAAAGCAGCGAGCAAGAAACGATGTTGCAGCGAATGGAGCGCGGGGTGAAGTTGGGGCATCGGATTGATCCTTGGCGTTAGCGGCCGAGACGCATTGAAATTCAGTGAATTGATAGGTTGGCGACGCGCCGCGCGGATGCCCCATACCCACGCATAGTCAGGTCGCATCGCACCGCCGGGACTATCGTAGCCAAGCCTACGTCGGCAGGCAATAACAACGTGTACCGTGGCATCTGCCCCCCCAAGCAGATCGAGTTGAGATTCGGGCAACCGTGTGTTGAACTTGCCCGATCGCCAAAGCTCGCCCAAAATAGTGCCGCGGGTCTCCAGTTCCCCCGACGTGCCTTTCGTGGGCACAGTCGCGGTTCATACCACCGACCGAGGTCACGTCAAGTGCGAATCAAGATTTACGCGGCCATCGCCGCATGCACGTGCCTTTCCGCAATTTTTGCCGCGGAGCCGCCCGATTTCAAGTCGGGCATCGACAAGCGCTTCTTCGAGCCCGCAGTCCGTGCTCAAGACGACCTGTTTCGCAGCGTGAACGGTAAGTGGCTCAAGGAGGCCGTGATTCCGCCCGATCGGCCCGTGGACGGAGCGTTTTACGAACTTCGCGATCGCTCGGAGAAACAGGTCCGCGACATCATCGAAAGCGCCGCCAAGGACAAGAGCACTGCGGAGGCACAACAGATCGCCGATCTTTTCGCTTCGTTCATGGATCAAGATCGGGCCGACGAACTCGGCCTGGAGCCGATTCAGCCGGAACTTGACGCCATCGCGGCGATCGAGGACAAGCCTGGTTTGTTGCGCTCGCTGGCCGGCTTGCAGCGGATTGGAGTGCCCGGACTATTCGGTTTGTACGTGGGACCGGACTCCAAGAAATCCGACGAGAACATTGCGTATCTGAGCCAAGGGGGGCTCGGGTTGCCCGACGAGTCCTACTATCGGGATGCGAAGTACGAGAGCCTTCGCGCGTCGTATGTCGCTCATGTGGAGAAAATGCTCGCGCTCTCGAAGCGCGCGAATCCCAAACAGACCGCCGCGCAAATCATGGCGATGGAAACGGCCATCGCCAAAGGCCATTGGGATAACGTCCGCAACCGCGACGCCGAGAAGACCTACAACAAGCTGTCGCGCGACGAATTGAAAGCCTTGGCCAAGGGTCTCGCCCTGGATGCTTGGTTCGAAGGCATCGGCGGCGCAAAAATCGAGGCAATCATCGTCGGCCAGCCAAGCTTCATGGCGGACCTGGCCGCGACGGTGGACCAGTTCTCTGTCGACGACTGGAAGAACTATCTGGCGTGGCGCGTGATCGACGCGCGCGCGCCGCTCTTGTCGGAGCCGCTGGTGATGGAGCATTTCGACTTCTTCGGCAAGACGATGAACGGCATGCCGGAAATCGAGCCGCGCTGGAAGCGGGGCGTTTCGCTCGTCGAACGCGCGCTCGGCGAGGCCGTCGGCAAGGTGTATGTCGCGAAGCATTTCCCGCCCGAGGCCAAGGAGCGCATGAAGACGCTGGTCGACAACCTGATCGAAGCGTATCGCGTCGACATCGTTGCGCTCGACTGGATGTCGCCAGAGACGAAGACCCGAGCACTCAAAAAGCTCAGCAAGTTCACGCCGAAGATCGGCTATCCGGATAAGTGGCGAGACTACTCGAAGCTGGAAATCCGCGGCGACGATTTGGTCGGCAACGCCCGTCGCGCGGCCGAATTCGGCCTCAATTATCAACTCGACAAGCTCGGCAAGCCGGTCAATCGCACCGAGTGGCACATGACGCCGCAGACCGTCAACGCCTATTACAACCCGGAGATGAACGAGATCGTGTTCCCCGCCGCGATCTTGCAGCCGCCGTTTTTCGACCTGGCGGCCGACGACGCGGTCAACTACGGCGGCATCGGCGCGGTGATCGGTCACGAGATCGGCCACGGCTTCGACGACCAAGGCTCGAAATACGACGGCGACGGCAATCTCACCGACTGGTGGACCAAAGACGACCGCAAGGAATTCGAAAAGCGAACCAAGATGTTGATGGCGCAGTACAACGCTTACTCGCCGGAGCAACTGCCGGATCAGCGTGTCAACGGCGCGCTCACCATCGGCGAGAACATCGGCGATCTCGGCGGCCTGACGATTGCCCACAAGGCTTATATGATTTCGCTCGGCGGCAAAGAATCCGCGACGATCGACGGATTCACCGGAACGCAGCGCGTGTTCATCGGCTGGGCCCAGGTCTGGCGAGCGAAATATCGCGACGCGGCGATGGCCCGCATGTTGGCCACCAATCCGCACTCGCCGCCAGAGATTCGTTGCAACGGCGTGATCCGGAACCTGACGGAGTTCTACGACGCATTCGGCGTGAAGGAAGGAGATAAACTATGGCTGCCGGCGGAAAAGCGGGTGCGAATCTGGTAAAGTCTATAGCTGAGACCGCCAACTGCCACGGAACTCGATATGGACCCATGTGGCAAGTAGCTCGTGCATGCGCGACGGGCAGAAACACGCTAACTATCAGAGGATCGTGCGATGAACCGTGCCGCTGCAAGCCGCAAGATCACGCTGGCCGTTTCGCTCGCTCTCTTCTCGTTCCCTTTAAGCAGAACTGTGGTCCGTGCGGATGATGCCGACGCGGTTCAGCGCGCCGCTGACCTCGCCGAACCGGTGCGCCTGATCGACGCCGACCATCCGGTCGCCGCGCCCTTTGTGGCCGACGTCGATGGTGACGGCGCCGCTGAACTGCTCGTCGGCGAGTATCGCCGAGCCGCTTACACCGAAGCCGGATTCCGCGTCTATCACCGCATCGGAAAACCGAGCGACCTCAAGTTCGATGCCGGCAATTGGCTCCAAGCCGCGGGCCGCGACGCAACCGTCCCGGCATTCTGTTACACCGGCTCTGCGCCGCAGGTGGTCGACTTCAACGGCGACGGCATTCCCGATGTCGTTTCCCAGGCAATGACGGGCAACCGGGATGAAGCCGTACTGCGTGTCTTTCCGGGCGAGGGCAAGGGACGCTTCGGCGAGCCGACGGATGTGACGTACCTGACCGTCACAAAGTCGTCCCCTCGCCTGACGTGCTATAACGTGCGCGCGTTCGTGTACGACTGGGATGGCGACGGAAATCCGGACGTTCTTGCAACGTACATCGGGGGACGTGGCATATGGTTGGTGCGTCACTCCGGCGACCGCGGCAAGAATTCGTATTCCGCACCCGAAGCTCTGGAGGTCGACGGCGACGCATTGCGCGGCGGGAAATCAATCTGCATGGCCGACTGGGATGGCGACGGCCGGGATGACCTGATCGTCGGCAACGATGGTGTTCAGTGGTATCGCAACATGTCTCCGCGCGGCGAACCGAAACTAGCCGCGGGCGTCACGCTGATTCCGCCGGGCAAGTTCAGCAGCGTGCGGTATTCGCAAAGTGAGCAATATCCGCCGCCGCAGGCGCCTTCCGGGCCATTGCGGGTCTGCGTCGCCGATGTGACGGGTGACGGTCGGATGGACCTGATCGTTGGCGACGTGGCCGGTGCGACCGCCGTCGGCCCCACGCCGACGAAAGAGCAAACGCTCGCCCTCGAGGCGGCGTGGCGTCGGATGACAGTCGCTCGCGACGCGTACTATAAGTTGAAGTCGGCCGATCCACCGACCACCGCCGAAGCCCGCGTCCTGTACGATGGCAACCTCGAACTTCGTCGCGCTGAATGTAGCGCCATTGATCGCGAAATCGAGCAACTCAAGCCCGAGCGGTACGAACGCCACGGTTCCGTCTGGCTTTTTCGGCGGCTCGCCAAGTGATGCACGTTGGAAATGTCCGACGCATCGGCATGTAAGTGGCGTGGACGGCGCTCGTCAGGCCACCTATGCGATCGCTTTACCGTACGCCGTGGCCTGATGTGTCTTGCCCTGCATCGAGAGTCCTCTACGCCCGTAATCGAACGGCTCGACTCTCGTAGCGCGTAGATCAGTCTTCGCCCAGCAAGTCAGGACGACTCGCCGGCATGTCCCCCCAACAACATTCCGATCCTCGCTCCGCTCAAGCCTCGCCGCTTACTCGACGACGAAATCGAACAACCGCGGCAAATCGATCTGCTGCGGCGGTTGAAACACGGCCCGCGACACTTTTGGATGCACCATCGGAAAGCGAAACTGTCCGACGTGCCAATCGGCCGGCCACCGCGCCGGCACACGCGACGTGCGATATTCTCTTTCTACTGCTGCGGCCGACAGCGGATTTCCCTGTTCGTCCCGCAGCGGTCGTCCAATCAGCCACGCCGATTCCGCGTCCGGCCGCCGCGTCGAGTCGTGCGTCGACTTGATCGGACTGGCGCAGAAATAATCGCACGCCACGCGGTCGAGCGAATTCTCGTATTCGTCGCACATCTCGCGGAGCAGCGATTTGAGATTGTCGCGGTCGTCGTTGGCCACCAGGTCGGCCTTGTTCGCCACGAAGGCGATTTTCGTCGGCGTTCGCCAGGCCAGGCCGAACAGCCGCCGCAGCCAGCCGCCGGGATGAATCGCGCGAAATAACTCGCCGAGAATCGCGTGGCAGTCGTTCAACAGGCCCGGCCCCGCGTTGAGGATCATCGGAATGTCGACCAACACGATCAGCCGATCGACGCGGACGAGTTCGTCGATGAACGGGCGGACTTCCTGCTCCTTATAGCGCGCGAAGTGGCCGGCGAATTGCCCGGCAAGCTCGCTCCAACGGCCGCGGGCGTCGCGGTTGAGCGGCGCAAACTGGCTGTGTACGTCCAGACCGAGCAAAGCGGTCGGACATTCGGCCAACTGTTCGGCGGTGAGGTGTTCGCCGGCCTCGGCGGCTTGCTTGATGCCCAACAAAAAACACGACGGCGTGATCAGCGGCTTGTACGCCATCAGCAGCCGGCAAGCGGCCGTGCGATACGCGCGAACGATGTCGTCCGCCGTCGCATCCGCGCGGGCGAGCGTCGCTTCGTAGTCGACAAGCTGCTCACGATAGTTCCGATCGGCCGACGCCCAACGGTCGAACAACTCGTCGGACCACGCCGCGAAGTTCGTCGCCTGATAAATGCCGGCGTCGGCGATCCGCTCACCGGGAAAATCGATGAAGTCGACGTCGTAGCGGCGGCGCGTGTCCGACCGCTTGAAGCGGCAGCGAAAATGCGACAAGTCGTAGGTCTTCGGCGGCCAAGCCTGCTCGTCGATCAAATGCTGGCGATTCGAAGCAAATCGAAACGGCCGGCGGCTCGACGCATCCAGCTCCACGAATCGCTTGATCCGCGCCGTGCTCTTGCCGTCGAGATCGAACGCCTCTGGCGAGTGATTCTTCAGATGGTTGATCAGCGAAGTAAGAAATACGGTCTTGCCGGAACCGTAAATACCAATCACCGCGACGCGGCGGCGCTTGGTCGTCGGAAGTCGCGGGCGGAACCAGGAGAGCATGGAGTGGCGGTTTGGATTCGGGGAGCGGGGTTCGGGGTGGTACGCAGTGCGGCGGATGTTGATACTATAACTTGATCTGTTGTTGGCGGTTACGTCGTATCGAACGAATCGGAAAAATGCATACTTGGCCGACCGGGCATACACGCCGAGCGGCGTCGTCGGCTCCGACCGATGTTGCGTAACGACGCAACCGCGCTTCAAGTTTTCTCGAATTCAGCGAGTGCCCGACCGCGGAGGCAGCCGACCATGAATCACGACGAAGTCATCGAAGACTGGAAGCGTCATGCGGAATCGCGCAACGACAAGCACTACGCCTTTCTTCGCAGCCTGAAGTTTCCACCCCGTGGCGTGAAGCCGGACCAATTGGCCGTGGAGTTGCACGAAGAGGCGTTCAAGATCGTCGATTGCACGCGGTGCGCCAACTGTTGCAAGGCGCTCGATACTACGTTTTCACGCGAAGACATCGGTCGGATCGCGGCGCATTTGGAGATTCCGGAGCGGGAATTCATCGACCGCTATCTGGAATCGGCCGACGAACAGATGTCGGGCGAGCCGCCGCGCGAGGGCGAGCCGCGGTCGTACAAGGCGCGCGTGCGGCCGTGCCCGTTTCTCGGCGAGGACGACCGCTGTACGATCTACGAAGTGCGGCCGGACACTTGCCGCGAATATCCGCACACGGACAAGGAGGGCTTTGTACATCGAACGATGGGCGTCGCCAACAACGCGCTGGCCTGCCCAGCCGTGTATTACATCATCGAGCGGATGCGGGAGCGAGTGCGAAGCAGGCGGCGACGATAGCGGTAGGCGATGTTCGCGATGAGATTCTGTGTTTAGCCTGAGTTTCAGATGAATAAACTCGCAACAATTGAACCCGCAACCTGGAGACAATAGGGAATGCATCGTCGACTTGCCGGAAATCTCCCTCGGACGCCCACTATGATTCCAACTACGGCTGGCGACGTTCGATCGGTTGCCGCGCTGCTCATTGCTTTGGCGACGACGACGCTTGGTGCAACGCAGCCGGGCAACGGAGCGAGCACTGACTTCGCCGCACGCCTTCCGCGGATCGCCGCCGTCGAGCCGGGCGAGGCCGAGAAGACGTTTGCCACACAGGACGGCTATCGGATGGAGTTGGTTGCCGCGGAGCCGTTGGTGAATGATCCCGTGGCGATGGAGTTCGACGCCGGCGGGCGGTTGTTTGTCGTCGAAATGCGCGACTACAGCGAGCAGGCGACGGAGAATCTGGGCCGCGTGCGGTTGCTGAGCGACCCCGACGGCGATGGGAAGTTCGATGAGTCGACCGTGTTCGCCGAGGGCCTGTCGTGGCCGACCGCGATCACTTGCTACGACGGCGGCGTGTTCGTCGCGGCCGCGCCGGGCGTCTGGTATTTCAAGGACACCGACGGCGACGGCCGCTCCGACGTCAAGCGGGAGATTATCACCGGGTTCGGTCGCGGCAACGTGCAAGGACTCGTCAATTCGCTCCACTGGTCGCTCGACGGTCGCATTCACGGCGCGACGAGCAGTGCGGGCGGCGAGTTGCGAGTGGTAGCCGAGAAGACGCTCGACGGCCGCGACGTCGCGAAGCAGAAACCGCTCGCCGCGCGGGGCCGCGATTTCAGTTTCGATCCGCGAACGTTCGATTTACTGCTGGAAAGCGGCGGCGGGCAACACGGCATGTCGTTCGACGACTGGGGCCGCAAGTTCGTCTGCTCGAACAGCAATCACATCCAACTCGTCATGTACGAGGATCGTTACGCGGCGCGGAATCCGCTGTTGGCCGCGCCCGCGCCGCTGCTGGACATCGCCGCCGAAGGTCCGGCCGCCGAAGTGTATCGCCGCAGCCCGGTCGAACCGTGGCGAATCGTGCGGACCGAGTTGCGCGTGGCCGGCAAAGTGCCCGGTCCGGTCGAAGGCGGCGGCCGTGCAGCGGGTTATTTCACGTCGGCCACCGGCGTGACGTTTTATCGCGGCGACGCCTGGCCGGCGGAGCATCGCGGTTTGGCGGTGGTCGGCGACGTGGGCAGCAATCTCATTCATCGCAAGCGGCTGGAACCGGCTGGCGTGGCGATGATTGCCCGGCGGATGGACAAGGAGTGCGAGTTCGTGGCGTCGACGGACATCTGGTTCCGCCCGGTGCAGTACGCCAACGGACCCGACGGCTGTTTGTACGTGGCCGATATGTACCGCGAAGTGATCGAACACCCGGAGAGCCTGCCGCCGGAGATCAAGAAGCATCTCGATTTGACGAGCGGGCGGGATCGGGGGCGGATTTATCGGATCGCGCCGCCGGGGTACAAGTTTGAAACGCCGCCGCGGCTGGATCGGATGTCGGCGGTGCAGTTGGTCGACGTGTTGGCGAGCGAGAACGGTTGGCGGTGCGATGCGGCGGCGCGATTGCTCGTCGAGCGGCGCGATCCGCTCTCCGCGCCGGCGGTTTGGCGGATGTTTCGCGAAGGCAAGTCGCCGGCGGCGCGGCTGCACGCGATGTACGTGGTGCTGGGGATGGATCTGTTGGAGGAGAGCGACGTTGTGGCGGCAATGGCGGACGAGCATCCGCGGGTCCGCGAACATGCGGCGCGGATTGCGCCGCGGCGACCGAGTGCGACGGAGTTCAAGGCCGTGGTCGCGGCGTTGTGCCGATTGGCCGACGATGTCGACCCGCGCGTGCGATATCAAGCGGCATTTTCACTGGGCGACGTGCCTGCTTCGGCCGCGACGACGGCGGCGCTGGCGAAGATCGCGCTTAAGGACGGCGGCGATCGTTGGCCGCGGTTCGCCGTGCTCAGTTCGTCGGCGGGCCGAGCGGCGGCGCTGCTGGCGGCGGTAATGGATAGCGAAGATCGCCGCGGCGTGGCCGGAATTGGTGCGTTCCTGGCCGAAGCGGCGGCGCTGGCGGGGCGGGAAGGACAGGTCGATCAGCTTGCGGCGCTCATCGACCGCGTTGAACGGTTGCCCGCCGAAGACGTCGCCGTGGGACAGACGTTGACGGTGGCGCTGGCGACGGGATTGGCGCGGGCGAACAATCCGGCGGCTAATGCGCTGCGCGCGGACGACGGCAAACTGGCGCGGCTGGTTCGCATTCAAGTGGAGAAAGCTTTGCACACGGCCGTCGATGCCGAGGCGGCGCTCGATGCGCGGTTGGCGGCGGTCGAGACGTTGTCGCTCGGCCGTTTTGCGGAAGCGCGGCCCGTGCTGGCGGAGTTGCTCGCGCCGCAGACGCCGAGCGAATTGCAGCGGGCGGCGATTGGCGTGCTCGGCCGAGCGAAGACCGCAGAGGCTGCGGCGACGATTATCGAGGCATGGGAGGCGCTCGCTCCGGCGGCGCGTGGCGAAGCGGCCGAGGCGCTGTTGGCACGCGACGATCGCGTGCCGCTGTTTCTCGCGGCGATCGGCGATGGGCGGCTGGCCGACGTCTATCTCGATCCGGCGCGGGTGAAATCGCTCACGGAGCATCGCGACGCGAAGATTCGGGAACTTGCTCGCCGGGTGTTGGCCAGTCGAGCTTCGCTGACGCGCGAAGATCGCGACAAGGCGATCGTGGCGTATCGCGACGTGCTCGACCAGTCGGGCGACGCCGAACGGGGCCGGCTGGTGTTTCGCAAGGTCTGCGCGGCGTGCCACCGGTTGGACGACTTCGGCAACAACGTCGGTCCGGACCTCGCGGCGATTCGCAACCGTGGGGCCGAGGCAATTCTGCTGGCCGTGCTCGATCCGAACCGCGAGGTGAATCCGCAGTACGTCAATTACTCGCTCCGCACGACCGACGGCCGCACGATCACCGGCATGATCGCCGCGGAAACAGCGACCAGCGTCACGCTCCGCCGCGCGGAAGCGGCCAACGACACCGTGCTCCGCGACGAGATCGACGCCATGCGCAGCTCCGGCGTGTCGCTGATGCCGGAAGGGCTGGAGAAGCAACTGTCGAAGCAGGACGCGGCGGATGCGATCGCTTATTTGATGTCGCGGAAGTAACGCGGCGATGCGTGCTTGCGGCTCGCATCGACGCCCTGCCGGTCCGCGGCGGCGTAGCCACACGTCACGGCTATTCGGCGGCGCGCAAGGGGAAGCAACCGATCGGCAGGTCGGCGATCGCCACGGGATTCTCTTCATAATCTCCGGCCAGATCCGTAATGCCGCGCACGTTCTGGCTCTTGGTGTCGATTCCCACATTCAGGCCTGCTTCCGGCCCGTCGGGAAACGGCTCTGGATCGCTGTTGTCGCTGTATGTACCGACGCAATCGACAAGCTGCGTGTCGGTGTCCAGGATGTCGAAATCGCCATTGGCCGCGTCGGTGAACGGTGCGTCGACTGCGGCGTTGCCTGCGGACCGATCCAGCGTGCCGCTTGTGCGGGTTTGCCAATTCTTCGTTGATCGCTCCTCACGTCGCTGGCATGCTGGCTTGGTGTCGCAATCCAGCCCTTTGAAGGTGATCAATTTGAGTACGCACTGCGTAGGACGGATGTTCACTTTGGGAATGTCCGAAGTTTTCCACGGAGGTGCGGTCATGTTGGATGCGGCGACTTACAAGCGGTTGGTGCAGGAGGCACCCGAGGCCGTCATGGTGCGGACGATTCTCGAACATGCGTTGGAGGCCGAGGCGATCGACGAAGTGTTTGAGAATTGTCGCGAGGATCAGTACACGCGGACGCT
>JBBDYI010000211.1:0-3046 GCA_040901705.1 Pirellulales bacterium | reverse complement strand
TCGGCATCTGGCCGAGCCGCACCAGTTCCGGCATCGTCGCCGCGCTCGCTTCGTCGAGCACGCGACCGACCGTCCGCCACGGCACGGCCATGACATACTGGTCGAACTCGCGCCGCGAGCCGTCGCGGAGCACGATCGCCTCCGCGCCCGCCGCGGTTCCGACAAGTCGCTCCACCGCCGTTTCGCGGTGAATCGCCACGCCAAGTTGCGCCAGCCGCCGCGCCACGAACGTATCGTAGATCATCGCCAGCGGTACGGTCGGAATGTAGACCTCGTAGGCGCTTCGCGCCGCCATGAAGCCGTCGACGAACACCTTTCTCGCCGCGGCGAGCGACGCCCGCTCAAGATCCTCGCCCAAAGCGCTTACCAGCACGACCGACCAGAACCATTCGACTTGCTTCGGCGTTTGGCCCTCGGATTTCAGCCACTGGCCGACCGTCGTGGCCGTCGCATCGCCGCGCAGCCTGGCAAGCCGCCGAAGCGCCCGCATGATCGACATTCGCGCGCCACGAGTAAAATACCGCAGTCCCCGCATGCCCGCGGCGAGATGCAACGGCGCGGGCAACCACGACGCGGGTCGAAAGGTACATCGCTCGCCGCGCGGTCCGATGAAATTCAGCGTTCGCACCCGGCGTAGCAAAGAACGGGCGCCCACGCGGCGGCAGAAGTCCAAATAGTTCGTACAGCAGCCCATCGCCACGTGTTGGCAATGGTCGATCGTCTCGCCTGTGGTGTTGTCGACGAAGGAGCCGGCCCGGCCGCCGAGATTCCGCCGCGCCTCGAACAACTCGACTGCGCAGCCTCGCTCGGCCAGCGCCAGCGCGGCGGACAGTCCGGCCAGCCCTCCGCCGACGATCGCCACGTTCGCTGCGGCGTCGCTCATGGCGCGGCCGCCTCGTCGCGATTTAGCGCGCAATCCGTGCGGTCATTCCGGTCGAAATCTCCGCGGCGATTTCGCGCGACGAGCGCTTTCCCCGCCAGTTGCACCTTGCGCCAAGTGGGCACCCGCACGCGGCGATGGAGCACGTCGCCGCCGGCCCGCGCCACGCGGTCGAGCAAATCGCGATACGTGTGATACATCGCGGCCAGCGCCCGTCGGCCATCGGCGGACAGATACGAAAACAGCGGAGCCGCCGCGGCAAAATGCTCGCGAGCGATCGCGATCTGCTCGTCGAGCACCGCCGAGAGCCTGTCGTCGGCGACGCCGGCGAGCAGTTCCTCCGGCCGATAGTCGTGCCGGCGGAGCGAATCAAGCGGCAAGTAAACGCGGCCCCGCGCCGCATCCTCGCCCAGATCGCGGAGGATGTTCGTCCATTGAAACGCCAGCCCACAATGCCGCGCCGGCTCGAACGCTTCCTTGCCGCGAAAGCCCCAAATATGAATGCACGCCAGCCCAACGACCGACGCCACGCGATAGCAATATTCTCGCAGGTCGTCGGCCGTTTCGTACCGCCGCGCAACCAAGTCCATCGCCACGCCATCGAGCGCGTCGAACAAGCATTCGCGCGGAATCGCGTACCGATTTACCGTATCGGCCAGCGCCGGCAACAGCGGATCGTCGAACTCGCCGGCCAGCGCGCGATCGAGCGACGCGCGCCACGCGGAAAGCCTTTCGCGGCGCAATGCGACGGACGCGTCGCCGATGTCGTCGTCGCCGATGTCGTCGCTGCGGCGAAGAAACGCATACAGCGCGCAGGTCGCCCGCCGCCGATCGCGCGGCAACAGCCAAAACGCCAAATAGAAATTCGACGCGGCTTTGCGAGCGGTCCGCGCGCAATGCGCGTAACTTTCCGCCAGCGAAACGGCGGACGACGACGTTCGGCCATCCATCAATGAAACCGCGCTCATGGCCGTTGCCCCTCGCGGAAATCGGCGGCATTCCGCGCGTCCGCTCTGAATCGGTCCCGCGCGCGCGAAAATGCTTTCCGATCGGCCGCTGCGCGAGCGCGTCGCCGGCGTCGCCGCCACCAGCACGACGAAAGCAACGCAAGTTTCTTCCACCGCGAAACGGTCGGCCGCACCCGCCACACGTCGTAGCCGATCGCGCGGATCGCGGAGAGAATCGCCAACCCGCCGTGGGCGAACAGTTCGATTTGCACTTGCAGTTCGCGCGGCATTCGATCGGCCAACGGCAAGCCGGCCAGCAAATAGGCTTCCGCCCGCTCGACCTCGATTTCCATGACGCGGCGAAATGCCTCGTTCATTTCGCGGCGACGGAACATCGCCTCTTCGTAGCCGCACTGTCGCAACGTTTGCTGCGGCAGGTAAATCCGTCCGCGGTCCCAATCGCCGGCCACGTCCTGACAGAAATTGGCCAACTGCAAGCCAGTGCATATATGGTCCGACAATTCACCCCGTTCCGTGTCGTGGCGGCGGCCCAGGTACAGCACCAGCCGCCCGACGGGATCGGCCGAGCCGCGGCAATAGTCGCGCAGCGCGTCGAACGTGTCGTAGCGGTTCTGTTGCTGATCGCGGCGGAACGCGGTTAATAATCCGCGAAACGGCTCCTCTGGTATGGCGAACGTCGTCACCGTGTCGGCCAGCGCGACGAACACCGGGTGCGTCGGGCGGCCGCGATAGCATTCGGCCAGCGACTTTTCCCACCAGTCGAGCAGCACCAACGACTCGCCAGCCGAGCCTGTTTCGTCGGCCAGATCGTCGGCCCAGCGGCAAAACGCATACACCGCATGAAAGTGTGGTCGCAGCGCCCGAGGAACGAGCCAACTGGCCACCGTAAAATTTTCGTAATGCGTCGCGGCAAGTCGACGGCAATAGTCGCGGGCCTCGGCGAGCGTAGGCGGCGTCGCGATCGCGTCGGGACCGTAACGCGACAAGTCGGACATCACGGATGGCATGGCAAGGTGCGTCTTTCGCGTGAAATCCCACAGAGTTGGTCGCCTGTCCCGCTCGTTCGTCAGGCATTATGATGGACGATAGACGGACCGCAAAGGGCGACGGGCGAAGGCGAGACGCAGCGAATGTACGCGTCTCAGAGGCTATCCACAAAGAATCGCCGAGGATCCTTACTGTAGGAGGCGAATCCTTT
>JBBDYI010000210.1:0-3066 GCA_040901705.1 Pirellulales bacterium | reverse complement strand
TTCACTTGCCGGACCGTTTTGGTTGCGGCCAATGGCCGCGCTAGGAAATCCGTGGCTCGCTTCAACCGGCTAAAACAGTTCCGCCCCCAACGCGCTCCGACCGCAACCACTTCTACGGCAATTACACCTCAACTGCCGGTTCGACGGGCAAAACGGCAGCAGCACAGGGCCAACCGGCACGACGCCGGACCAGATCAACGCCCTCGCGCCGGTGCTGCCCATCCGAGCCGGCGGCAATTACAATAGCAAAACCGCTACGGCGCTACCTGCCTCCCCGAGTTGCCCGTCCCGAAGTCGCCCGCCCCGCGCGACGCTCGCGTCTGGCCTGCCGAGTTCGCAAATCCAAGGAGCCACCAGATGACACGCATTGCGCTCGCATCGTTCGCGATATTCACGCTGCTTCCCGCGTTTGCCGCCACGGAGACGTCCGCTCAAGAGGCAGCCGGCGAGCCCTCTCAACTCGAATTGGCCCACGGCGATCACATTTCGATCATCGGCAACACGTTGGCCGATCGGATGCAGCACGATGGCTGGCTAGAGACAATGCTGCACGCACGGTTTCCCGAACACGAGTTGACGATCCGCAATCTGGGTTTTTCCGGCGACGAGTTGACGCTGCGGCTGCGGTCGGCCAATTTCGGCAGCCCGGACGAGCATCTGACAAAGCACGAAACCGACGTCGTGTTTGCTCTCTTCGGCTACAACGAGTCGTTCGCCGGCACGGCGGGGTTGGAGAAGTTCAAAACCGACCTGGCCGACTTCATCAAGCACACGCGGGAGCAGAAGTACAACGGCAAGAACGGGCCGCGGGTCGTCGTGTTCTCGCCGATCGCGCACGAAGACCTCAAAGACTCCAATCTGCCGGATGGTTCGGCCAACAACGCGCGGCTGAAAATGTACACGCAAGCGATGAGCGAAGTCGCCGTGGCCAACGGCGCGACGTTCGTTGACCTGTTCGCGCCGATGCAAGCCGCTTACGCCGCAGCCAAATCGCCGCTGACGATCAATGGCGTGCATCTCAACGAGCAAGGCAACCGCCGGCTGGCCGAAATCATCGACGAAGCCCTGTTCGCCGACCGCCCGCGGGCCAAGCCGCCCACCGAGGAGCAACTACAGAAACTCCGCGCCGCCGTGGTCGAGAAGAATTTTTATTGGTTCAACCGCTATCGGACGACCGACGGATATTCGATCTTCGGCGGCCGAGCCGACTTGCGGTTCGTCGACGGGCAAACCAACCGCATCGTGGCCCAGCGCGAGATGGAAGTCCTCGACGTGATGACCGCCAACCGCGATCGGCGAATCTGGGCCGTCGCCCGCGGCAGCGAACTCAAGGTCGACGACAGTAACACGCCGCCGTTCCTGGAAGTGAAGTCAAACAAGCCCGGACCGCTGCCCGGCGGCGGGCATCTCTTCCTCGGTGCCGAGGCGGCGATCGAAAAAATGACCGTCGGCAAGGGCATGAAGGTCAATCTGTTCGCGTCGGAAGAGCAGTTTCCCGAAATGGTCAATCCGGTGCAGATGGCGTTCGACACCAAGGGCCGACTGTGGGTGGCCGCGTGGCGGACCTATCCGCACTGGAAACCCAAAGAGCCGATGGACGACAAGCTGTTGATCCTCGAAGACACCGATGGCGATGGCCGGGCCGACAAATGCAAGACATTCGCCGGCGACTTGCACAACCCGACCGGCTTTGAATTCTACGGCGACGGCGTGCTCGTGGCCTCTGCGCCCGATATCCTGTTTCTCAAAGACACCGACGGCGACGACAAGTACGACGTGCGGACGCGCGTGATCAGCGGAATGGATTCAGCCGACACGCATCACACGTCGAATAGTTTCACGCTCGATCCCGGCGGGGCGATCTATTTCCAGGAAGGCACGTTCCACCACACGCAGGTCGAAACGCCGTGGGGACCGTCCGTCCGCTGCGCCAACGCCGGCGTGTTTCGCTACGAGCCGCGCGCGCAGAAGTTCGACGTCTACGTCTCCTACGGCTTCGCCAATCCACACGGCCACGCCTTCGACCGCTGGGGACAGGACATCGTCATCGACGGCACGGGATCGGTTCCGTATCACGGAGCGCTGTTCTCCGGCCACATCGACTTTCCCGCCAAGCATCGCGGCACACCCTCGGTCTATCAACAGCGCACCCGGCCGTGTTCTGGCATCGAGTTTCTTTCCAGCCGCCATTTTCCCGACGACTTCCAGGACAACTTGCTGGTCGGCAACGTGATCGGCTTTCAGGGCATCCTCCGCTACAAGATCGACGACGACGGTTCGAGCCTGTCGGGCACGGAGTTGGAGCCGATCCTCTCGTCGAGCGATGAGAAGTTTCGCCCGACCGATTTCGAGACCGGCCCCGACGGCGCGCTGTATTTCGGCGACTGGCAGAACCCGATCATCGGCCACATGCAGCACAATCTCCGCGATCCCAACCGCGACCAGAAGCACGGCCGCGTGTATCGCGTATCCTACCCGAGCCGCCCGCTGCTCGAACCGGCCAAGATCGCCGGCGAGCCAATCGACAAGCTGCTCGACTTGCTCAAGTCGCCGGAAAACCGCGTCCGCTATCGGGCCAAGATCGAACTGAGCGCCCGCAAGACGCAAGACGTGATGGCAGCGCTCGATCAATGGGTGGCGGTGCTAGACCAGAACGCGGCCGACTATCCGCATCATCTGCTCGAAGCGCTGTGGGTGCGGCAGTTTCACAACGTCGTCGACGAGCCGCTGCTGGCCCGCGTGCTGGCGTCGAGCGATTTTCGCGCCCGCGCGGCGGCCACGCGGGTGTTGTGCTATTGGCGCGATCGCGTGCCGAGCGCGCTGAACGTGTTAAAGCGGTTGGCGGCCGACGAGCATCCCCGCGTGCGACTCGAAGCGGTCCGCGCGGCCAGCTTCTTCACCGCGCCCGACGCGGTCGAAGTTCCGCTCATCGCCGCCGAATTGCCCAGCGACAAATACCTCGACTTCGTGTCAGGCGAAACGATGCGCACGATCGAGCCGTATTGGAAGGCCGTGCTCGCCAACGGCGAGATGGTGCCCGTCACCAGCGACGCCGGCGCGCGGTTC
>JBBDYI010000209.1:0-3108 GCA_040901705.1 Pirellulales bacterium | reverse complement strand
ATCGCCGAGGATCCTTACTGTAGGAGGCGAATCCTTTCGCCGACGGAGCCGCAAAACGAATGCCTCGGCGAAAGGATTCGCCTCCTACAGTACGAAAAACAAGCACGTTCTTTGGGGATAGCCTTTGATTTGCCGCGATTCCGCGCCGCTCGCATGGCGTAGTCTTGACCAGCGGTACTGAGCAGCGCGGAATCCGCGCGCCGGCCGCCGCGTTGACTCGCGCGACGCCGCCCAAATCCGGCCGCGCATTACCGACCCGCCGAGCTGCCGCCGCGCGCATGTCCGACCCATCCAGTCCGATCCAAGCCACGGCATCCGACGAACCGTCCGGGCCGCGCGCCGACACGCTCTTTGGCAGCCTCACCTGTGTGTTGCTGCTGGCCGTGGCGCAGCGCGGACTCGGCTTCGTCCGCGAGGTGCTGCTCTGCCGCTGGCTCGACCAGGACGAAGTCGGCCAATGGGCGCTGGCCTTCTTGTTCCTCGCCAGCGGCGCGGCGATCGTGTCGCTCGGCATCCAAGGATCGATGACCCGCTACGTCGAGCACTATCGGCAGCGTGGGCAGTTGCGCACGTATCTACGTCGCGTCGCCTGCACGAGTCTGCTGCTGGCGATCGCGGCGGCGCTCGTCGTCGGGGCGTTTCGCGAAACGTTTTCCGAGCTGTTGTTTGGCCGCGGCGACCGCCAGGAACTAATCGTCGTGCTGGCCGCGGCGTTGGGCGTCGTCGTGGTGCATAACTTTCTGCTCGACTTCTTCACCGCGCTGCGGCTGTTTCGCGTCGTTTCGGCCATGCAGTTCGCCGGCGGCACGATGTTCGTCGTGCTTAGCATCGCCGCGATGCTCGCCTGGCGGGCCGATTCGCTCGCCGTCGCCGCGGCCTACGGCGCGGCCCAACTCTGCGTCGTCGTCGCGGCCGGTGTGATCGCATGGCGCACCAGCCGCTCGTTCGCCGCGGATTCGTCAACCTCGACGCATCGCAGCTTCTGGCCGCACGTGTTGCGGGCCAGTGCGGCGCTGTGGGGCTACAACTGTTTGAACAACTTGTTCGAGGTCGCCGATCGCTACATGCTCGTCCACGTGTCGGGCTTGGAAGCCGAGGCCGCGCTGGCGCTTGTCGGCGCATACCACAGCGCTCGCGTCGTGCCGTCGCTGCTGGCGACCGGTGCGATGCTGGTCGCCTCGACGCTGATGCCGCATTGGAGCCACGCCTGGGAGTCCGGTCGCCGAGCGGAAATCGCCCAGCGGCAATTGGTCGCGCTCAAGCTGATGGCGCTCGGGCTGTTCTCGGCTGGCGTGATCGTTGTCGTCGCCGCGCCGCTGTTGTTCGACGTGGCCTTTGCCGGAAAATACCGCGCCGGCCAGGAAGTGCTCCCGTGGGTGCTGGCCGCCGCGACGTGGACCGGATTGGCGGCCGTGGCGTTCAACTACCTGTGGTGCGCCGAACGGCTGGGCCTGTGCGCCGCCACGCTCGCCGTCGGCGTGGTCGTCAATCTGTCGCTCAACTTCGCACTCATTCCAACGTTCGGACTACTCGGCGCGGTGCTGGCGACCGGCGTCGGCCAGTTCGTGCAGCTTTCGCTCGTGTACCGTCTGAGCAAGGCCTACGGCATGTCGCTCGACCTGGGGCTATGGCTGCTCACGGCCGCGCCGGCGACGTTGTGGCTCGGTCCCTGGGCGTCGGCTGCGATTGCCGCGGCAATGGTGGCGCTGGCGATCGGTACGGATCGAATCTTTGCCGCCGCGGAAAAGCAAGAAATGATCGACTTCGCCACGCCCTACCTGGACCGCTTGCGACTGCGCCGCCGTTTCGTTGCTGGACGATAGCCACACGAGAAGAACGATTCCATGTTTCGACGAACGCGACCACAACCGACGCCGCTGCCCGACCGCGGTCCGCTGCGCGTGATGTTCCTGGTTACCAGCATGCCCGTCGGCGGTGCGGAGACATTGCTCGTCAACTTGATTCGCCGCATGGATCGCGAGCGGTTCGCGCCGGAGTTGGGCTGCCTGAAAGATCGCGGACCGCTAGGCGAGCAGCTTGCCGGCGAGATTCCGGTGTTTGCCCGTAGGTTGACGAGTAAATACGACGTGCGCGTCCTGTGGCGGTTGCAGAAATTGTTTACCGAGCGGCGCATCGACGCCGTCGTCACGGTCGGGGCCGGCGACAAGATGTTCTGGGGACGGCTGGCGGCATGGCGGGCCGGCGTGCCGGTCGTCGCGTCGGCCTTGCATTCGACCGGCTGGCCCGACGGCATCGGCAGATTGAACCGCCTGCTAACGCCGATCACCGACGCCTTCATCGGCGTCGCCGCGCCGCACGGAAAACACCTGATCGACGTCGAGGGCTTCCCAGCGGCAAAGGTCCACGTCATCCCCAACGGCGTCGACACCGACCGCTTCCGGCCGCGGCCACCAAGCGAAGCGCTACGCGCCGAACTGCGACTCGCGCCGACCGACCGCGTCGTGGCCATCGTCGCCGCGCTGCGGCCGGAAAAGAATCACGCGATGCTGCTGCATGCAATCGCCCGCGTGCGGCGGTCGATCGATTCCGTCAAACTGCTTGTCGTCGGTGACGGACCGGAGCGGGCCGGCATCGAACGGCTAGCCGCCGAACTCGGCATCGCCGACGCGGTCCAAATGCTCGGCAATCGCGGCGACGTCGCCGAAATCCTCGCACAGGCCGACGTATTCGCCCTGTCGTCGCGCATGGAAGCCAACCCTGTGTCGATCCTCGAAGCGCTGGCCTGCGAAGTTCCGGTCGTCGCGCCGCGCGTCGGCTCGATTCCAGAAACCGTGCGCGACGGCGAAACTGGGTACTTAGTCGAATCGGGCAACTTCGACGCAATGGCCCAGCACATCGCGGACCTGCTCGCCAACGAAGACACTCGTCGCCAAATGGGCGCGGCCGGCCGCCGTCTCGTCGTCGCCAACTGGTCGCTCGACCGCATGGTCCGCGGCTACGAGCAGTTGATCGCCGACGTTTATGCATCCAAATGCCCACGAAACCCCGCGCACGTGATGTCCCCCGACGCCGCCCTTTGCCCGACCGACGCATCGCGATAGCATGTTGACGAGGGCAAGGGAAGTTCGTGTCGGCATCAGCACCCTG
>JBBDYI010000208.1:0-3117 GCA_040901705.1 Pirellulales bacterium | reverse complement strand
TCAAGCGATTCTTTCGGCGAAAGGATTCGCCTCCTACAGTTCTGGGATAAGCACTAAGTTAGTTATTGACGGTGGCAGCGGTCCCGTCGAGTCCGGCAGAGAACTTGACGAAGTCTGGCGGCGGACGCGTGGCGGCGGCGAAAGCGGGCACTGCCAGCCGAAGCGGCAGTTTCGTCCCAACGCATGAGCAAAACTCCCCGGACGGGTTCCCGTCGGTGTGCGGTCGGATAGAATATGCGAACGATTCGAAGACGCCTTGGCGAGATGCGTCGCATCGCGTCATGATCCCCGACGCCACAATTTTCCGAGACGCCACGATGACCTGTTGCCCGCGATTGTTTTTCGTTGGACTGGGCCTCGCCCTGACCTTTACCGCGCCGCTTTCGGCGGCCGACGGCGACGTGTCCGATTCGCTCGCGGCGATTCGGGCCGTTGGCGAAAAGGGAAGCGGCAATCGCGCGGCCCAGGAGGCTTGGAAGTCGCTTGTGAAGTTGCCGGCCCAGCGGCTGCCGGACATCTTGGCCGGCATCGACGGCGCGAATCCACTGGCCGCGAATTATCTGCGGGCGCTCGTCGACGCCATCGCCGAGCGCGAACTGGCCGCGGGCGGAAAGCTGCCGGCCGATGCGCTCGAAGCCTTCGCGCTCGACACTTCGCACGAACCCCGCGCGCGACGGCTCTCGTATGAGTGGCTCGCCAAGGTCGACCCTACTGCGCCGGACCGGATCATTCCGCAGATGCTCGACGACCCGAGTTTGGAATTGCGTCGCGACGCGGTGGCCCGTGAAATTGCGGCGGCCCAAGCGAAACTCGACGCCAAGGCCAGCGCGGCCGCGATCGAGGGCTTTCGCACGGCGCTGGCGGCGGCCCGCGATCTCGATCAAGTGAAAGACTGCGTCGCGGCGCTGAAAAAACTCGAGCAGCCGGTCGACTTGCCGCGGCATTTTGGCTTCATCGCTCGCTGGAAGATCATCGGTCCGTTCGACAACACGAACCAGTTGGCGTTCGACAAGCCGTATCCGCCGGAGGAGAAGTTCGACCCCGCGGCGAAGTATCAAGGCAAGAGCGGCGAAGTGGCTTGGACCGACTTCGCGACGACGGACGACTATGGCATGGTCGATCTGACCAAGGCGCTCGACAAGCACAAAGGGGCGGTGGCCTATGCGGCGGCGGAGTTCGTGGCCGAAGCGTCGCGGCCGGTCGACGTGCGGCTCGGCTGCATCAACGCGAACAAAGTCTGGCTGAACGGAAAGCCGATCGGCGGCCGCGAGGTGTATCACACGGGCATGGACGTCGATCAGTACGTCTATCGCGGCGAGTTGAAGGCTGGCAAGAACTTGATCCTGGTCAAGGTCTTGCAGAACGAACAGGACGAGTCGTGGGCGCAGAGTTGGCAGTTTCAGCTGCGCGTATGCGATGCGATTGGGACGGCGGTGTTGCCGGTGGACGCGGGCGGCTGACGTGGCCAACAAAAACGCGCTAATTGCTTTTCAACGCAGAGGACGCGGAGGACACAGAGCAGCCGTTGGCCGCAACCAAACTCCATACTGAAACACGGAGGCACGGAGATACGGAGGACGTGCAAACGATGAGTGATGAGTGGTGAGTGATGAATGGCATTTCCGATCCTAGGGTGGCATAGCCGGTCGTTCATCGATCATCGTTCATCACTTTCCATTTTCCTCTGTGCCTCCGTGTTTCACATAAACTAACCGTGGCTCATCACGAACGAAGAGATATTTCATGAGCAAGTATGGCATTGTCGGTAAAATTGGCTTGGCTTGTTCGCTGGTCGCCCTCTGCTCTGCTGCCGAGTGGCGGCAGTTTCGTGGGACGGATCAGCGGGCCGTGGTCGACGGCGCGAAGTTGCCGCTTTCGTTTGGCGGTGAAGATGGCGGCGGCGAGAACGTGGCTTGGAAATCGCCGCTGGTGGGCAAGTCCGCCTCCAGTCCGATCGTCGTGGGCGGCAAGGTGATCGTCACCACGTCCAGCGGTACGAAGCAGGACCGGCTGCATGTGCTGGCCTTCGACGCCGCGACGGGCAAGTCGCTTTGGCAGCGCGAATTCTGGGCCACGGGCCGCACGATGTGCCATAACATGAGCGCGGTCGCCGCGCCGACGCCGGCCAGCGACGGCGAGCGGATTTTTGCGTTCTATTCGTCGAACGATCTGGCGTGCCTCGACCTCGACGGAAATCTGCTGTGGTATCGCGGCCTCGGGTGGGATTATCCACAGGTCGGCAACGACGCCGGCATGTCGTCGTCGCCGGTCGTGGCGGGCAATACGGTGATCGTGCAGGTCGAAGCCCAGGGCGATGCGTTCGCCGCCGGATTGGACGTGCAGACGGGCGAGACGCGCTGGCGACACGAGCGGAAGAAGCAAGCGGCGTGGTCGTCGCCGGCGGTGATTCGCGGCGAAACGGCGGAGCAGGACGCCGTGCTGATTCAATCGGTCTCCGGTCTGACCGTTCACGATCCGTACACCGGACGCGAACGTGCGAAGTTCGAGGCCAATTGCGCCGGCATCGCTTCGTCGACCGCCAACGGCACGACGGTGTTCGTGCCGTCCGGCGGCATCACGGCGCTGCGGTTCGACACTGCGATGGAGAACCCCGAAGTGCTGTGGCAGGAGAACCGGCTGAATCCGAATTCGTGCAGCCCTGTGGTCGACAATGGCAACATTTACACCGTCAACCGCACGGTGCTCGTCGCCGGCGATGCAGCGACGGGCAAGGTGAAATGGCAGATGCGGCTACCGCAAGGCATGTACTGGTCGACGCCCGTGCTGTCTGGCAATCATTTGTACGTGTTTTCTTACGAGGGCATCGCCACGATCGTCGAGGTCGGCGACAAGCAAGGGAAAGTCGTGTTCGAGCGCGACCTGGGCGAGCGGATCCTCGGCACGCCCGCCGTAGTCGGCAACGCACTGTTCCTGCAAACCGACAAGCATCTTTGGAAGATCGAAGCGGCTGGTAAATAGCGACGGCTCGTCGATTGCCTAACCACAGAGGACACGGAGGGGGAGCACGGAGGGACACAGAGAGCGATTGTTGTTAAGTGTTAAGAGCCTATCCCAAAACCCCTGCCGCTCGGAAGGCGATCCAGGCGGCCACAAATT
>JBBDYI010000207.1:0-21775 GCA_040901705.1 Pirellulales bacterium | reverse complement strand
CGAGAGTTCGCCGTGGGTCACGTCGTCTTGCATCACAGTAGTTGCCATTGCTAGCGTTCTCGGCGTATGTTGGACCCGCGGCACGGAGTCTGCCTCGGACGCAATTCGCGACCGCGGAGCCGTCCGGTTGCCGGCGGGAATTAGATAAACGATATCGGCGCGCACCGGTTGCGCTTTCGCGCCACATTATAGGGATCGTCCTCTGCCGCCGCGATACCTTTCGCAATTGACGTAGTTTGCGGAAATGCACGTCGCGGTGAGCGCGGAACGGACGACCTTCGTCGGTTGTCCAGATTCTCCCGGCTGTCTATTGTGTCGACTGTATTACCCTCACAGCATTTCAGCATCACAAGAACTCATATCATGACGAAGTTTGCCGCTCCGACATCGTGGACCGTTTCTCTGGTTCGATTAGCGTGGGCGCGGCGGCGTTTTCGGGCGTCGATGGTGATTTCGTTGACGGTGGCGGTTGCGCTGGCGATCGTGGCTGTGGCGACCACCCGTGTGGCGATGACGCAAGCCGCCGATGAGCCGCGGACGTTCGACGTACTGGTGCGCGGCGGAACGATTTACAACGGCACGGGCGAGCCACCCTTCGTGGCCGACGTTGGTATCGATGGGGACAAGATTGCGGCAATCGGCAAGCTAACCGGGGCGAAGGGGCGTACAGAGATCGATGCCCAAGGCATGGCGGTTGCGCCGGGGTTCATCAATATGCTGAGTTGGGCCACAGAGTCGCTGTTTGTCGACGGCCGCGGGCAGAGCGACGTTCGCCAGGGCGTCACGCTGGAAGTGTTCGGCGAAGGCTGGTCGATGGGACCGCTCAACGAGCGGATGCGGACGCAAATGGTCCGCGATCAGAGCGATTTGAAATTCGACGTGGCGTGGACGTCGCTGAAGGAGTATCTGGAGCACGTCGCCGAGCGGGGGACGTCGATGAACGTGGCTTCATTCGTCGGCGCGACGTCGGTGCGGATTCACGTGCTCGGATACGCCGATCGGCAGCCGAACGAGGAAGAAATGGAGGCGATGCGAAAGTTGGTGCGCGAAGCGATGGAGGACGGCGCGCTGGGCGTCGGATCGTCGCTGATTTACGCGCCCGCCTTTTACGCCGACACGCACGAGTTGACCGAACTGTGCAAGATCGCTGGGCAATACGGCGGCATTTACATATCGCACATGCGGAGCGAGGGGAACAAGCTGCTCGAAGGCGTCGACGAATTGGTCACGATCGCTCGCGACGCAAATATTCCCGCCGAGATTTACCACCTCAAGGCGGCCGGACGCGAAAACTGGTCGAAGCACGACGACGTGGTGCGGCGGGTGGAAGCGGCGCGGGACGCTGGACTGCGGATCACCGCCGACATGTATACGTATACCGCCGGGGCGACGGGTCTCGATGCGGCGATGCCGCCGTGGGTGCAGGAAGGGGGTTACGCCCGGTGGCGCGAGCGGCTGCGCGATCCGGACATTCGCCAGCGCGTGATCGAGGAAATGAAAACACCGACGGATAAATGGGAGAACTTGTTGCTGGCCGCCGGATCGCCGGAGAAAGTGTTGGTGGTCGGCTTCAAGAACGAATCGCTCAAGCACCTGACCGGCAAGACGCTGGCCCAAGTGGCCCGCCAGCGCGGCAAGTCGCCGGAGGAAACCGCGATCGATCTGGTGATCGAGGACGGCAGCCGCGTCGATACGGTGTATTTCATGATGGACGAGGAGAACGTGAAGAAGAACATCGCCCTGCCGTGGGTCAGTTTTTGCAGCGACTCGGCCGCCCTTTCGCCGGAAGGGGCGTTTCTCAAGTCGAATCCGCATCCGCGGGCATACGGCACGTTCGCCCGGCTGCTGGGCAAGTATGTACGCGACGAGAAAGTGATTCCGCTGGAGACGGCGATTCATAAACTGACTTGGCTACCGGCGCGGAACTTGCGATTGGTGCGGCGTGGATTGCTGATGGACGGTTACCACGCCGACGTCGTTGTGTTCGATCCGGCGAAGATTGCAGACGTCGCGACTTACGATCGTCCGCATCAATTCGCCACGGGTATGCGCGACGTGCTGGTCAATGGGGTGGCCGTGCTGCGCGATGGCGAGCACACCGGCGCGAAGCCGGGCCAGGTCGTGTGGGGGCCGGGCAAGCGCGACCTTGAGTCTCGCCCGCCGGTGGCGATGACCGAAGAGGGCCGCCGCATCCACGCCGAGGCACTGTTGGCCGACGGTCACAACGATTTGCCGTGGGAGATTCGCACACGGCAAGGCAATTCGTTCGAAGCGACCGACATCGCCAAGCCGCAGCCGAAGATGAACACCGATATCCCGCGACTCCGCAAAGGGAACGTCGGCTGGCAGTTCTGGTCGGTTTACGTGCCGACGGAAACGGCCAAGGACGGCACGGCGCTGGCCACGACGCTCGAACAAGTTTCGCTGGTGCAAGAGATGATGAAGCACTACGGCGACACGTTTGAGATGGCGTCGACGGCGGCCGACGTGGAGCGGATTCACAAGGCCGGCAAGATCGCCTCGATGCTCGGCGTCGAGGGCGGGCATTCGATCGAGAATTCGCTGGCCAATTTGCGGCGGCTGTACGAACTGGGTGCGCGGTACATGACGCTCACGCACAGCGACACGCTCGATTGGGCCGACTCGGCGACCGATGCGGCCAAGAACGGCGGTTTGTCCCCCTTCGGCGAGGACGTGGTCCGCGAGATGAACCGTCTGGGCATGCTGGTCGACCTGTCGCACGTTTCCGACGAGACGATGAAGGATGCCCTCCGCGTCAGCCGAGCGCCGGTGATCTTTTCGCACTCGTCCGCGCGGGCGGTGGCGGACCATCCGCGGAACGTAAGCGACGAAATGCTGCGATTGGTCAAGGAGAATCGCGGCGTGGTGATGGTGAACTTCTATTCGGGCTTCGTCGTGGCGTCGTCGGCCAAGAAGATGGCCCGCATGTTCGACACCATGCGCGAGTTGCGGCAGAAGTTTCCCGACGAGCACGACCTGGACATCGAGCGGAAGAAGTGGCAACTCGCCAATCCGATCGAGCCGGGCACGATCCACGACGTGGTCGACCATATCGATCACATCGTTCGCGTGGCGGGCATCGAGCGCGTGGGGATCGGATCGGACTTCGACGGCGTTGGCATGTTGCCCGCGCAGCTCGAAGATGTCTCGGCGTACCCGCTGATCACGCAGGAACTGCTCAACCGTGGATACACGCGGCAGCAGATTCATTTGATTCTGGGCGGCAACATTCTGCGGGCGGTGCGCGAGGCGGAAGAAATTGCCGCGAAGATGGCCGCGGAAACCGGTAAGTAGTTCACTGGCCGCTGGTAAAAGAAACGAGCCGCGTTCCGAACGTAAACGTCGAAACATGGCTCGTCGATTGACACGATGATCTGTAGCTCGCGGCAATTGGCGCCGCGGGGTGTATCGTTCTTACGACCGGCGAATGCGTCGCACTTCGCTGGCGATCTCGGCGAGGTCGACTTCGTTCACACCGGCCGGCGACATGGCCGTCCGATGGCGGGCGGCTCGAATTCGCAACCCGCGGCCGGTCGTCGTGGTTTCGCCAGGCGATTGGGCGTAGCCGGATCGCTCGCGGGTAAAACCGGCGAGGACCTGGTCGACTCCGGTCGCCGCTGGGGCGACGACTCGGACGGCGGCACTGGCGCGGCGCGTCGCCACGCGGGTTGCGCCGTCGTTGGCCGCGGCAATGACTGCCGCCGGTGCGGCCGGCGACGGCGGAGCGATGAAGCCCATGTTCGCCTGCGCGATCGCCGCGTCGGCCACGCCGACTTTACCATCGCCGTTGAAATCGCCCTTGGCCCATGCCGGCGTTCCGGAATACCCGTAATTTCGACCCAAAGTGGCGACGTCGGCACGATTGACCGAGCCGTCGAGGTTTGCGTCGCCGCGGCGAGTGCCGAGGATCGACTCGATCAAGAACGTCGCGTCGGCGACGTTGACCAACGTGTTGCCGTCGAGATCGTAAATGAGGTTCGTCGATCCGGCGTTGATCGCGGCATGAACCGCATCGATGTCGACCGCGTTGATGGTGCCGTCCCCATTCACGTCGCCCAGCGTTGGCGAACCATTCGCGGCACCGGGCGTGCCGTCGTTCGGACCAGCGGTCCAACTGGCCGGATCGTTGCCATATGCGGAATTGGCGATCTTGCTCAGCGACGGCCCCATGCCGTCGGCCAGAATGGACCACGGCGCGACGTCGTTGTACTCGACGCGATCGGCGAGGATCAGCGAACCGGCCGGGCCGGGGCGGAACAGTTCGACGTTCTCCCCGCTATTGTCGAGCGAGCCAGCGAACGGTCCCAAGACTTGCACGCCGCCGGGGATCGCCGCGTTTTCGGTATTGGCCGCAAACGTCGCAGGCGAGACGCCCGTGAGGACGAGGATTTCGCCCGGCGCCAGCGTGACATTTCCGAAAGCGAAAGTAACGCCCGTGGCGAACTGCCAACCGGAGAGTGACACCGGCGCGGCCGAAATGTTGACCAGTTCGATGAACTCGTCGCCGGCGACGGGCGGCATGCCCATGTCGTCTTGCGGATGATAATGGACTTCACTGATGACGATCGGTCCGACGCGCGGGGCGGAGTTCGCCGCACCGAAGGTTGGCGAGACGAGGGCCACGAAATCGCTGTCGCCGTTGCTGTTGATGTGCCGTCCTTGGACGACGCCGTCGTCAGCGGCTCCGTAGTCGCGATAGATGGCGAAGCCGACCAGGGTCGTGCCGTTGGCGGCGTGCAGAATGACCGTTCCGCCGATGTTGGCGAGCGAGAAACTCGATCCCCACAGCGTCTGCTCGTTCAACACCCGGAATTCGCCCGGTGCGATCGGCGGCAACGTCGGAAGTTTATACTTCTTCACGTTGGCCGGATCGTCCGACATGTACCAGCCGCTGATGTCGATCGGCTGGGTACTGGTGTTGAGTAGTTCGATCCGCTTGTTAGCCGGATCGAGCGTCGCCGCCAGCAATTCGTTGGCCACCAGCGCTCCCGGCGCGAGAACTCCGGCGAACGTATCGGCCGAACCGGGCGTGCCGAGCAGCGCACTGCTGGGCCGCCACGACGTTCGTTGTCCCCACGTCATGGGATCGGCTTGGGTGTCGCGAATGTTCAGCGTAAAGCCGAGGCCATCCGTGTTGCCGTACCAGTCGTCGTCGAACGCGAAGCTCTGGATTGCGCCGCCCAGACCATCGACCAGCGTGAGCGTCTCGCCGGAGTTGCTCAAGTTGCCGGAATACGCGCCGGCGATCTTGGTTCCACTGGGCAGCGTTCCGCCGTAGCGCAGCGTGAACGCCGCGAGGTTGTTGACGATCACGACGCGCTCGCCGGGCGAGAGCACCTGGACCGGCGACGAATTGAAATTGAACGTGATGCCTGCGGTGAATGCGACACCGGCAAGGTTGACGTTCCGCGTGCCGGTGTTGATCAACTCGATGAACTCGAAGTCGTTCTCGTTCGTGAAGCCGGCCGAAATCTCCGCCATCGTCGGTTCGGCGGGGTTGTAGTTGATTTCGCTCACCGCCAGCGTCGTGGCGCCGAGGATAAACTGGGCCTGCGACAGCGGCGACCATTCGCCGTTGAGAAACGCGCGAGTTTTGACCAGCGCGTTGTCCGAGAGCGTGAACGGCTGGCCACCGAACGTGGCATCGAGCGTGACGCTGAGTAGCGCGTCCGGATTCGACGCGCTCGCGTTGAGCAGATGCACCGCCAGCACGTTTTGGCCGTTGACAAGTTGCCCGATCGAACCGGACAGGTCGATGAACTCGCGGACCAGCGACTCGGCGTCGGAACGGACGGCCGTGGCGGTCGAGTCGAACACCGGACTGGCGGGTGCCGCGCGGGACGCGACCTGCACGCCGTTGAGATAGGCCACGAAGCCGTCGTCGTAGGCGATCGAGAACGTCAGATTCTGCATCAGCGCAACGTCGGATACATCGAACGGAAAACGGGCGTAGAGCGAACTGCTCTGGTTGAGCATCGACGCTTCGACGTCGGTCTGAATGATCGGGTCGTAGTTGACGTTCGTGCCGGTGGTCTTGACGGACCAGCCGCTAAGGCCGTCCTGCAAGATCGCGAATGTGCCAGTGCTGAAAGCACCTTGCGATCCGGTCGCCAGCGACAGCTCGACGGAATCGCCACCGCCGGCCTCATAGAAGTCCAGCGTAATCGTCGTGGTCAGCGGTGAACCGCTGACGGTGAACGCGCCGCCGGTTTGGCCGTGGCCGCGCGGCGCGCTGTACACGAGCGTGTTGGTGCCGTTGCCGGGGTCGCCGTTGGCGTTGAATTTCGACGTGAACGAGATCCCCGGTATCGTCAACCGGAAGCCGTCGTCGCTACCAACGGCCACCGACCACGTGCCGACGGGGATTGTCACGTTGGCGATCGCGCGAATGACATATTGTTCGCGGTCCGGCGTGGCGAAGACCGGCAGCACGGCGGGCGTGGCAAAGTTGCCCGCGTCGCCGTGATTGACGTAGGGCTGCGAGCGGGTTTGGGAGTTGCCGATCGTGAAACCGGCCGTATTGCCGTTGAGCACGGCGGTCGCCTGGTCGACGTTGGCGAACGTACCCGCCGTGGTATCTACGACACGGACTTCGAATCCGCCGATCGTTTCGCCGGCGCCAGTGTCGAAACCGATCGCGCCGACGGACGGAGTCCAGGCGGTGTCGTCGTAGGTGCGATTCTGCCAGCCGGCCGCGGCCCCCTCGGCCGTCGGCACGAAGAACTTGCCTGCGCTCGACGCAGTGAGGTAATTCGCGATGGCGTTGTAGGAAACCGCCGTCGCGCCGGGGTCGCCGTTGGCGGCGCGTGGGTCGCTGCCGTCGGTGGTGTAGTAAATCTGGCCTGCGCCATCGATATTGACGGTCGTCGTAACGCGCGAGACGAGTGCTGGCTGGATCAAGAAGTCGCTGCTGGTAAGGTTGGTGTTTATGCCGTGGATCGAGAGCAGATTTGGCCCGGCAACCAGCAGGTTCTTGAATGCCGTAATGTCTACGTCCTCGAATAAGACGGCGGCCGTGTCGTCGTGGAGGGTGCCCAAGGAATTGAAGGCGGGCGTGCCGGCGAAATTGCGCCGCGCCACTTCCACGCCGTTGAGATAGGCGACGAACGCGTCGTCGTACTTCATCCGCAGCACGAGCTCGTCAACGGCGGTGCTGGACATCGTGAACGGCACGCGAATATAAGCCGACGACTGCGTGCCCGTGAACAGAGAGCGGACGTCGGTCGTGAAGTGCGGGACGTACGTCGTTTCATTGTCGTAGCCGATCCCCAACGCGCCGGTGGCCCACGCGGACGCATTAAACCCAGGCTGCATCCACGTGGCGTCGACCGAGGCGTCGTTGGGGACTAGATAACTCGCGTTAACGGCGCCGTTGTCGCCGCTGACGATGACCGTGTCGTTGACTTGAACAACGACCGATCCGGGCACCGACAAGGTGATTTCCGTGCTGTCGTCGATGTGCCCGCCGTTGGGCACGATCGTCGGCGCGCCGACTTGCGGATACCAGCCGACGGCGCGGAGTTGATCGATCACCTCGTAGGTGCGGCCGACGCCGCCTGAGCCGCTGCGCGACGTGGCGATCCAGTTTCGCATCGTGTTGACGGCGTTGACCCACGTGTTGGGATTGAGCGACGCGCTGCCCCAGCGGGCCGCCTCGGCGATCATCGCCACGTTGATCTGGGACATCAACTCGTCGAGCCGAGCCACTACGCGATCCGTGGACAGCGGACCGTCGTTGAAAAACACTTCGTTCACACGGTCGACGAACTTTTGCGCGTAGACGCTGTTCGTCTCCATCAGGATTTCGTGTTGGCAGTGCGGGTTGAACGTCGAGAAGCTGCCGCAGTTGTTGACGAACGGCGACACCATGTTGTAGTTCGCGCCGGCGGCATTGCCGGTGTCGAAGGCATGCTCGAAATCGTGGGCCATGTGCTTGAATCCGTCAGGATTCTCGCGATTGAAGATGGCGAACCAGTTGTTCAAGCTGGGACGGGTGAAGCGGGAGCCGGCGCTGTCGGCGGCCGACGTGTAGTAGGTCAGGATCAAGTGGTCCTGCAAGTTTTCCACGTCCAGCAGCCGCTCGTACGCGGGATTCCGCGTGCCGTCGGGATTCATGCCCTGGGCTTGGTAGTAGTCGACCAGGTTCGCGTCGCTGAGGCCGCCGGGCTGACTGAAGTAGTCGAACAGCCGCATGTAGGCATCGGTATTGCCGTCGGTGACGCCGACGGTGCGTGGGTCGTTCTTGACGACGTCGTAGTCCGTGTCATTGCCGCCGATATAGCTGGCGGCGTAATCGGCTTCGGGACGCTCTTCGGTCTGGAACAGGCCCCAATAGACGCCATTGATGTACAGATGGTAATAGCGGCCGCGCGTGTACAGTTCGCCCAAGTCGCCCTCTAACACCCGCGACAACTCGTCGCGAGCCATTGTGTTCTGGGCGCTGTTCTGGAACGACGTCCACGAGTAATTCTGGGAGGTGCGGAGGTCGAAACCGTCGAAGCTGTCGGTGCCTTCGTTGCCGAACAATGGAAAGTTGAGCTTCGAGTCGCCGTACTCGCTGCGGAAGAACAACCGGAAGGCGTGCTTCGGGTTGGTGGCCGAACGGCTAAAGCCGCCGCGGATTCGCAAGCCGGCGTTAACTTGGAAACCGTCCGCTTGATCGGCAGTCGGATCGACTGGGTCGGTGTAACCGTCGGGTACGATCATTTCCAGCGAGATCGGCCGCTCCCAGGCGCGGCCGCGATTGCCAGCGTGGTTGTAGATGCCGATGCCGTTGGTCCCTGGGTCGCACAAGTTTACCAGATCCGTGACGATCGACATTGTCGGGATCTGCTTGAGCGCCGCGTCAATCTGTGGCCCCCAAGTGGCGTTGGTCGTGATCGCCGCATCCATGCCGTAATTCATCGTGTTCCCGGTGCTGCAACCCGCCCAGCCGGCGGGCGTGGCGCCCTTCGGTTGCGTGGCGATGTCGGCGGTGAACAAGTACGTCGCCGTGGCGACCTTCGACGGCGCGGCATTTGGATAAAGGCCGGCGGCGCGAATCACGGTCGTCGACGAGATGTTCAGCGGCGCGCCGTTCCACAATGTGCCCGTCGGCGTGGCGACGCCCGTCGTCGGATTGATTGTGTACGGGTCGGTGCCATTGAGCGTGTAGTAAATCTGCACGCCGGGCGTGTGATTGACGATGTTCACCGACTGCGGCGTGGAATAGAAACCGTGCGGCACATCGAAACTGGTCGGTCCGACGAACACATCGACGCCGGCGTTATTCGGCGCTCCGGGCGTGGGCGTGGTGAAGAACACCTTCTCGGCATCGAAGATCGTCACCGGCGGCGGTGGAAGTTGCTGGCTCTTGACGACGGTCAGCAGTTCGAACGCTGCATCGTCGTGGCCGCCGCTGCGGGACTTGTACATCAATTCGAGTTCGGCGCCGCCGGTGCGCTCGAAGTGAACGAGTTCGAGCGTGTGGTCGCCGGCGGCAAGCGTGACCGTGCCGGTCGACAGATTCGCGCCGTCGATGGCGTTGTCGAGAACGACGTCCGCGCCGTCGATCCGCAGCCGCGCCCCTTCGTCGGCGTGTACGCCGAACACGAATTCGCCGGCCGAGGCCGTTGGTACGACCAAGGTCGCCGTAGCGCGGACGGCAAAGTGGTTCTCGTCGACTTCCTCTGCGTCGAGCGGAAATGATTCATCGCCGCTGAAACTGCCGCTGCTGCCGCCGCCGTCGGGATCGCGGAAGTTGACGCGGTTGTAGTTGAAGGTGAAATCGCTGGCGATGCCGGTGTGTCCGCTGGGCAATCCGAGCAGCGTGTCCGCGTCGGCCAAGGGATTCGCGCCGCCGCCGGCGTTGCCGCCGATTTCGCCGGTCACGATGCCGGGGAAGGACGGCGAGGCGATCACGTTGCGGACCGAAAAGCCGGCCTGTGTGGTGCCGATATTGCGGTTGAACGTGGGCGCTTCGAGCGGCGTAATCGTGGTGGCCGCGAGGCTGGCAATGACACTGGGCGCAAGGGCCATGTCCCAGACGGCCAAGTCGTCGACGCTGCCATTAAAGAAGAAGTTCGTCGCCGAGCGCTTGCCGATATTGAATGTTCCGACGCCACCGGTGTCGAGGTCCAGATTATCGCCGCGAATTCTTTCGGTGCCGTTGACGTACACGATGGTTGTCGCGCCGTTGTAGACCACGGCCACGTGATGCCACACGTTCGTCGACGCTTGGGTGTAGTTGAGCGTCGCGTTCCCCTGCTCGACGTTCCAGGTCGATGAAAATTGCGTGCTACGAAGTGCAAACTCGCCGGAGCCGCTTCCGACTTCGAACACGGCCCCGTTCTTGATCGAAATGGTCGTCGCAGGTCCGCGCACCCAGCCGGCGATCGTCCGTTTCGAGTGTCCCGTGATATCGAGATCGGCGGCCGTCGCCAGCGTGGATACGAATTCGTTTGTGCCGTCGAAGGCGAGAGCCCGCGCGCCGATGCGTCCGGCGACCCAGTCGGATGCCGGTTCCATATTGACGAGCGTGCCGTTCCATCCGTGGCCGCTCTTGTCGGTGAGCGTGCTCGAACCGGGGCCGTCTTCGAAGTCGTAGTACGCGACGAGTCCCACGATATTTTCGTCGTCGTCCGGGGTGGTGATGGCGCTGCCTTTCAAGCCGTAGGACACGTCTTCGAACTGTGGCGTGTAGGGCTGTCCGCCGGGTTCGTACTCCCAGGCCGGCGTGCCGTCGGGCCGCACGAGCGCGAGATAGTCGCCATCGGCGCCGAGCGCGAAATTCGTGTGCAATTCTTCGCCGAACACGGCGCGGTCCTTGCCCGAGGCGAACACGACGAGGTAGCCACCCGCCTCGAGTCGCGTCGCTGGGAACTGCCATTTCATCGGCACGAGCGGATCATCCGTGAGATACCAGCCGGCGAGACTCACGTCGACGGAGCCGGGATTGTGAACTTCGATCCAGTCGGACGAATCGCCGTCCTCGTCGTCGATGGTGCTCTTGTTCGAAGCTTGGAACTCGGTGATCAGCGGTTCGAGAATGCCGTTGGCCGCGCCCGGCGTGGGCAGATCGATCGTTTCGGGCATGGCGGCGCCAAGTTCGCGCGCCGCTAGCCCGACGTCGAGGAAGAATTCTTCGTCGTTTGCGGCGGAGTTCAAGCCGTGAACGGCGAGGATGTTTTGGCCGCCGTGGAGGAGATTCACGTGCGACGACAGGTCGACCACGGCGGACTGCAGGCCGGCGTTCGCGGAGGCGGCGGAGTTGAACGTCAGGCTGCCCGGAGCGTTCGATGTGGCGACGAGCGTGCCGTTGAGATAGGCTGCGTAACCGTCATCGAACTGAATGTCGAGTTGCATCGTCTGCACGTCGGCGGCGCTGGTTACGGTGAACGGGTAGCGGACGTAAGCCGTGGCGTTCTGACCGAGCATCGCCGCTTCGATATCGGTGTCGATCAGATCGTCGAGGCTGCCCAGCGGCAATGCGCCGTTGGGATCGCCGACGAGCGAGAACGACCCGTCCCATGCGGACTTGAGACCGGACGCGGCGAACAACTCGGCTTCGGCGCCTCCGCCTTGCTCCCAGTACACGTATTCGAGCGTATGCAAGCCGGCAGTCAGGCTAATCGATCCAAGAAAGTCTCCCGGCGGATGGTTGGTGTCATCGACGATCACATTGCCGCCGTCGATCCTCAATCGTCCGCCGTCGTCGCTATTGAAGCCGAACGTCCATACGCCGGCTTGTTCCGGGCGGATGAAGAAGGACGTGGTGGCCCGCATCACGAAGTTATCCTGGCCGCCGGCGACGTTGCCAGGAAAGCGGGTCGTGCCGGCATAGTGCGCATCGCCCGCTCCATCGTCGTCGATGTAATTGACGACAAGTGGCGTGTCGGAAAATGGCGATTGGGCTGTGACGTTTTGTCCGGCGATGGCGGCGTCGGACTGGGCGAGATTCGTAATGGTGACCGTCGAATACCAGACCTTCACGTCGAAATTCGACGCGCCATTGGCGGTGTCGTAGCCGATGGTGCCGGTTCCGGCGGACCAGAGAGCGCCGGCGGAATCGTTGAACGGTTCGTTGCCGCCGGTCCACGTCGTGCCCAGCACGCCTGTGGCGGGAACGTGAATCCTTGACGCTGCGGCGTCGCCGACAAGTTCGGCGTCCGTGCTGCGGCGAATCAGGCCGTAGGATTGGTCCGAAATGAGCGACGGGTAGCCGGCCAACTGCGACTCGATCGTCGTGCCGTTGGCCGCGACGAGCGCGACGTCGCCGCCGGTGTGATCGAGCGTGAAGTTCGTGTGCGGCTCGGCGACGTTGGCGCGATCCTTGCCGGAGGCGAACACGACGAGGTGTTCGCCGGGGGCAAGCGTTTGCCCGGCGGGGAACTGCCATTGCGTGAGGGTGCCCAGATTGTTGGTGAGATAGCGGCCACCGAGGTCGCCGGTCATGTCGCCGTCGTTGCGGATTTCGATCCAGTCGGAAAACGCCAGGTCCTCGTCGCGGATCGTCTTGGTGTTGAGCGCCATCAGTTCGCTGACGACGAACGAAGCGTCGAGCATCTGGCGAGGTTCGAGCGACTCGATGCGCGGTTGTAGCGACAAACGGCGCTTCGATGTGGAGCCACCACGAGCGCGACGTGGGAAGGACGGGTTACGGCGACGTGGCGTGCTCGATTTGGACATGGATGTATGCTCCAGAGGAGATGATTTGATTTGCGTGAAGGAAACAAGAACCTAACAATTCGGCGGCGTTATCGGAGAAAATTTGCTCACGGTGCATGTCACGATTTGAGTTCGGCCGGAGCCGGTTGCGCAAGCGGAACGAACGTCGCATCGGGTTCGGGCGTTACCGAGGACCGGCCGCCATCCGGCCAGATCACTTCCACCTTCGCCGCGTGTCGCCCTGGCGGCACGCCGAATGCAAGCGTCGGCGGCGACTGCGACAGGTATCCCGATCCGGCTTGGACTTCGGCCGTTTGGCGCACTCCATCGTCGAGGTACAGCGAGACGCGTGCGCCGGCCGCGGTTGGATTGCCGGGCCGTCCGGACAAGCGAACGCTGACGACGCGGCCGGCGTCGGCATTACGCTTTGTGAACGCCTGAACGGGGCCGTCGTTGACACCGACGACGAAGTCGAACGCTCCGTCGCCGTCGACGTCCGCCGTCGTCAGACTTTTTCCATCGCCGGGCGCGACGAGTCCGGACTTGCCCGGCTTGACTGGATCGAATTCACCGTCGCCGCGTCCGTGCAACAGCAAGCTCACGCCGCCGCCCATCCGTCCCGTTTCGATCTGCGGATGATAGAAGTTCTGCGCCATGTATAAGTCGGCCATGCCGTCGCCGTTTACTTCGGTTAGCGCCAGGCCGAATCCGGGCGAAGTCTGGGCCAGACGCGGCAAGACGCTCCACTTGAAGTGGCCCGCGCCGTCATTGATCAACACGGCCGATTCCAACGTCGTGGCGGCGAACCGGTGGGCCTTTTCCAAGGATTTCGGCGTGTAAATGTCCTGGAGCGAGGCCAGCGCGAACTCGTGGTAATTGCCGAATTTCTCGGCGATAAACGGCATGGCCGTGGAGGAACAACTTCGTCCCCGCACGGGAAACAGTGTTCCGCCTTCGAACTCCGCCTCGACCAATTGCATGCGTCCCTTGCCCTCGAAATCGCCGTAATACAACAGCGCGGGTTTTTCGAGCGAGGCGTGGTACTTGGTGTTCAAACCGAAGTTCGTCACCGCGTAATCGATGTCCCCATCGTTGTCGACGTCGCGTGCGGCCAGACCGTTGAACCAGCCCGTATGATCCGCCAAGCCCGACTCCTTGGTTTGATCGACCAGCTTGCCGGCGTCGTTGCGGAACCACATGACCGGTCCCCACTCGTGCGCGACGATCAGATCCAACCATCCGTCGCTGTCGACGTCGGACCACAGAGCCGACGTCACAAGCCCCGTGGCTTGCAGTTGAGGCGCGATTTGCTGCGTGGCGTCGACCAGGCGTCCACCGTCGTTACGCAGCAATCGATTTTGCGCCGGCATGGGGTACTGACCCGGAATTACGCGTCCGCCAACGAACAGGTCGACGTCGCCGTCGTGGTCCCAATCGGCGGCGCAGACAACGCTGCCGCTATCGCGGACGTCGGGTAGCGTTCCCTCCGGCGCGGGTTGGAATCTTCCTTTGCCGTCGTTGAGATACAACCGATCGCGCAAGTACTCGCTCTGCGGTTCGCATTCGACGCCACCGCTGACCACGTACAAGTCCAGGTCGCCGTCGCCGTCGACATCGAAGAACAGCGGGGCCATGTCTTCGCACTCTCGGTCGGCTAACCACGGGAGGCCGTCGCTATCGCCGCCGGCGGCCTGAGTTGGCGTTGCGCGAAACTGCCCATGACCGTCGTTGATCGCCAGTCGCCCGGCCTGGCCTTTGGCGCCGCCGACGAACAAATCGTCGTCGCCGTCGCCGTCGACGTCTCCCCAGGCCATGCCCGGGCCTAATTGCGACAGCTTGTTCGGCAGCAGCGGCTCGCGAGCGAAATCGTCGTAAGGCTCTTCGACGCTGACCAAACCCGACAGCGCTTCGCTGGCGGCGAACATGGTCTTCGGCGATTCCGTGGCGGGTCGCGGCTGCGGAGGTCCGTCCGGTTCGGTGATCGTGTAGAACTGGTCCGCCGCGAGGTTGCTGAGGGTCTGGCGATGTCCGCTCGGCCAGGAGATTTCCAGTTGTTCGATGCGGTCGTCCGCTCCCAACCCGAAGTGAAGCACCGCGTCGTTGGCGCTCATGTACCCGCGGGCCGACGTCAACTCGCCGATTTGCTCGCCCGACGCCATCCGCAAGCGGACCGTCGCGCCCAGGCCTTGCCAATTGCTGCTCGTGCCGGCCAGCTTGATCAATACGCGGTGGCCGGTGGTGCAATCGTTACGCCATACGCCGACAGGCTCATCGACGTTGGCGACGATCAGATCCAAGTCACCGTCGCGGTCGATGTCGACGTGGGCCGCCGCGTAGCTCATGCCCAGGTGGTCGAGACCCCATTGCTTGGCCACGTCCGCGAACTTCAAATCGCCGAGATTGCGGTAGGCCAGGTTGCGCTCCTTCATCGGCGATAAATGCTCGTAGCGGTCCCACTGGGTTGCGCCCGGCCGGCGCAACAGGGCTTTGGGGTCGTCCTTTTCGTTGAAATTCCGCGTCATGCCGTTGGTGATGAACACGTCCAGGCGACCGTCGTTGTCCAGGTCGCACAATTTGACGGTCCACGACCAGTCCGACTTCGCCAAACCGGCCATGTTGGCGGCTTCGACGAACCGCGACGAGCCGGTGCCGAGAAACAGCATATTGCGCATCAGTTGCGGCGGGTCGGCATGCTGCATGAACCAGCCCTTGTCGCCCATCGAACCCATCGCCGTCTTTTGCTTGTAGTGGCTGGTGCCGGCCATGTCGGCGATCATGAAGTCGGGCAGGCCGTCGTTGTTCACGTCGCCGAAATCGGCGCCCATCGAGAACCACGTCGTGTGGTTCACCGTTTGCTTGATGACGTCCTCGAACGTGCCGTCGCCGCGATTGTGGTACAGATGGTCCGGCTCGTCGAAATCGTTGCCGACGTACAGATCGGTCCAGCCGTCCTGATCGTAATCCCACCACGTGGCGGACAATCCGTGGCCGCGTTCGACGATACCCGCGTCTCGCGTTACGTCGGTGAACTTGCCCTCGCCGTGTTGCAGATCGTTGCGGAACAGATGATCCGGGCGGCCGACCACGTCGAGATTGTAGGTGCTCGATCCCGCCTGCACGGCGTCGTAATACTGCCGATACTCCTCGCGGACGACGGGACGCCCGTCCGCGCCGCGGACGAATCGGCCCGCGGAGTCGCTGAGGAAGGCATCGGTCAGCGTGGGGTCGCCGTCGCGGCGATACAGGCGATTGGTTAGCAAGTACAGATCGAGGTCGCCGTCGTGGTCGTAGTCGCAGAACGCCGGCGTATGGCTGGCGTCGACGAGGTCCACGCCGAACTGCGCGGCGCGGTCGACGAACTTCCCGTCGCCCTGATTGATGAACAGTTGATTGGGCGAATCGTAATTGCAGACGTAGATGTCGAGGTCTTTGTCGCCGTCGACGTCGACCATTGCCGCGCCGACGCCCCACGCTTCGCCGCCGTCGACGCCGGCCTGCTGCGTGGCGTCGGTGAACTTCCAGTCCTCCCGCTGCAAGTACAGGCGGTTGGCGCGCGGACCGCTGGTCAAGAAGATATCCGGCCGGCCGTCACCATCCACGTCGCCGATGGCGACGCCGCCGCACGCCATCGACGAGGCGAACAGAAACTTCCAGGGATGCGACGTGTCGATCGGATTGACGAAGTCGATGCCGGTTTCGTTGCTCGACAGCCGCGTGAACTGCGTTTCTTGTGCTTTTCCGGGCGTGCGAAGGGCAACGGCGGAAATGCCACGCGGCAGGGTGCTCTCGGCGGCGGCCTGGGCCGTTGTAGCCGACGGCGGCTCTGTCTGCCGGCGGCAGCCGACCATCGGCAGCACGGCGATCCAAGCGCAGGCGTATAACGCGAACCGATTCATACCAGCCACTCAACGAATCACGATGCCCAATGCGGTCGAACCGAAGCCGTACTTACCATTCGATGGTATCACGGTTTGGAAGCAGTTCAACGAATCGTCTTCCACATATCGCGGCGCGGCGTGTGCAGCCATGCACGACTTCGCCTCGCCGTCGACAGGATTTCCGTTTCAGCGTCGGATTCGCAATAGGTCTTCCATCGTTCGAACTCGCTTTCCAATCCGGAACCGGTCAGCGACGAAATGAACGTCAATATGCGGCGCGCCGTTCGAGGCGCTCGTAACTCCGACGGGCGAAATAGTTGCCTATACGTCCCTGTATCAAGGGAACAAGCCGGTCACGGAAATCCGGGACCGGCTTGTTCCTCGATTACACGATCCAATTCGTTCCTTCGACTATACACCGCGTCGACGACGCACGAGGAACAGTCCAGCCACGCCGAACAAGCTCAGCATCACGGAACTCGGCTCGGGAACGGCCGCCCATTGCAAGCCGTCGAAATCGGGCGTGATCGACGCTCCGCCAGCGGTCAACAAGGTAAAACCAGTGCCTGGGCCAGAACTGAATACTTCGAAGTAGGCACCGCCGCCCCGTTCCCAAAATCCGGCGTACACTTCGTACTCGCCGGCGGCCAAAGTGACTTCACCGACCGTGCTGCTATTGCCGGTGAGGCAATCGCAGGTGATGGCCGCCGCGGGATCGCCGCCGAACACGCCGGCGCCGATCACGGACAAACCGGTGGCGTTCTCGATGAGAGCGGTGAAGGCAACGCCCGGTGTCAAGAACCCGAACTCACCGCCGTCGTCACCTTGAAACCCGATACGATACGTTCCATCAACGGGCACGACCAACGTGGCGGTCGCCAACAGGGCAAAGTCGTTGTCGTCGGCAGCCGTGTTGGTTGTGAAGGGCACGTCGCCGGCCAAGCGGCCCGGACCACCAGAATCCGGATCGTTGAAATTGACGCTGGGGTGATTGCTTATGACGGGGATTTCATTACTGAACTCAGCGATGGCATCGGCAAGTGTGTTCAACACATTTCCACCGGGGAGCGTCGTGGTGACTTCCCAGCCAGCTTGCGTGACGCCCAATGTCGCGGCCTGCCCGGACGCCTGATGGCCGATGCCGCGAAAATCGTTGATGTTGGTCGTTTCGCCGACCGCGGCAAAAGCTTCATTGAAAGCGCCGCCGCCACGCTCGTAACCAATTACCTGAATCTGGTGCGAACCGGCCGTGAGGAATGTCGACGCCACGGAATAAGCATCACCCGTGTCGCCTTCGACGCCGAACGTGTCGCCTTTGAAAAGCGAGTCGACGCCACTGCCGCCGATCACTTTGAAGTTCGCGCCGGCGAGCTTCAGCCGCTGCCCGTCGTCGCCGTCCACGCCAAACGTATACATGCCGTCGGTTGGAATCTGGACATAGCCGTTATAGACGTATGCAATGTCCTCCGTGTCGCCGTCCGGATCGCCGGGATAGCGCAACTTCGGATCGCGGGTGATGCTGTAGCCGCCGCCGGGGCTGCCGCCCGTTCCGGTGTCGGCATGATTCACCATCGGCACGTTCTCGGTGATCAGCGGGACGGCACCGCCCATTAGGGCAGCGGCAGCGTCAGAGACGCTATGCAGGTCGGCGAGCACGCCATCGGTGTACGCGAGCGTCATCGTGGCGAAACCTGCGCCGCCGCCGCCAAGGCCAACCGGGATGAAGTTGGGCACGGGGAATGACGAATTGGGATCCCCCGCCGGCAAAGCGAGCGGACTGCCGCCGTCGCGCAGGTAGACCACCTGGTTCGGGTACAGCCGCTCGCTTGCGCCCAAGCTGTACACGGCTACGTCGTCCATCACGCCGTCGAACCCGCCGCCGTTTTCCGAACGGCCAATTTTGATATTAGACGGGTTATGCGCCGCGCCTGGGGCCACAGCTTGACCGACATTGATGCCGTCGACGTAAATGCGCTCGTTGCCGTTTTCGTACTCCCATATCACATGGTGCCAGTTGCCGGCGCCATTGGCCGCGTCGAACGTCACCGTTCCGACGGTGATGTCCGAGGCCCAGTGGCCCTGGTGGTAGTTCCCGTTACGAACGCCGTTGTGCAGATAAGAGCCATCACCACCCGGATCGCCGTTCTGTTGCCCAAACACCATGCTGTCGCCGCTGTTTGCGGTCATATTGACCCACGCGGTCGCGGCATAGCCGTTCGGATTCGCGTTGGTAAAGCCCAACGCGCCGGAGCTCAATCCCGTAGCGATGAATTGGTTGTCGTCGTTCGTGAACCTGAGGGCCATGCCGCCCGAAGCACTGGGAGCGGTGCTGGGAATGAACGTTCCACCATTGGTGAGGATGCCATCGCCCGTTCCGGCAAGATTGAGGACCGTTCCGCCCGGCGCCACGCCGTCGTCCAGCGGGTAGTACAACTGCAGCGTCTGGGCAGAGGATGTGCCCGACAAGAGAAACAGGACCGCAGCACCCGCGAACACGCGTGAGCAAACCTGTCGAAGACTGCCGTGGCCGACACGCCCGCGTGTCAAACCGCGCAATTCGGTGCGAGAAGCGACTCTCAGATGTTGTTTCATTAGACCGATCTCCAGAGTATTCAGTTCACATGATCCCGTCGCGCCGACGGATCGACCCGCAAACGCCACGGAATTCCGCCAATTGGAAGAAACCTAAATGACAGAGTAGTCGAAAGAAAAACTAAATCAAGCATCCTGCGGAAAATTCCCCAAGATTTCTCTAATTGCCAGATTCAGGGAGGCCCAGCTCTGCATGGAGCGACGAACGGGGGAGTGGTTGGCTGCGGCGATGCTTGGCGTATCGGTGGAACGGAGCACGTTTTCTGGCTCGTTTTTGAGATGCGAGGGCGCGGACGCGGGGATTTCTTTCGGTCAGGCCCAAATCCAAGGAATCGCGGCAGCGGTGGAGCGCCGACGACGCGAATTGGGTCGCATGCAGAAAACTTCAAACACACGCGTGAATCATTAGCATAATCTTTCGGCACAATGCGCCGTTGCTTGCGGCGCGCCACGCCGTGGCGACGAAGGCCGTTGAGACCGGCCAGACTTCCGGCTAGGATTTGCAGCTTGGGCCGGTTGTCGCCTAAAGGCTGCGTTCGCTGAGGGCGGGCCAAGTGTTGGACCGGGGCGCATTAGTCCGACCGGCGCTTTGGCGACTGGCTCCTCCGCTGGGAATTCGTCGGATGTTTCGGCGAACGCTAGCGGGCGGCTGCTTTTCGATCCGTTCGTGTCTTAGTCGGTTTCTGCTTGGCGCAATTTCTATGCCTAACGCTCGAAATATGATCGTCGCCCAAAGCGGCGGGCCTAGTCCGGTGATCAACAGCAGCCTGCGCGGGATCGTCGAAGCGGCGCGGTCGTTCGATGCGATCGGCACGGTTTACGGCGGCCACCACGGCATCGAAGGCGTGCTCAAGGAGGAATTGATCGACCTCACCGCTCAGCCGGCCGAGGAGATCGCCCTGCTGCGCTACACGCCGGCCGCCGGATCGATCGGGACGTGCCGGTACAAGCTCAAGCCGGCGCAGACCGAGGATTTCGACCGCGTGATCGAAGTCTTCAAAGCACACGATGTCGGCTACTTCCTGTACATCGGCGGCAACGACTCGATGGACACGGCCAACAAGATCGCCCAGCTTGCCCATCAGCGTGGGCTGGACCTCGTGGCGGTCGGCGTATCGAAGACGATCGACAACGACGTTGGCGATAGCGAATTCAAGCTGATCGACCACACGCCGGGTTACGGCTCGACGGCGAAGTATTGGATGCACATGGTGCAGAACGCCAACGAGGAAAACGGCGGAAGCTGCCCGGCGGATCCGGTACTGGTGATGCAGGCGATGGGCCGGAAGATCGGCTACATCCCCGCCGCCGCGCGACTGGCCGATCCGCACCGCGAGATGCCGCTGCAAATCTATCTGGCGGAGAACAAGATTCCGCTCGAACAGTTGGCCGATCAGGTAAACGAACAGCTCAAGCGGACCGGGCGATGCATGGTCGTGGTGAGCGAGGGTTTCGACGTGGGCGGCATCGGCGAGGTTCGAGATTCGTTCGGGCACGTGATGTTCAGCAGCAGCGAGATTACGGTCGCCCAGGTTGTGGTGAACTACTTGAACAAGGCCGGGCTGGCGGCGAAGGGAGCGGCTCGCGGAAACGTGCCGGGGACGGATCAGCGACACTCGATGGCGTATGCGTCGACGGTCGATTTGGACGAGGCGTATCACATCGGCGAAAACGCGGCGTATCTCGCGGCCACCGGCCAGAGCGGCTACATGTCGACGATCCTCCGCAACGACACGCCGTTCTACAGCGTGCGATACGACAAAGCCCCGCTCGAAGCGGTGGCCAACAGCGAGCGGACGTTTCCGAAGGCATGGATCGCGAGCAATGGCCACGACGTGACAGACGAGTTCGTGCGGTACGCGAAGCCGCTCGTCGGCGAGGATATGGTCACGCTGCCGATGATCGACGGGCGACAGCGGCTGGCGCGGTTGCAGCCGATTTATGCGATGCAGACGTTGGCGAATTATGTGCCGCAGGCCGAGCGCGCGAAGACGTAGTTGTCCTGCGTAGTTGTCACCACCTTGGCCATCGATTCGTGGTGTGGCTGGGGCGTGGCCTGGGCCTGTACGTTGAATGCCCCCAAACAATGGGAAACCTCCATGTCACGCGTCTTGCTGATTTGCATGCTGATCGCGTTGGCTCCCTCGGTCGCTCGCGCCGCGGACGAATTCCTCCACGAAGAAGGCGCGATCGCGCTACCGGGCGTAGTGGGGCGTTTCGATCATTTCTCAGTCGACTTCAAGCATAAGCGACTGTTCGTCGCGGCGCTCGGCAACGACACGCTCGAAGTGCTCGACCTTGCCCACGGAAAGGTGGTAAAGCAGTTGCCGGGCCTGAAGGAACCACAAGGCGTGGCCTTTGTCGCGGAAACGGAGCGGATTTGGGTCGCCAACGGCGAGTCGGCGACGATTCATGTGTTCGACGCCAAGACATTTGAACTGGCGGGTACGATTTCGACGCGCGACGATCCGGACAATCTCCGCTACGACGCGGCGGCCAAATGCGTCTACGTCGGGTACGGGCGCGGCGACGGGGCGATCGGCGTTTGCGACGCGGCGACGCTGAAGAAAACGGGTGATATCGCCGTCGGCGGGCATCCGGAGTCGTTTAAAATAGAACCGAAATGCAACCGAAATTTC
>JBBDYI010000206.1:0-3181 GCA_040901705.1 Pirellulales bacterium | reverse complement strand
CGTACAACGTGAAGGTCGAGCCGCGATCGAACAACGCCATTGCCGCCGGCAACAGCAGCTTCGCCAACCCGAACAAGCACCACCAGAAGTTTGACCTGGAGAGGCATCCGGGAAAGGCGAAGGGGACGCACAAGCAGATGCGAGCGAAGGATCGTCCGCTCGCCAACGACTTTGTGACCGACGAGGCGTTCGACGTGTTGCTCGACGCTTGGTTCGGCAACATGGCCCGCGTGCTGGAGGCCGGTCGTGGTTTCTACATCTGGGGCGGATACGCCAATCTCGGCAACTACCCCCCGTTCCTCAAGAAGCACGATCTCTATTTCAGCCAAGGGATTGTGTGGGACAAACAGCATCCCGTCCTTACGAGAAAAGATTTCATGGGTGCGTTCGAGATCTGCTTCTACGGCTGGCGACTCGGGGCGGGCCACAAGTTCTTCGGCCCGAATAATGCCACGGACTTGTGGCACGTGAAGAAGGTCAACCCGCAATCGATGGTGCATCTCACCGAGAAGCCCGTCGAACTCGCGGTGCGGGCGATGCAATATTCGTCGCGCATCGGCGAGAACGTCCTTGATCTGTTCGGCGGCAGCGGCTCGACGCTGATCGCGTGCGAGCAGACGAATCGGAAGGCGTTCTTGATGGAACTCGACCCGCCCTATTGCGACGTGATCGTGCAGCGCTGGGAGAAGTTCACCGGGCGGAAGGCAGAGCGGCGAGCGGCCGCGGAGGAGGCCGCGTGAACGCCACGTTTACGCCGTGTTGCGGCCTACCCGACGAGGCGACAACCGTTTCGACCAACGACAAAACGCCCCGACGTGGCGAACGTGGGGCGTCGTCGTCGGCCGGGGTTAGCGGCCGCTTTGGTTTCGCCGACCGCGCAGTGTGCGGGGCGGCTTTGTCGTCTGCGCCCGCCGCGTCGGCGGGTCGAGTTCTTCGGCCACGGCCAACAGCACCTCGACGAGGTCGTCCGCGTCGATGGCGCGCGAACGATAACCTTCGTCGATGGCGCGTTGGACCTTGGCCGTTACAGACCGAATTGCATCGGCAACTTTTTGCATCGGTTCGTCCTTTACTTCTTGGCGGCGAACATGCCGCGCTCGGATTTTACGAATCGGGCGTCGCTCCTCTTCTCGTTGATCTCGCGCGCGATCGCAGAATAAAGGGTCGCGTGCGGGGTCTTGCCGCCAGGACTCGTCCACAATCCCTTCGCGGCCATCGCTTCGATCATCGCCTTCGTGTTCATCGCTTCGCCGGTGTCGGCCAGCACCTTCGCCGCCGCGTCGAGGGCGCTCATCTTGCCGTCGGCCTTGGCCCTCTTGGCCTTGGTTGCCTTCGCCGGCGCGTCGGCCTTCGGCGTCTTCGCCTTGGCCGGCTTCGCTTTCGCGGCCTTGGTCGTCTTGGCGGCGGCGGTCTTCTTGGTCTTGGTCACGGACATGTTCGTCTCTCCGTTTTAGGATCGCGTCGCGGAAATCGCTTCGCACGACACCACATGAGCCATGTGGGCGGAACGTCATCAAGCGCTGTGCGCAGGACATCGCCAAGAATTCCGAGAATCTTTCCGAAGGCGTTTTAGGCTGGCCCAAAACATGTCGAATTCTCCGCGATTACCGCTGAACCCAACCGCGTTGCCCTTGGCAGACGCGGTCCGCGCGCTGTCGCAGGTGGGCGGCGATCCGATCACCGAGGCGATGCTGCGCGCCGACATCGACGCCGGCGCGCCGACGAATCCCGACGGGACGTTGAACCTGGTTCATTTCGCAGCCTGGCTTGCCAAGCAGATGGGCCGCAGCGCGGGAGGCACGAATGGCGACTGACCCGCGCCAACTTCGACCGACTGAGCTTTGTCGGCTGCTCAACAGCACGCCGCTCGGCGAGGTGATCAACGAGCGGCAGTTGCATCGCCACCGCACGCGCGCCGGGCTGCGAATCGGCGACGCCCGACACGTCGACCTGCTCCGCTACGTGGCCTGGATGGTCCACGAGCGTCACACGCCGCGACCGGAACCGGAAGGCGATCCCTACGAGCGTCTGAAGGAACGTGCCCGCTCACGCAACATCGCGCTGGCGATCGCTGGCCGCGACATCGGCGACTTGCCGGACGTCGTAAACCCCGAGCGGAAGGAGAAGGCCGCGTCAGACTTTCGTTACTTCTGCGAGTCGTACTTCCCGCTGACGTTTCATCTGCCGTGGTCGCCCGACCACCTGAAGGTGATTGGGAAGATCGAACGCGCGGTTCTGCACGGTGGGCTGTTTGCGATGGCTATGCCCCGAGGTTCGGGCAAGACGACAATTTGCGAATGCGCCTGCATCTGGGCGGTGCTGTACGGGCACCGCGACTTCGTCTGCCTCATTGGCAGCGACGAAGGCCATGCAATGGACATGCTCGATTCAATCAAGATGGAATTCGACGGTAGCGACTATCTTCTCGACGACTTCCCCGAGGTCGCCTACCCGATCCAGGCTCTCGACGGCATCGCCAACCGGGCCAACGGGCAACTCTACAAGGGCGAACGCACTCACATCGGCTGGACTGCCCGCGAGATCGTGCTGCCGACGATGCCGGGCAGCGTGGCCAGCGGCGCGATCATCAAGGTCGCGGGAATTACCGGCCGTATCCGCGGCATGAAGTACAAGCGTGCCGATGGCCAGACGGTCCGCCCGACCCTCGTCGTTCTCGACGATCCGCAGACCGACGAATCGGCGCGATCACTTTCGCAGTGCGCGACGCGCGAAGGCATCCTGGCCGGTGCGGTCCTCGGCCTGGGCGGGCCGGGCAAGAAGATCTCCGGGATCATGCCCTGCACCGTGATTCGTCCCGGCGATATGGCGGACAACATCTTGAGCCGCGACAAGCACCCGGAGTGGAACGGCGAGCGGACCAAGATGGTTTACTCGTTTCCGACGGACGAAAAGAAGTGGCAGCGCTACGGCGAACTCCGCGCCGAGAGCCTTCGCACACACGGCGACATTCATGTGGCGACCGAGTTCTACGTCGCTGACCGCATCGCGATGGACGAGGGAGCGATTATTGCATGGCCCGAGCGATTCAACCACGACGAGGCGTCGGCAATCCAGCACGCCATGAATCTCAAGCTCCAGGACGAGGCGGCGTTCTTCGCCGAATATCAGAACGAGCCGCTCCCGGTCGACGCTGGCACCGACGATGAACTGACCGCCGACC
>JBBDYI010000205.1:0-22098 GCA_040901705.1 Pirellulales bacterium | reverse complement strand
TTCGTCGCCGCCTGGATCGCCTTCCGAGCGGCAGGGGTTTTGGGATAGGCTCTTAATCGCCCGCCGCCGCACCGCGAAACCGCACGACGATACTCACAACTCACAGCGGGACGATACCCACAGCGGGACGATCTCGCAGCGGGTTATCGCGAGATTGCCAATTTTCGGCGTTTTTCGCTACGGCTTTTCCGCGAGTTTTTCGCACGTAGTTGTGCGACATTCCCACGACGGCATGTCCGTCAGTCGCTCCCGACGTCGGCGACGTCTTCGTTTGCCCCTTAATTGCCTAGGATTCTTGCCATGTTTCGCGATCAAACGCCTTGGCGGCGATTGCATCAAATCTTGCGCGGCCCGTTGGCCCAGGGACGTACCCAGCGGCGCAAGCGCCCCGCTCGCCAGCGGCGACCGCAGCTCGAGTCGCTCGAGGGGCGCTGTTTGCTGTCGGCCGATCAACCGGCCTTCGGCGCGTCGCCGGGCGCGGACGACCTGTCTTCCGAGACGGTTGCGGCTTTCACGAGCGGCCTGCATGCGCTGGCCGACTACGGCGACGCCGCGAGTCTGGCTGGCGACCTTGGCCGCGCGTTGCCGCTGGCTGGCCACTCGCTCGGTTCGCTCGCGCCGCTGGGCGATCTCGTCCGCGAGCAACTCGTTGACGTCGCCGAGAACTATTTTTCAACCGACGCCACGCCGACCGCCAGCGAGCTGGCTGCTGCGCTGTCGTCGGTCGGTGCTTCCGCGCAGATCGTCGACGAGCGATTCGAAGTCGCATTCTCGCTCCAAGCAAACGAGAACGCGATTGTCGACCTCGATCTTTCGGACGCCATCGCGCCGAGCGGACTCGACGTCCATGGCACGATCACCACCGCGGCCAATACATCGTTTGCGCTCTCCGGCGTATTGGGCGTCGATCTGGCATTGCTCGACTCGCCCGGCGAGGCGTTTTTCGTCGCGCTGTCAACGCAGCCGACGGTTTCGACGAATATTTCCGCATCGGGCGCGAATGCGGCCGCACAGTTCGGCTTGCTTGAAGTCGGCATCGACAACGCCACGGTAAACGTCAGCGCCTCGGTCAGTGCCGCGCCGGCCGATCCGAACGCCGACGGACGCGTCACCGCGTCGGAACTCATAGAACAATCTTCGCCCGCCGCGATCGCGACGACGGGCAGTTCTTCGCTCGCGGCGACGCTGCCGATTCAAGCGCAACTGGGCACGCACGACTTTGGCGCATCGGATTCACCCCGCGTAACGCTGGCCGATGCGAACCTATTCGACACGATCGCCGCCACAGCCAGCGCCGTCGATTTCGCCGAACTTTCGAGTCTCGCCAACATCACGGTCGACGACCTGACCGGTGTCCTCAGCCAGGTATCGGCGTGGCTTTCCGACGCCGGCGCGTCGGACGTACTCGCCGCGGCAGCGCCGTTTGCCAAGGACACGTCGCTCGGCGGATTGCTCGACTTCGCGGCCGGATTTGGCGCGGGTGTGCTCGGGCCCGCTACGGGCGGCAACGAGGGCGGCGGTCCAGCGTTTTCGTCGATCCAGCAGTTCATGGCGCTGGTGCCGGCCATCGCCGCCGTCGATTTCGATCCGGCGACGAGCGAATTGACGTTCGACTTGAGTTTCGACCACACGCTGGCCAGCGTCGCCGCGCCGCTGGCGTTCGACGTCGATCTCGGCGATCTGGCCAACATCTCGACGTCCAGCACGCTCTCGCTCACCGCTACGGTACACGGCGAGTCGACGCTGGGGATCGACCTCTCGCCGTTGGGCGACGGATTCGTACTATCGAATTCGACGCTGCTCTCCGCACTCAACGGCGGCGCGGGCGTGCTGGTGAACGTCGGCGTCACAGCGGCGAATCCGGCTCCACAAGATGGCCAACTGGCCGGCAACTCCGTTCTGAATCTTTCGCTTGGTGGCGACGCGCCGGCGATTGTGCCCGTTACGATTGCCGCCGCGGATACCAGCGACAATCTCGAAGCCGGCGATCTGGTCGACAACCTCAACGACGCACTGGCCGCCGCGGGACTTTCCGCAACTGTCGAGGCCACGCTCGAAAACAACGGTCGCATCACGCTGACCACCGTCGGTGCTTCCATCCGATCGCTGCAAGTCACCGGCGGCGCGGCGCTCGGCTTTCTGTCCGCACAATCCGGCGATCGCGGCGACGTTCGCATTAGCTTGCGCGACGGCACGACGTTCACCGCCAGTTTTGACGGCGACAGCACGGTGGGCGATGTCCTTGCCGGTTTGAATTCCGCCTCGCCTGGCGCCGCGGCATTCGAGGCGATGATCGACGGAGCAACGTCGAATCGCCTGTTGCTCGTCGACCACACAACCGGCACGCTGCAATTCGCCGTCGAGGCGGCCGATGGTTCTCTGGCCCCGCTGAGCCTCGGCATTCTCGGTGTCGACAGCGATGGCGACGGGCAAATTCGCGGCGACGCGCTACACGGCGATTCGCTCGCCGAACATGCGTTTCTCGAATCGACAATGCTCAGCGGTTCGATCGACGTCGTCGCCGCCGACATCGACGCCGCGGCCAACTTCGGCTTCGTTGGGGTCCGCGTCGAAAACGGTTCCGCCACGGGGCAGATTTCGGCGACGGTTCGTCCAGTGGACAACAGCGGGCCTGTGCCCGTGCCGCGCGATCGTATTTCTCTCGCGGAAGCATACGAGACATTTTCGGGGAACGATCCGACTCTCGGCCTCGACTTGACGCTTGGCGGTTCGGCCGACTTTCAATTGCCGGTCGTGCTCGATGGCCCGATGCCCGGTCTGTCGCTCAGCGGCGCGAGTATCGACGTTCACGTGCCGGACGTCGGCGATCTCGCAAATGCGTCGCTATCGACGACCAATTTCGGCAGCGTTCTCGACCTCTCCGAACTCACGCTCGCCGACATCATCGACGCGGTGCAGGGCGTCGTTACGTATGTCGCGGATATCGAGGGTTTGTCGTCGGTCGATTTCGAGCTGCCGCTGCTCGGCGTCAACCTTGCCGACTTCGTCGCCTTTGCTCCGCGATTGAACGCATTTCTCGACGAATTGCGCGAAGTAGCTTCCGGCAATCTGCAAGGCGTCGAGGAAGTCGTCGAGGACTTGCTCGAATTTGCCGACGACCCGAACACGCAGCCGCCGCGCGATCCTGCCAACCCGAGCGACGATGATCGCGACGATCCTGCCGTGACGCTGCGGTTCGACACGAGCGTGCCCGGTGCGCCGGCGGTGCGACTGGAACTGGCGTTCACAAAATCCGCGGCCAAGGACATTCCGCTGTCGTTCGATCTATCGACGCTCGGCATCGCGGCCGTCGGCGATTTGGTCGATGTGCGCGGCGACGCCAAGCTTGCATTCGAGGCCGGCGCGACGCTGACACTTTCGGCTGGCGTTGATCTAAGCGACCCGCTCGCGCCGCGGCCGTTCATCGACGACTCGACCGGCGTGCAGTTCTTCGCCAAGGCGCTGGGCAACGACATCAACTTCGACGCCTCGGTCGGTCCGCTCGGCTTATTCGTTCGTTCCGGTCAGGCCGGCATCAACGACACCGGCGCGGGCAGCAACAATCCCGCCACGCTGACCTTTACGCTCGCCGGCGCCGGCGACGGCCGGCACTTCTTCAACGAGGATTTGATTGGTGACCTGACGACCGTCGTCGCGGCTCAGGCATTTGCCTCGCTGCCGCTGGAATTCCCGGTCGAAGGTCAGCCGTTGGCCACACTGCAATTCGCGCTGACCGACCTCCGCGACGCGCCTGGTCCGTCGGCGTTTCCCAATCTCAGCCAGGTCCAAACGGCGATCGGCGACGCGATCACCAGCGTCGATCCGGCCGACATGCTGCTGTCGATGGCCGGCGGCTGGCTGGGCGCGAGCGACTTGCTGCTTGACGCGATGCGCGGCGAAGTGCTCGGCGTGCCGCTGCCGTTGATCGGCGACGCCTTGGTTGACCAAGCCGACTTTTTGGAACAGATTCGCGACGAGATTCTCGCTACGTTCGAGCAGCGCGCCGCGCAAGGCGTCGCGGCGATTCAGACCGAACTGTTCAATTTGCTTGGCCTCGGTGGAATTGGCCTCTTGCGCGACAAAGACGCCGACGGCGATGTCGATGTGCAGGACGTGCAGGTCATCACGGCCGGGCCGAGCGATTTCAGTTCCGTCGAGTTCGACATGCTGCTGGGTCGCGAGCCGCTGGTGGTCACGCTGCCCGCGGGATTTGATCTCGGCGTGCCGGGCTTGAACCTCGACGTTTCCGGAGGAGTTCAACTCGCGCTCGGCTTCGATTGGCATCTTCGGCTGGGAGCCAATACCGACATCGGGTTCTTCATCGACGCATCCCGCCCGGCGAGCAGCCCGGAGTTGGCGTTTACACTGGACGTCACCGCGCCGAATCTAACGGCCGTCGGTAATCTTGGCTTCCTGCAGGTGCAGGTTACCGACGATCCGGCGAATCCGTCGCGGTTCAGCGGCGTGATTGGCGTCGACCTCGTCGATCCCGGCGGCAACGACGACCGCATTTCGCTCGTCGAAATGTTCAGCGGCGGATCGGTTCTCGCGCCGGTCGTCGACGCCACGGCCGATGTGAATCTCAAGCTGCTCACCAGTGTCGCCGGACTCGACGTGTTCCCGCGTCTGCGGGCAGACCTGTCGCTCGACTGGCGTTTCAACCCGACCGACGCTTCGATCGGCGCGGGCGCGCCGGTGATCGGCTTCGAGAACGTGCAGATGAACCTCGGCGATTTGATCGCCGGTTTCGCCGGCAATTTGCTCGGCGATATTCAAGACGTGCTCGCTCCCGTGCAGCCGGTGATCGACGTGCTCACCACGCGGCTGCCGGTAATCTCCGATCTCCGCGGCCGCAAGACCACGCTGATCGACATGGCCCGCCTGTTTGGCCGCGCCGATGTGGCGAATTTCGTGCAGGCCGTGGTAGACGTGAACAACTTGATCATCGGGCTGCCGCAGATCGACGGCGATACGTGGCTCGACCTCGGCGGGTTCGCCGTCGACGGGGCGCTGGCCAAACTGTCGTCGACCAGCGCGGGCTCGCTCGATCCCGCCACGCCAGACACGCGGCCGGACTTGTTCACCGGCGGTCGGCCCGACCTGCGCGGTCGCAGCGACACAACGCAGCAGGTCGGCCAGAAGGGCGGCTCGAACGCTGGCAAGTGGACGAACAATCTCGCCGGCGCGAAAGGTTCGTTCGCCTTTCCGCTGCTCACCGATCCCAGCCAGGCGTTCAAGATGTTGCTGGGGCAGGACGTCACGCTCGTCACTTATGATCTGCCGCCGCTGGGTATTGATTTCAGCTACCGCCAGTTCTTTCCGATCTTTGGTCCGCTGGGCGCTGAAGTCGCCGGGCGGTTGTACGCCATCGCCGATTTCGCCGTCGGTTACGACACGGTTGGTATCAGCCGCTTTCAGTCGAGCGACAACCTGCTCGATTTGCTCGCCGGGTTTTACGTCAGCGATCGGGCAAATGCCGACGGCACCGGCGCGGACGTGGCCGAGGTGCGTCTCGGCGGAAGCCTGACGGCCGGCGCGGTGCTCGAAGCGCTAATCGCCCGGGCCGGTGTCCGCGGCGGCGTGTATGCCGGCGTGAACTTCAATCTCCACGACGACAACGGCGACGGCCGGGTCCGCGGAGACGAACTGTTGCGAAATCTCCAACTCGGCCCGATCCATATCTTCGACGTCAGCGGCGCGGTCGACGCCCGCCTAACCGCCTTTTACGAAGTCAACCTACTGTTCTTTAGCATTCGCGACGAATACGTGCTGGCGAATAAGCGGCTCGTGGACTTCAACATCCCGCGCCCCTCGCCCGTGCCGCCCGTGCTGGCGACGTTCGCCAACGGCACGCTCACGCTCAACCTCACCGAGAGCGACGACAATTTCCGCATCCGGCCCGGCTCCGCCGCGGGCAGCGTCGTCGTCGAATCGCTCGGTTACACGAAGAGCTTCGCCGGCGTATCGCGGATCGTCGGCAGCGCGGGCGGCGGAAACGACAGTATTGTCGTCGACCCGGCCGTTACCGCGGCGGTCGATTTGAGCGGCGGGCTGGGCAACGACACGCTCACGGCGGGGGGCGGCCCCGCGACGCTTCGCGGCGGCGACGGCAACGATCAACTCTCCGGCGGCGCGCAAGCCGATCAACTTTTTGGCGACGCCGGCGTCGACTCGCTGTTTGGCAACGAGGGCGGCGACCTGCTCGACGGCGGCGCGGACAACGACCGCCTCGACGGCGGAGGCGGCAACGACAATCTCCGCGGCGGCACGGGCAACGATTCGCTCCTCGGCGGCGCGGGGGACGATTCCGCCGACGGCGGCGACGGCGACGACACAATTCTTGGTAACGACGGCGTCGACACGCTGCTCGGCGGCGTCGGCGCGGACCGCATCGACGGTGGCATTGGCGGCGACTCGATCTTGGGCCATGCCGGCAACGACACAATTCTTGGCGGACTCGGCAACGACACCATCTTCGCCCACGCCGGTGCGGACTTCATCGATGCCGGTGCTGGAGATGATTTCGTCGACGGCGGCGACGATGCCGACGATATCTACGGCGGCGCCGGCGTGGACACGATACGCGGCGGCGCACAAAACGACACCATTCGCGGCGACGCGGGCGGCGATTTCCTGTACGGCGACGCCGGCAATGATACCGTCTATGCGAATCTCGACAGTGACGGCGGCGAAGCGACCGAAATCAACACGATCGATGCCGGATCGGGACACAATCTTGTCTATGGCGACCAAGGCAACGATGTAATCAATACGGGCGACGGCAACGACACGATCCTCGGCCTCGGCGGCAATGACTCGATCAGTTCCGGCAGCGGCGACGATAGCGTCACAACCGGCGACGGCAACGACACAATTTCGACCGGCGTGGGCGATGATCGCGTTTTCTCGCTGGGTGGCAACGACCTGATTACCACCGGCAGCGGCGACGACTTCGTTTCCGCCGGCGCGGGTAACGACCGCGTCGACGCCGGCGATGGAAACGATACGGTCTACGGCGGCACCGACGACGACGTGCTCATCGGCGGTGCAGGCAACGATTCGCTCATCGGCGGCACGGGCAGCGACGTCGTGTGGGGCGGCGCAGAAGCGTTCGCCTCGCTGCACTTCAACCTCGCCGAGCCAAACCGCTTCACCGCACCGCCGCAATTCAACGCGGCGACCGCCCAATTTGCGAGTAGCTACGTGCTGCCGATGCTCATCACGCCAACGATCGTCGCTGGCCTGTCGGTCGACGGCACAAGCGACGACGGCATGGATACACTGACCGGCGACGACGGCACGGACTGGCTCTTCGGCGGCGGCAACAGCGATCGGCTTTTTGGCGGCGTGGGGCACGACTACGTGGATGCCGGAGCCGGCAACGACGCCAACGTTTCCGGCGGAGCGGGCGACGATGTCGTTCGCGGCGGCAAAGGAAACGACAGCTTACGCGGCGACGCGGGCATCGATCAGCTTTACGGCGACGAAGGCGACGACGACCTCCGCGGCGACGCCGGTGGTCCGATCGATTCCGCCGGACAGCGGCTGTGGGGTGGACCCGGCGACGACACACTCCACGCCTGGTCGAGCAACGTCGCTTCCGAGAACACGAACCGAGCGGGCGACGAGCTGCGCGGCGAAGCGGGCGACGACCTGCTCTACGGCGCGGCCCGCAACGACTCGCTCCTCGGCGGCACCGGCCGCGATCAACTCTACGGCGGCGACGGCAATGATCAACTCTGGGGCGGCGGCGGGCGCGACTGGCTCGAAGGCCAGAACGGCATCGACGCGCTTTTCGGCGGCGGCGATATCGACCTGCTCGTGCTCGACGTGCGAGCCGAATACGACCCGATGCCGCCGGGAACTTTCGAGGCGCTCAACGGCCACGGCGACGACGAACCATCGGCCGCAGTCGCCGACGACAACGCCACCGACATCGTGCTGATCCAAGGCACCGTCAATAACGACATAATCGCCGTCGGCCAGGACGCCGCCGGGCGATTGCAGGTCGACCACAACGGCCGCATCATCACCGCGGCGTGGCGGGCGACCAACGCCGCGCCGCTCGTCGAACAGTTCCGCGTCACCGGATTGTCGGGCAACGATACCATCGAATTCGTCGAAGGTGCGTCGGCGCTCGATCTGGCGGCACTGACCGCCCGCAGCAATGAGTTCGTCACGACGATCGACGGCGGACCTGGAATCGATACATTGCGTGGATCGTCGGCCCGCGACCGCATCGACGGCGGCAACGGCAGCGACGTGATCTTCGGCCGCGGCGGCGACGACCGGCTGTTCGGCGACCAAGGCGCAGGATTCGGCAGCGTGGTGGACCACGACGTACTGTTCGCGGGAACCGGCAACGACGATTTGATCGGCGGCCAGGGCACGAACGCGCTGTACGCCTGGTCGATGGATCCGGATTCGACCGGCGACCCCGCGCAATTCGGCGTGTTCGTGCGGCCGGATGGCACTCTCTCGCCACACAACGGCGACAGCGACGGCGACGGTCTCAACGATCTCAATCCGGCCTCACCGTTGTGGAGCCTCGAAGAAACCGGCATCAATCGGATGTTGGGCAGCGACCGCGACGATTCGCTTTATGGCGGCACGGGCGTCGACTTCCTCCACGGCGCGGGCGGAAACAACACGCTCTACAACCGCGACGGCGTGAAGCTCGACGGTCTTCAAGGCGAGGACGCTTGGAAACAATACGCCGCCACGATCGACCGCGTGTGGTACGTCGGCGGATCGAACGTCGACGACGTAATTTCGGTCGATTTCGTCACCGAGCCGGGCGTGCTGGCCGGCCATCATTTGGTAACGCGGCTGACGAACAACAACGGCAACTTCAGCTTCGCCGCGCAGGTCCGGCTCGACTTCTCGGCGACCGACGCCGACGGAAACGCCGTCTGGAATCTCAACGAGTCGCTCGCCGATCTGACGGCACTGGCCAGTGAAGACCCGACCGCACGCACGCAAGCGCTCTTGGCAACGCAAAGCGAGTCGACCGTCGTCAGCGGTCTGTTGCCCCCAGAAGACGACTTCCTGGCGATCGTCATCGACGCCCTCGACGGCAACGACCGTGTCGATGTCGGCCCCACCGTGCAACGCTCCGTGTGGATCGACGGCGGAGCGGGCAACGATCGCATCGAAATCGCCGCCGGAAGCGCCATCCTCAGCGACCAGAGCGAAACGTCCGCCACCGGCCGCAACGATCATTTCGCCGCGGCATTCAGCTTGGGAAGTGTCGCCGAGAGCACGCGATTTGCTGGCCTCACGATCGACCATCCCACGGACGACGACTTCTACAGTTTCGCGCTCGTCGCCGCACCCGTCGCCGGCGCGCGGTTGACCATCGACAGCATCGCCGCGACGGATGGCATGAAGGTGTCGCTGCTGAATGCGAGCGGCAACCTGCTCGTCGACAGCGTCCGCGGCGACGTCGGTATCGACCTCGCCGCGGCCTCGCTGAATCTCGTCGCCGGCACATCGTATGTGCTCCGCGTGCGATCCAACAGCGTGCCGACGATTTACGACTTGCGGTTCGATCTGGCCGATGGGCAAGCTCCCGCGTTCGTCGATCTGGCCACGCCGCCGAACATCGTTCGCCGCGACGTGTTGCTCGGCGGAGCGGGTCGAGACGTTCTCGTCGGCGGCCCGGGCGAAGACTGGATCTTCGGCGGCGCGGAGAACGACTTGCTCTCCGGCGGACTCGACCGTGGGGCTAGCGACCTGATGTTCGGCCAGGACGGCGACGACACGCTGCAACTGATTCCCGATCGTCTGCCGACGCTTACCGGCACGGGCCAAACATTCGTGCCGACTAGCAGCGACCGTTTCGACGGCGGCGAGGGCACGGACCGCGTGCTGTTTCTTGGCGGCGATCTGGATGCAAACGGCAGGGCGGTCGACGACCACGTGGCGATTCGCTACGACCGCTTGTTGCAGCGTTACGAACTGGCCGCCATGAATTGGGACACGGCCAACGGTCGCTTTGCAACGGAAGAGGGTCCGACCGGCACGCGTCCGGCGCTATCCTACGCTTTCTACACGACGCTTTCGACCGAGCAAACCGCGTTCGACCTTCGCGGCGGCAGCGACGAACTGCACGCCGATGCCGGATACGTATTTGCAGGGCGGCCCGGCGACGCGTGGGGACTTTCGGCGTTGGATCGCGGGTACGGCGCTACGATCAATGCGCTGATCGTCGACGGCGGCAACGGCAGCGATCGCATTTTCGGCGGACCGATGGACGATACGATCCGCGGCGGCGCGGGTGACGACTTCCTCTCCGGCGGTTCGGGGAACGATAGCATTCTCGGCGGCACGGGCAACGATCTGATCTTCGGCAACACAGGCACGCCGCCGGACCGTTACGAGGCCATCACGCGCGGCGGGACTACGTCGGTGAACGACGAGTTTTCGTTTGCTGCACTCCTCGCCACAACCGATGTCCAGCCCGGCGCGACACTGACGGGACTGTCGCTTCACGAAGGCGACCGCGGCGACTGGTACATTCTACCGACGTCCAATGCACGACAATTTGGTGCAGCGGGTCGCAGTGCGCTGGCCGTCGACATGCTTTCGGCCACGACGAAAGGCGGCGCGATGTTGCCGGTGACGCTGTTCGCGGCCACGGATTCCGATCCGACGTCGGCGCTGTCGATCGTGCCGGTCGAACAGTTCGAGGGCGTGCCGCAGTACTACGTCGTTCATGTGCAAAACCCGGACGCCGACGCGGCCGCGCAAGGGGCGTATTCGTTGGAGATTTCCGCGGCGGCCGCGAATTCAACCGACGTCGCGTCCGGCGCGGCGGGGCCGGCCATTGCGTCGGGCGATCCGGCGTTTCGTCCCTTGTTCATTCCGTTGGGCGATATCAACGGCGACGGCTTCGACGACTTCATCGGCGCGGTCAACGATCATCGCGGCAATGTCATCGACGTGTTGGCCAATCCGAACGCGCCGATTCCGTCGACTTTCGCGCACGTGTACTTCGGCTCGGCCGATCCGGCGGCGATGGCCGCACCGGCGTTCACGCTGGAACTGCCTGCCCCGGTTCGCGAGTGGTCGCTGGTCGGTTCGCGGAGCTACTTCATCGCGCCCGGCGACTACAACGGCGACGGCCGCAGCGACATCGCGGTAATGGTGCAGGACGAAATCTCGCCGTTCGAGTTTTCGAATTTTTCCAAGAACATCCAAGGCAAGCTGTACGTGGTCGAAGGCGGGCCGACGATTGGGCAGTCGGGTGTGCTCGATATCGTCAGCGATGCGACGTTCCAGCAGACGTTCGCTCAAGTCGAACGGCAACAGCCGGCGTCCAACGTCGGCGACGTCACCGGCGACAACGTCGACGATCTGTTGGTCGTGTCGCCGCCGTCGGGAACGATCACCGGCCCGCCGCCTGTGCGTGTCAGTCTGTGGGCGGGCGTGGCGCAAACACCGCTCGAGCTCGAAGAGTCGGTCCGCATCACCGGCAGCGACGACGTCTTCTTCGGCACCGTAGCGCTCGTGGCGGGCGGAGGCATCGGCGACTTCAGCGGCGACGGCACGAACGACTTCGCCATTGTCGAACGCTCCGGCATCGGCACGAATATTTATCTCGTCTACGGCGGCACGGACCTCGCTCCGACGGGCAGCGTGCAAACGATATCCGGCTCCGCCACGGCCGCCGACGCCACGCTCACCGAAACGTCCTTCATGAATGTCGTCCGCTCGCTCAAGACGGTCAGCGACGTCAACGACGACGGGCGGGACGACTTCGCCATCGAATCGGCGGCGGGCACGCTGCTCGTGCCGGGGCAGGGCGCGATCACCGGCACGCACAGCATCGAATCGCTCGGCGACGTGCTGACGGTCGGCGGCGTGGTCGACTTCGAGTTCGACACCGACGTCGCCCAGGCCGATCTGGCCACGGCATTTCCCGGCAGCTCGCTCGAAATCAACGGCAACGGCGGGGCTTCGATTTCGGCCGGCCGGCTGCGGCTCACCGGCGGAAACAGCACGAGCCAAATCTTCAACCTCGGCGACGCGGCGTCGGTCGGCGATGGGCCGTTCGTGCTCGAAACCCGCCTGGGCAGCAATCCCAGCGGCGGCGGACTCAATGTCGGCGTGCGGATCGGCGACAACGACATCTATTTCCACCCGAATTTCGCAGGCGGCGTTTTTCGGATCGAAGGCCCCGGCGGCTCCGGCACAACGAATAACGACATGGATTTTATACCCGCGCAGAACGTGCTGCACACGTTGCGGATCGAGGGCGACGGTGCGGGCAACTTCACAGTCACCGTGGTCGATGGCAGCAATCCCAAGAAACAATTCGTCCGCCAGTTCAGCAACCCCGGTAATCCCGGCGGCCCCGTCGCCTTGCGCCGATTTAGCGGCAGCAACAGCGGCCAGGCGTTCTTCGACGGCATCACGATCCGGCGTAACGACACGCTCGTTTTCGCCGCCGGCGATGTCGACGGCGACGGCACGGAAGACCTCGGCGCGGCGGCTAGCGAGCGTTCGCCGCGGCTCGTCGAAGACGGTTCGGTGCTTGGCCATCAAGTGGGCCGCGCGTACTTCGGTGGCAGCGCGGCTTACGATGCGTGGCTCTCCGACGGACTCTCCACGGCGGACCTCGTGTTCGAGCCGAGCCGCGCTCTGTATGCCAGCCCGCGTGCCCCGGCCCCGCTGGCGTTCGGCCCCGGCGGCGACATCGACGGCGACGGTCAGTCGGACCTCGGTTTCGGCGAACTGCTGGGCAACGTCACGAACGTCTACTTCGGCACCGACGGACTCGGCGCACCGGCGGCTGTGCTGCCCGAAACGTTCGGCGCCTCCACACGCTACGGGTTCGAGATCGGCACGCCCATCGACCAGGCCAACTCAACCGCCGCGCCCACCGGGCTAAGTCTCGGCGACGGCGACGCGCTCGACGTATCGTCGGCGTTCGCCTTGGAAGGAACCGTCGCCGGCGATCATCTTTCGCAGCCGAGCAACATCGGCGACCTCAATGGCGACGGATATCAGGACTTCGTCGTCCGCGGCGAGGAGTTCTCGTACCTGCTACTCGGACCCGTGGTGCTCGACGGCGTCGAGAACGTCTCGCAGTTTTCGGAATTGGTGCTGATCCACTCGAACCTGGGTAAGTTCAACAGTCGGCCCGGCGATGTCAACGGCGACGGATTCGACGATCTCGCCTTCGCCGATCCGTTCGCGGTGACGGCGCACACGCAGGTCACGGTGTTCTACGGCCGCAGCGACTTGCCGAAGGTGCTCGACGCCGCCGCGCTCGACAACGACTATGTCGAAAACGTCGACTTCGTGCGGCTCAACGCCGACTTGAGTCCCAAGATCGAACTGACGATCGACATGTTGTACTTCAACGCCGATAACCTGGCCGACGTGGTCGTCACCGGCACCAGCGGCAATTACTGGACGAGCAACGTCATCAGCGGCCAGAACTTCAATGCGAACCAGGATCCCGGTTTCGGCCTGTTGTGGGTGCAGCGCGATCCGACCGACGAGCGGGCCGTCGCCGCGGCGATGTTTGGCGACTCGGTCGTGAATGCTCTGCAAATCGAGCGCGACGACACATCGCTGGCCCAAGTGGTCGGAGACGTGAACGGCGACGGCTTGGAGGACTTGTTGATCAGCGTCCCCGGCTTCATGCAGTTCGGCAATTCCCAGTTCGACATTCCCGACATTGGGCGGTCGTACCTTGTGCTCGGCCGGCCCGACATTGTGGGCACCTACCCGAACAACCTCATCGACCTGGCGCAGGCCGACGAAATCTGGCAAGACTATTCACTCGGCGGCGGTTCGATCGCGCTGGGCGACTTGGACCTCGATGGCTACGACGATTTTGCGATCGCCCGCACCCGCGAGGGCGTGCTCGCCGACGGCAGCCTGCTCGTGTTCCGCGGCTCTCCGAATTTCGGCTCGACGTCGTTCCGCTTCGACACGCCGATGTCGCAAGCGGAGATTCTCGCGGCCAATCCCGACACCGAGTTCGTCACGGACGTGGGCGGCAGCATGTCGACCAGCGGCGGCTGGCTACGAATGAACGGCACCACGGTCGGCATCAACGAGCAGATTCTTTACCTGCCCGACATCGGCGCGACCGACGGCCCGTTCGTGTTCCGGACACGATTGGGCACGAATCCCGGCGGCGGCAACTACAACGTCGGCGTTCGTCTGGGCGTGAACAATATCCTGTTCCATCCCGCGTACTCGGCCACGCCCGGAGCATTCCGCGTCGAGACCGACGGCCAACCTCGGCCCGCCAATACGAACATGGGCTTCACGCCGGCGGCGAACACGCTGTACACGATGGAAATCATCGGCGACGGCCGCGGCAACTTCGACGTGGCGATCTACAACGAGTTCAACTCCAGCCAGCGGTTCACGACGTCGTTTTTCGAGCCTGCCAGCGTCGGCGGACGGATCGGCCTGCGTCGCGAAGCCGCCACCACCGGCGAATCGTTCTTCGATACGGTCAGTCTCGTTGCGTTGTCCGACGTACCGGCCGATCTGGTAATCCATCAGGCCGAGGCGGCTTCGCTGAGCGGAACCAACTCGATCGTCGGCGCGCCGACGGCCACGGCCGCCGATCTGAACCACGACGGACGGCCCGACCTCGTTGTTGGCCAGCCCTCGGTGGTCCGCAACAGCAACGTCGAAACGGGACTCGACTCGCGGGCCGGCAATCAGATCAACGTCATCGACCAGAATCGGCGCGGCACGGTGCATGTGTACTATTCGATCGCCGATATGCTCGGCAGCGGACCGGCCGAACTGGTGCTTACCGATGCCGGCCATCAGCGGATCGTCGGAGCGGCCGAGACAAGCCGCTTGGGGACGCTGTCGAGCACGCCCAACGTCGACCTCAACGCCGACGGCATCGACGACCTGCTCGTCGGCGCCGCGGGCATCGACGGCACGCTCGCCGGTTTTGCCACAGAAGCCGGCAAGGTCTACGCCGTGTATGGCGCTTCCACGAATGTGGCATTGAGCGATTCGTTCGAGCAACTGAGCAACTTCAGCCTCGGCAACGGCGGCGATTATCTGGTCGCCGCTGGAAACGGCAACACGGAAGTTTTCGCCGATAACGCTGCCTACACGCTAGCGCCCAGCGAAACCGAAAAGTGGTACAAGTTCACAACGCTCGGCGACGGAATGCCCGGAAACGTGATTCGCCTGATTTCGACCGCCGCCGATTCGGCGACGCTCGGCGACATTCTCGCCGGCATTGCGACTCCGTACTCCGTCGTGGCCGATCTGGTCGACGGCAGCGGGGCGGTGCTAGCCAGCCGTCAAATCACCTTCGACTGGCGATCGCGAGCCGCCGGCGACTATTTCCTCCGCGTGTATCGCGTTGATCCGCTGTCGACGGCCAGCGTAGCACTGGCCATCGAGACCGAAGCGCCGGGTCGTGGGCAATGCGGCGTCTGTCCCGGATCGGACCGCAATCGGCTGTTCGGCGAGGACGGCGGCGATACGCTGATCGGCAACGAGGAGATCGATCATCTCCTCGGCGGCGCGGGGCGCGACACGCTGATCGGCGGCCCACTGGAAGCTCGCGATCTGGTCGCCGGCGAAGACACGCTGCGTGTTGTGACCGACATGGCCGACTTGACGAACGCGGTGCCGACGGCGACGGACTCGGAGATCGCCATTTCAGACGCGGTTTTGCGCGTGGCGATCGCCGAAGCGATCGGAATCGCCGTCACGACGGCCCACGACGGTTCGCCGCTATTGTCGCGGCCGATCCGCGCGAGCGACTTGACCGAACTGGCTGGCCTGAATCTCGATGCGCTTGCGATTGGACGTTACGACGGATTGGAATTGGCCGCGAACCTGCGGATGCTCAACCTTTCAAACCCGAGCGTCGATTTGTCCACGCTGCTCGGCGACATCGCGGCCGACGGCTACTGGAACTTCGACGATCAGACGGCCGATCAATCCGGCGGCAACAACAACGGCACGATCGCCGGCCCGACGTTCGACGCCGACGTGCCGCAGCAACTCGGCGCCGGCATGTCGTTGCGGTTCGACGGCGACGATTACGTCACGTTCGACGACGTGCTTGACGCTGGCATGGAGAATCTCACCGTCGCTGCGTGGTTCAACAAGCAGAGCACGGCGACGACGGAGATGAACATTCTCCGCAAGGGCGGCACAACCGCCGGCACGCCCGCCAATACCGGTTATTGGATTCGCTTCATCGGCGGAAATCTCGAATTCACGGTCAACGACGGCTCGAGTCATACCGCCTTGATTCCGGAGCCGACCACCGACACGTGGCACCACGTCGCCGGCGTGTTCGATCGCCAGGCCGGCGAGCTACGGCTATATCTCGACGGCGAGTTGGTTGCCACGGCCGCTGCTACCGGCATTGGCAATCTCGACTCGAACATTCCGCTGGCGGTCGGGGCGATTCACCGCGGTTCGTTCGGAGCGACTTCTGGGTATTTCGTCGGCCTCATCGACGATGCCGCACTGTGGCAAGCCCCGCTCACGTCGCCGCAGGTCGCCGCGCTGGCCGATGGTCGGCTCGCACCGCCGGACGTGGGCGATGAGAACGTGTTCACGCAGCACCCACACTTGCAGTACGTGGGCTTGGACGAGACCGGTGAGAAAGATCTATCGCGACTCGCTCCGCTCGAGCGGCTCGCCGGCGCAAGCCTTGCCAACAACGGTATCACGGACATCGCGCCGCTTGCGGGCGAGCGGCTGATCGACAACGAAGACGCCGGCTTCAGCTTCGTCGGTGAATGGCAAGAAAACGTGAATCCAACAACCGGAGCTTTCGAGGAAGGTTATCGGTTCCTTGATTGGACGGCCGATGCTGCGGGCTCGTTTGCCCGTTGGCGATTCTCGGACGTGGACGCCGGCGAGTACGAAGTGCTCGTCACGTGGCCGGCGGCCAGCGCTCGCAGTTCCACCGCACAATACGCGGTCGACGTCGATGGCGCGACGACGGCGGCGACGGTCGATCAAACCGCGACACCGAACGGAAACATGCTGGGCGGCCGGCCGTGGCAGAGCATCACGACGGTGACCGTCGACGAAGATGGCTCGGTCGTCGACGTGCAACTCGATGCGGCGGCGGACGGGATCGTCGCGGCCGACGCCGTGCGCCTCGTCGCGGTCGAGCCGCGTTTTCCGCAGCTTACGGCGCTCGACCTCACTGGCAACCTGCTCGACGAGCGGTCGCTCGAAATGTATTTGAGCGCGCTCGCGAATTCGGGCGTCAACGTTTCGTTCACCGCGAACGAGCACTCGCCGCGGTTGCCGGAACTGCCGCCCGTGTTGGCAAGCGGCCCAACGACGCCGATCGTGCTGTCCGCGACGACCGAAGTCGACGGCGATCCGGTGTTCTTCACGGCCACCGTCGATCCGCCAATCGTCACCGCCAACGTCGACGCCAGCCTGATTACGCTGGCGAGCAACGGTTTCACGGGCACGGCTCGCGTCACGGTCGTCGCGCACGACGGCACACCGTCCGCTCCGCTGGGCCGCACGGACCGCCGCGAATTCGACTACCACGTCGACGCATCGGCGATTTACGGCCGCATATTCGACGACAACAACGGCGACGGGCCGATTGGCAACGTGGTCGATCGTGACACGGCCACACGGCTGATCTTTCCCGGCAGCGGCAACGCCATTCCCCAGCAATACGGCGACCGAGTGGTGGCGACGTCGCAGGATGGATACGTGTACGAAGGAGGTCCGTCCGGTCCGAGTACGCCGAACGTTACCGTCGCCTACGGTCCCGGCGCAAGCGATGCATTTTATTGGGGTAGCGCATATGGGGACTTGACCGACATCGTCTATGGACGCAATGGAATCGTCGAAATCACGCTTACCGCCGACACTGGCCACGCAGTTGCGTTGCACGGCTTCGACATGGCTGGCTGGCCGAGTGAAGACTACACCATCGCCACCGTCGAGGTTCGCGACGTGACTACGGGCTCGGTGGCCTTCGTACAGGCGAACGTACCCATCGCAGGCGATGGCGTCGGCCCGCGACACACACACTTCGAGTTCAACCCGCCGCTGGCCTCTGCGAAGCTGATGATCCGCTTCGACGCCAGCAACCTGGGCAACGAAAGACAGAACATCGGCATCGACAACGTCGAGTTTAGCCAGTTCAAGCCGGGGTTTGACGGCGTCGCCGTCGAATTGGTCAACACCGCATCGTCCACGGTCGTCGCCACGACGTACACGGACGCCAACGGCGACTATGCCTTCACCGGCTTGGACGCATTGTCGACGTATGATGTCCGCCCGGTCGTTCGGCTGGGTCTGGTGCAAACGTACCCGGCCGGCGGCGGCCAGCACACTCACGTCGGCCAGACCGGCGGTAGCATCTCCGCCGGGTTCGACTTCGGATTGCGTTCCGCACTGCCGGCGGACTCGAACGCCGATGGCGTCGTCGATCTTAGCGACGTGGTGAACGTGCAAGCGCACCTGGGCACGACCAGCGGAGCGACGCTGGCCGACGGCGACTTGGACGGCGACGGCGACGTCGACCGCGCCGACGTGGCCTTGCTCGCGCGAAACTTCGGACGGTCGTTGGCTTCGCAAGGCGCTGCGGCCGAGGCGCTCGTCGTCGGCCGTGCGACGTCGAGAATCGCGCCCGAGGACGATTCGGAAGCGTTGGCGGCTGCATCCTCTCGAACGGCTCGACGCCGCGCTGCCGCCGCGGCGGACGAAAACGCCGCGGGCGAATTATCGTCGCTACGGGGTCGCCGTCTGAGGGCGACGGCAATCGACGCGGCGATCGATCTTGTCGCGGACGAAGCTTCGGTGGCACGTGCGGGACGCGTCCGCCGCGTTCGCCGCTGAGACACTGTACGGCGACCAACGCGCGAACTTGCTACCGCCGCGGCCGATACGGAATGATCGGCAGGCTACCCGTCTGCACGGGCGCGACTTGTCCGCCCACGGCCGCGGGCGGCGCAGCGACGGCAGAGGGCGGATCGATCTTGCCGCGGCTTTGAATGAACAGCAGCGCGTCGGCGCGGTTCTCATCGGGCGTGCCCGGCAGAGTGAACGGCAAGATGCCGCCTGCCGCTGGGGCCGGCGTCGCCACGACGCCGCGGCTGATGAGCAGCACCTGGTCGGTCGGCCAGCGAAACCGCTCGTGCAAGTCGCAACTGGTCATTTGCGGCACTTCGATCCGCTCCCGCCGCGATCCGCCGCCGGGCATCGGGATATCGATCGACATGCCGACCATTTTTTCGATCTGCGTGATGTTGACCTTCACGACGGCGTCGGTCGTGGCTCCGTCCATCGAAACGAGCGGACCCAACTCCAGCGAGTAGCCTTCGTCGATCCGTCCCAGTTCCAATTCGTACGGCGGAAACGAGCCGGGCCGCGGAATGATCGACCGCGCGTACTGCTTCGGTCGCGTCGAACCGAGCACAATCGACTGGCCGTGGTAGACCATCAACTGCGGCGACGAGTATTCGCGGAAGTCGCTCCGCTTGCTCATTTGCGCCAGCAGCACCGCCGCGTCTTCCTTGTTCAATAGCCACGCTTGCACGCCCTGCGCCTGCACCGGTATCGGCTTCAAGATGCTCAGCGCCGTCTCGCGCCAGTTCGGGCTGCCGATGGTCACGACGCGCAGGCCGAATGCGTGATTCGACTGTTGCGGGTTGATGAAGCGGTCGACCATGTCGGCCACGACGCGCTGCATCTGCGGCGTGTGATAGACCCGCAGCATGTCCTTGTCGGCCGACAGCACCGACACGACGTCGCTGTGCCAGGCTTCGTAGCCGGTGTCGCGCAATACCCAATCGACGACCATCTGCTCGGGCCGCTTGGTCGTGGTGACGCGCCGCGTGAACGGCGAGATGTCGTATTCCTGCCAGACCTGGCCTTGGCCGCTCGGCAGTTTGCCGTCGCGCAAGATCGAGGACCGAACCGGCGCCTGTTGGGGCTGCGTTTCGACCGCCGTTCGGCCGGCGTTGTCGGTTTCTTCCGCGGTGGCGACGCGAACGCCGTCTGTATCGCTTACGGCGTCGGCCAACCGCCGCGCGACTCTCGGACCCGCGGTCCGCCAACCGGTCACGTCGGGCGGATTGTCCCGCGCCGTAACGTCACCGGCCAAGCCATTCGACGCGCCGTTTTGCGCCACGGCGAATCCGACGCCGGCCACGCCAACGCCCGCCAAACCAACCACCACGGCAATCCATCGCCCCGACATCGCTGGGCCTCCTTCGCTGACGCATCGCGGAATCGTTTACGCCCGCGCGCCGACAAGCGGAACCGCGCGGGCGGCGGAGTATAGAAACCTCAGAGAACCCCCGCAACCCCGGTAACGCCGGCGTTGAATGGGGAATCTGGCGCGATTGCGGTGCATGGCCAGCGCCGTTCGCGCGTGTGTCAGCTTGCATCGACTGCTTGCTGGGCAGGTAACTCGGTCGTTGCCGTGGCTTGACCGTTGCCCGGCGTGCCGTTGGCGTGCGGGCGGATAACCGCGCCGGTTTTGTCCATGCGGCCGAAATGTTCCGCCGGCAGTCGGCAGTGGATCAACACCCGTTCGTCGCCGAAGCGCTTCGAACGAATCTCGCCGTGCGACGCGAGGTAGGCGAGCAACTTGCCGTTGTCGACGCCGGTTTCGATGTCGAGATCGAGAAACCCGTCGGTCAGCGCGGCGCTCACCATCGCCGCGAGCCGGTCGAGGCCGAAACCGCTCTTGGCGCTGATCGCCACCGCGTTGGGATAGCGATCGAGCAGGCGGTGAATCGCCCCTTCGTCGGCGAGCATGTCGGCCTTGTTGAGCACCAGCAGCGTCCGCTTGGCCTCGACGTGCAATTCTTCGAGCACGCTGTACACCGACGAAATCTGGGCGAACACTTCCGGGCTGCTGGCGTCGGCCACGTGCAGCAGCAGGTCGGCCTGGCGGGTTTCTTCCAGCGTGGCCTTGAAGCTGGCGATCAACTCGTGTGGCAAATCGCGGATGAAACCGACGGTGTCGCTGAGCAGCACGGGGCCCCAGCCCGGCAGTTGCCAGCGGCGGGTGCGGGTATCGAGCGTCGCGAACAGCCGGTCTTCGGCCAGCACGTCCGAACCGGTCAGCTTGTTGAGCAACGTGCTCTTGCCGGCGTTGGTGTAGCCGACGAGCGAAATCGTGAGCCGATCGTGCCGCGAGGCGACCTGGCGTTCGCGGCGACGTTCGATCGTGTGCAGCTCCTCGCGGAGGTCGCGGATGCGGCGTTCGACGATGCGGCGATCTTCTTCGATCTGCTTTTCGCCAGGACCGCGCATGCCGATCCCTTTTTTGATGCGCGAAAGGTGCGTCCACATCCGCTTGAGACGCGGCAGGGCGTATTCGAGCTGCGCAAGTTCCACCGCAAGCCGGGCTTCGTGGGTGCGTGCCCGCGTGGCGAAGATGTCCAAGATCAACTCGGTGCGATCGAGGACCTTGACCTTGAGTTCCTTTTCGAGGTTTCGCTTTTGGCCGGGGCTGAGGTCGTTGTCGAACAGAGCGACATCGGCCTCTTCGCCGACGACCATCTCGCGCAGCTCCTCGACTTTGCCTTTGCCGAGGTAGTAGGTCACGTCGGGCGTGGCGCGTCGCTGCAACATCCTCCCGGCTACCACGGCTCCGGCCGATTCGGCCAGCCCGGCGAGTTCGTCCAATGGGTCGTCCTGCGTCGGCCGCGAGCCGTCACTGCGGTCGGTAAGCACCACGCCCACCAACACCGCGCGTTCGCTGTCGACGCTTTCCGTGCGTTTTAGATCTGTAGCGATAAATCAAACTCCTTGTGAAGGCACAGGATACACCCCCCATTATACGCAACCGGGTCAAGGGCGGGCCAGCGAGGAAAATTTCGCTCGCGTTGCCATCGGGGTTTGGCGTTGGTGACGGGATATTCTAGGGACGGTTCCCGACACCGTTAGGTTCGGATTCGCTGGCAGAATTCATGCAATCGAACCGCGGCCACATTGCCGCCGGCGAGACCGTGATGCCTCGAGTGACGGAATAGGGCGAACGAACGAAGGCCGCCGCTGTGGCACGAACCTACACTTCTAGTGCATTATCACAGCTAAGAATTAGGGTTGGTGGTTTTCCGGGAATTGACGAGACTGCGGGGA
>JBBDYI010000204.1:0-22202 GCA_040901705.1 Pirellulales bacterium | reverse complement strand
CCGCTTTTCCTCGGCCGACCAGAACGCGACGTTCTGCGAATCGAACGCCCAACCGCTGTCGGTGTAGACCGGCTTATCTTGCAGTTTCCGCCAGCGAATGCCATCGGCCGATACGAACGCGTACAGTCCGTTCGGTGAAATGCCGCCGAACGCCTTGTACCGTTGGTCCGCCGGGCATTCGGGATTGTCGTCGCGGAACGGGCAGAAATTATGCGAAGCCGGCGTCGCGGTGGCGAGAATCACGTTGTTGTCGAGCGTGCCGGCGACCTCGAACAGCCGCAAGTTTGGCTTCTCCCAATGCACGCCGTCGCGGCTTTCGGCGTAGCACGTCACTTCGTCGTCGCTGCCGTCGCGGCCGGCTTTGGGCCGCCCGCGGTAATACATCCGCAGCCGATCCTCGTCCTGCATGACCGTGATGTAGCCGACGAACGCGCCTTCCCACGGGCGATCGAACTTGACGGCCACTTCGGCCGGCTGCGGCGCGTGCAGTCGTAACTCCGCTCCGTCGAGCCGGTCGACGAGAAAACGATCGACAAACAGTTCGCGGCGGTCGCCGATCGACACGGCCGCCGACGCCGGATCGTCCGCCGCCACCAACCGGCTCGAAACGAGCAACATCATCCACGCTAAGATCGTAATAACGCCAGACGCCATTCGCATCGGCACGACTCCCAGTTCTGTATTGGATTTCGAGTGGTTCGTTTCACCACAGAGGAGGAGCACGGAGGAAGTGATGATTGATGAGCGATGAGCGATGAACATCATGCGCGTGAATTGTAGATTCCATGCGTCACTCCTCGTTCATCACTCCTCGTTCATCACTCCTCGTTCATCACTCCTCGTTCATCACTCATCATTCATCACTCATCATTCATCACTCATCATTCATCACTTACGTTCCCCCGTGCCTTCTGTGGTTGACCAATTCGCGCCGCCGTTGCTCGCAACAGCTCGCGCGTCGGGGTCAGGTAATGATGCGTCAGCGCCACGGCCAGCGCGTCGGCCACGTCGGCCGGTTCGGGGAGCGTGGCGAGTTTGAGTTCGAGCTGAATCGCCCGCTGCATCTGCGATTTCGGCGCGCGGCCATTGCCGGTCAGCACTTTTTTGATCTGTGTGGCCGGATAATGAACGACGCTCACGCCGGCTTCGGCCGCGGCGAGACAAATCACACCGCGGGCGTGGCCCATGAGAATCGCCGTCCGCGGCCGAGCGTAATGCGAGTATAGCTGCTCGAGCGCGACGACGCCGGGCCGCAACTCCGCGATCGCGTCGCGGACGCCGGCGAAAACTTCCTGCACCCGCAGCGCGAGCGAACCGCGCGAGCGGCCGCGGATCACACCAGCCTCGGCCAGTCGAACGATCCCGCCGGCAATTTCGATGCAGCCGTAGCCGGTCGTATTCAGGCCCGGATCGATGCCGAGCACGCGAACGATGGAACGGGCGGGTTCGTCCATGAGATTTGCGGAAATGCCGGTGCGGTCAGTAGGCAAGTCGTCGGCGCACTGGCAAATCCAGTGGCACGCCGGCCGGGATAGCGGCACAGCGCTTTCAAAAGCGATGTTACCGCCATTGTGTCACGTCGGCGCGAGTTAGGACAGTCCAGCGCGCCGCGGCGCAGCATCTAAACGAAAACCTGGCGCAAGAAGCAATAAACTCGACTCGCTATCGCGACCGGCGACCGGCGCGCGTGGCTGCGGCCGATAGGCTAGTGCTCGACGACGACAACTGCCCGATGATGTTGTCCACCACCACGGACCGAGCGCTGAGTTCGCCGCGATCGCGACGAGCCGCGACCAAACGCGAAACGCCACGGTGCGTCACGAGTCCGGCGACGGCCCGATCGACCGCCTCCGCGGTCGTCGTATCGCGTTGACGACTTGCGGACGCTAACACCGCCGCCGCGGCTTGCGGACTAGCCGCCGGCGACGACGGAACGCCGGCTGGCAGGCTCGTGCCTTGATGGTTGCGGGCGAGTACCGCGTCGACGATGTTCACCAGTCCGTTTCCGTCGAGATCGGAAAGCGGATCGAACGACGGCGCCGACGCGTCGCGGAAGTTGTCGCGGGCCACGTCGCGGGCGTCGCCGAGCGTCACCGTGGCGTCGCCGTTGGCGTCGCCGGGCAACACGTCGAAGCGGAGCGTGTAATCGCCGGCTAGCGATCCGCCCGCCTGGCCAGCGACCGTGTCGCGAACGCGGACGAGTAGCTTGTCGGCGGCGATCGGCGCGGCGAGCGACCACGTGGCCGTGAACGTCGCCGGATCGTAGGCCACGCCCGTCACCGCGTAGTTGGGCACGCTGACGCCGTGAAGTTCGAGGTCGCCGACGGTCACGCTGACGGCCTGCGAAAATCGCACGCTGACGCGGTCGACATTCGTAAACGGCAACAGCGCCGCGCCGCTCGTAGCGAGTGCGTATCCACCGTCGCCGAGTCCGTCGGACGCCAGCCGTGCGAGAAACGCCGCCGACCATGCGCTGGAACCGGCCAGCACGGCATCGACGTCGATCGTCGATTGCGATTGCTCGAACGGGTAGTAGCCCATGTCGGTCCGCGTGCCGTCCGCGTCGAGAGCGAAGCTGGGATCGCCCGCGTCGATGGCCGGCGAGGTCGGCTGCAAGTGGTAGTCGTGTCCGGCGGCGTCGACGAACAGCGGGTCGGCCGTTTGGTTGCCCGTGCCCGGCCACGTTTCCGAGGCGTTCGTGTAATTGACCGTGATCTGGGCCGGATCGTAGTCGGTGCGAATGGCATCCGGGGCGCGGAGGATGCTGTTGGCGATGTCGTACGTAATCGTCGCGACCGGGATGCCGTACTTGTCCTCGGCCTGGACGGCGATGCTGTTGGCGAGGATCGTCACGTGGTCCACTACGACCGTCGACGTGTTGGACGCGCTCTGGACTTTCGCCGAAATGCCGATGTCGACGTTGGCCATCAACACGTTGCGAACGATGTTGGCGCCTTCGAGAATCGTGATCGCCTTCGGGTCGTCGTTCGTGTTGGTCATGTCGCGGATGACGATGTTCTCGATCGTGATGTCCGGGCCGAGCGTGTCGATGCCGTCGTCGTCGGCGTTGGCGATGACGCCGCCGCGGATGATGACTTGCTGTCCGGCGGCCTGGCGGTGAATGTAAATGCCGTCGTCATCATCGGTCACGCCGTCTTCGCGATAGATGCCGAGCATGTCGAAGATGTAGCCGTCCTCCATCAACAGGCCCGTGCCGTCGATTTCCGGTCCCATCACGCTGCGGGCGAATACCGTGTCGCGGAACACGAGATTCGACGAGCCGCCCTGCATCGTCTTGCCGGCGATGTCCGTGATGCTCGAATGCTCGAACGTGAGCGTCGAACCGGAAGTGCGGATGGCGGGGCCGGTGTTGGTGTGGCCGCCGCGGGGAGAATGGCCGCCGCGGGTGATATCCGTGTACTGATACAGCGAGGGCTGGCTCGACGTGTGGTTGATCTCGCCCCAAGGGGCAGCGGGGTTCGTGGCCGTAATGGTGACGGGCATCGCCGCGGTGCCGAGCGAATTGAGCGTGCCGACGACGATGATGTCCGCGCCGTTGGTCGCCAGCGGCGTGGCCGTGCCGTTGACCAGCACCAGTGTGCCGGGTTGGATGGTGAGCGTGTGGCCGGCGGGAACCGTGACATCGCCGGTGACGTGGATGACGCCGCTCCAGCTTGTCGAACTGCCCGGCAGCGTGCCGGAGACGTTTGTCTGCGCGACGCCGGCGAGCGAGGTCATCGGCTTGCTGGCGTTCAATCCATTGGCCGTGGCGTTGAGCGTGAACGGACCGCTGCCACTGGGCGTCACCAGCGCCGTGCCGATGCCGTTGCGAAGTTGCACGGTAGTGGTCGACAGCGTTACGGCCGGATTCGACGAGCTGAGCGTCGCCGTGGCGTCCCAGATCGAGCGGTCCGGCTTGCCGTCGGAACCTTGAATCTCGACGCGCACCAACACCGCCACGCCCGGCAGGTAGCTGTCGCGGGTTTGCAGTTGCAAGGTGAGCGGCAACGGCGTGACGTGGTGAACGACCGGCGGCGTACTTTGCGGACCGGTGAGGTTCTGACCGTTCACCGCGGCGACGCGATAGGAATAGTCCACTTCTGGTGTGCGGCCGGCGTCGGCGAACGAGGTCGTCGAAGTCGCGCCGACTTCGACGCCATCGCGGTACACTTTGTAGCTGGCGATGCCCGATTGGGCGTCGACGGCGGCGGCCCACGACAAAGTAATCTGCGAGACGCCGTTGTCCGAGGCGACGACGCCCGTTGGCGCGGTCGGCGGCGTGGCGTCGACCGCGATCGTGTGGTTTACCGGCGGCGTGCTAGCCGCGCTTTCCAGACCGACGCCGTTGACCGCCGACACGCGATAGCTGTATGCGGTGCCCGGCGTGCGGCCGGTGTCGACAAAGCTAGTCGTTGACGACGTGCCGATTTGCGTACCGCCGCGGAAAATCTTGTACGATGTGACGCCGGTTTCCGGATCGTCGGCGGGAGACCACGTAAGCGTAATCCGCGACGCACCGTCGTCGCTGGCCGCGAGACCTGCCGGAACCGTCGGCGGCGTCGTGTCGGACTGGGCCGGCGGATTGAACGACAGCACGAGTCGGGGGCGGTTGTTGACGTTGCCCGCTTCGCTCGAGGCGAACACGATGCCGTCGGTGGCGTTGTCGTTGGAAATAATGAAGCCGAAGTTCGTGGCCGGGTTGTCGATCCACTGTTGGATTTGGGCGATGCCGGCGGCGTTGAGCACGAACGTTCGCACGCCGGTGCCGCCGTTGACGGTGCCGAGCACGGTGGTGCCGCGATCGCTGGGGCCGTACGCGCCGGGCTGTTGCCAATTCTGTCCGGCGGCGGCTTGCGTCCAATTGGCGTCGGCTTCCGACCAGTTGCGCAGCGCGGCAAAGATATCGTAGCTATTGTTCGTGCCGTTCGACGCATTGACCGTGATCAGGGCGCTGGCGATCGTGTTGCCGGGCGCGATGCTCGACAAGTCCCAGCGGATCATGCCGAGGTTTTCCAGCGGGTCTTCGCCGTCGATGTCGATGTCGGTGGCCGAGCCGTTGGTCATGGTTTCGTTGTTCGCGGTAATCCAGGTGTCCGCCGTTCCGGCATAGGCGCCGCTGGGCGCCGCGCCGTCCTGGAAGTTGGCTACGTTGAGCGGCAAGCCGCGGTTGCTTTCGACGTCGTCGTTGTTGACCGCCGAGACTTCATAAACGTTGACCGCACCGACCGGCACGGCCGTGTCGTTGTACGCCGATACAGTAGGCGAGGCGATCAGCGTGCCGTTGCGATAAACCTTGTAACCCTTCAGGCCGCTTTGCGGATCGGCCGACGGATTCCACGAGAGATTCACTTGGTTCGCGCCGGCCAGTGCGCCCGTGAGGCCCGTTGGAATGCTCGGCGGCGAGGTGTCGATGCTCGTTTCCAGCGAGTTGCTGGCAGCGCTCTCGACGCCGTCGCCGTTAACCGCCGTGACCTCGTAGGAATAACTTTCGCCGGATACGATCGTGGCGTCGGTGTAGGCCAGCGCGGTCGTCGTCATTAGCAGTACGCCGCCGCGATAGACGCGATACTCGACGACGCCGGACTGGGGGTCGCTCGAAGCGTCCCAGGCGATGTCGGCTTGGGTTTCGCCGACAAACGTGAAGTGTAGATTCCCCGGCGCGGAGGGCGGCGAACTGTCGAGGCCGGGAGTGGGTTGGGCAAAGTATTGATAGGTCGGCCCGCCGTCGGGCACGCGGCCTTGCGAGTAGTCGGTCGTCTGCGGCTGGTACAGCACCTGGTCGATCACCGCGCCGTCGGCGTCAGTGACGCCAAGCCAGGCGCGGATATCGTCGAGTTGGAAGTTGAGGTGATTCGCGCCGTCCTGCGGCTGGCCGTCGGCGATGAACACCGAATACCCGCCGGCGGCGACAAAACTCAGCGGCGTGATGGTGTGCCGCGTCGGGAAGTCCGCCGGCTTGTCCGTAAGGTGCAAGCCGCCCAAGGCGACCGGGTAGTTGCTCGGGTTGTACAACTCGACGAAGTCGCTCGCATGTACGGTTGCGCCGATCGTGTACGAACCTTTGGCGAACCACTCGTTGATCGACAGCGCCGACGAATCGCCGAGCGGCTGCGCGCGGTTGGCCGCGCCGAAAGTCGGTTGCGCGAGTCCCCACTGACCCGTGCCCGGCAGCCGGGCGATCGACAGGTCAGCGAGTTGCACGCCGAACTCGACGCTATCGAGGAGCGTGCCGCCGTTGGCCGCGGTGTTGTGGAGATATACGCCTTCGCCCTCGCTGCGGAGACTGAAGCCGGTGTGAATCTCACCGCTCTGCGACGGCAGGCTGTCGGCATACAACACGAGATAGCCGCGGGCCGGAATCGTCGTGCCGGCCGGGAAGATGAATTTCGTGGGGTTGTTCGGATTGTCGGACAGGCTCAATCCCGTCAGATCGGTGGCCACGTCGCCGCGATTGTAAAGTTCGATGGCGTCGGGCCGCGTGCCGCCGAGGTCGACGGCTTGCAGGTTGCTCGCCAGGACTTCGTTAATGACGACTTGCACGGGCAGAGCGCCGCTGGTTTGGACGGTCCACGACCGCGAAACGGCCGCGGCCGCTTCAGCTTGCCACACGCCGGCGGCGCTCTTGCCGATCACGCGGACCGAGTAGGTTCCGTTGGTTAGACCGGATAGCGCCAGGGGCGTTGCGACGGGCGTTTCGGCGACCGTGAACGCGCCGCCGTTGACGCTATAGCGATAGTGCGTGACGCCGGGTCCGCCGATGATGAGCGACGCGGACGTGAGCGGCGTGACTGCCGCCGGTTCGCCGGAAATCGACGCGCCGGCTGGCACGAACGCGCCCATGTCGAGGCCATTCGGTCCCGTGCCGATGGCCGGCGAACCGCTCCGCAGGCGGAAATCGAAATTCGCCGGGTCGACGAACCGCGGATCGAGGTCGAGATTGCCCGTGCCGAGGCCCATACCGAGAGCGGGGTCGCCGGCGGGAACGGTCGAGTTATCGAGCGAAAGTTGCGTCGACGGCAGCACTTCGGCGAACAGGCCTTCGTTGGACAGGGCGGCGAAGATCGAGCCGTCGACGTCCGCGCCGATGCCGGGACCACTGGTTTGCCCGGCGAGGTCGAAGTAGATCGCGGAATACAACGGCCCGTAAACCGTGTTGTTGGTGAACGTCGTAGAGGCGTCTTCCTTCGTCAGCGTGACGTGGTCGACGTCGAAGTACGTGTTGCGGACGACTGTGTAATGGCCGCTCGACGAGCTTTGGACGTTCGACTGGCCGGGATCGGTGTTGTACTGGTCCTTGTGGAAATTGAAGAACCGGTTTCCGTCCAGGTAGACGTAGCCGAGCATGTCGGTGGCGTCGTCGCCGCCGCCGGCGAACGTGTTGCCGAGAATCTGCGCGACGGGACCAGATGAATCGAGGGAGGAGTCGAAGTCGATGCCGTCGTTGTGTCCCTTGAGCAGACCGAAATAGTTGTTCTCGATGATCCAGTGTCCGCCAGCGGGAATTCCGCCGCCCGAGATGTTTTCGCTGAAGTTGTTGGGCACGCGGGGCGCGACGCCGGGACCGTAGATGTCGGTGAAGATGCTGTTGCGAACGATCAGCGACGAATTCTGCGAGCGGATGCGGCGGAGCTCGGCGTGATCGAAGTAGACGTGGTCGACGGTGAGATTCGACGCGGTGAGGCCGACCATGCCCTGGTTGCTGCCGACGGTGGGCGACGACCACTCGACGACGGCCCACGACAGGCGGTTGTCCTGCATCGAGTTGTTGAATTGGATGCCGTTCCAGTTGTTGGTCGTATTCGGCGTGCGGGTGAGGCGGATCTGGTTGAATTCGGTTCCTTCGGCGAGCAACCGACCGTTGATCGTCAATTGCGCGCCGTTGTCGAAGTAGACCGACGTGCCCGGCTCGACCGTGAGCGTCGCGCCGACGGCGACGGTGACGGTTCCGGTGACGCGATACGGTCCGCCGGCGGCGGTCAGCGTGCGGTCGGCGGCGATCGTGCCGGAGAGGTTCTGGCCGCCGCCGGTGATTTGTTCCTCCAGGTGCAGCCGCAGGTCGAAGCTGGAGTCACCGCTGGTGGCGGCGAACTGATGGAGTTCAACGGCGATCACGTTGTCGCCGTCGTGGATCAGGGTCTGGTATTGCGGCAGCGACAGGTCGAAGTTGGACGTGTTGATCACCGACTCGGCCGCGCCGCCGATGTTGCTCGAAGCCGTGGTTTGGAAGTCGATCGTGTTGTCGCCGACTGTGCCGGGCATGTTGCTGCGGACGATTTCCGTGCCGTTGAGATAGACGACCGCGCCGTCGTCGCGCAAGAGGCCGATCGACATGTTGGTGAATTGCGACGACTGGCCGGCTGGGATTGTGAAGTGATGGCGGAGGTACGTCGTGATGTAATTGTCGCCCTGGTTGCAGACGCCGGGCGCGTTGGCGCTGCAATCGACGACGGTGGCTTCGTCGTTTTCGCCGTAACCGAGTTGGGCGGGGCCTTGGGCCCACGTCGATTCGTTGAAACCGGACGCTCGCCAGGCGGTTCCCTGATCGGAACCGTTGTCGAGATAGCTCCAGGTGCTGCCTAGCGGGACATCGTGGGTGAGGCCCACGGCGCCGCCGACGGTGTCGTTCCAAATGTCGATGAACGTCTCGCCGACGACGTTGCCCGTGCCGCCGACGCCGTCGAAAGCGCGGACGATCAAACGATTGATGCCGGGATGCAACGGGGCCGGCATCGACGCGAGGCTCCAGGTCGCCGCGCGTGGATCGAAACTGGCAGCGGCGCCGTTGACGGTCACGCTGACGGTCTTTCCGGAGTCGACGGTGCCGGAGAGGCTGACCGTGGTGCTGTTGGTCGAGCGTGGGATGCCGCCGAGCGTAGACAGGCCGCTGGCGACGGTCAGTTGTGTCGGCAGCACGCCGCTGACGTAGCTTCGGCGGGCGGCCGCGTTGTTCTTGATCGTCGTGATGACGTTGGCCGGCACCCAACCGGTAAGCAGTTGGTCGACGTAGGCGTCGAATCGCGGCTGCGACATTTCGCCGTCGAGCATGTCGAGGATCGACTTGTGGTACAGCATCAGGAATTGCGGATCGTTGAATAGTCTCGACAAGCCGGAGACGCCGGCGTAGCCGTTGTGGATGTTCGTGTTGGGTTGGAAGCCGCCATCGCCCAAACCGAGCAACGTGTCCATGTCGTGGCCGATGAGATAGAACCGCGTGTCGAGCGTGCCGCGATAGAGCGAATAGTCGTCGCCCCGGCCCGTGGCGAGGCCGCCTTCTCGATTCATCAGCAGCGTGTCGATGGCAAAGTGGCGGGCCCAATTGTCGAGGTGGGCCACGGTGCTGGCGGCGGCGAAGATGCTGGCCTGCGGCGTGTTCGACATCACGTCGCTGAGCTGCACGATGTCGGACCAATCGGCCAGTTCTTCGTTGGTTTGCTTGTGGTAGCTGACGGCATAGGCGGCGAAGTCGGTGCCGCGATAGTCGAGATCGCCGGCCGGACCGTCGTCGTCGTTGACGGTGTAGAAATTGCCGGCGTTGTCGTTCGGGAAGTGGTTATTGACGAAGTCGTTGCCGCGGGTTTCCAGCCAGGCGTAGGAGCCGTACATCCGGTTGCCGGATTGTGCCAGATCGGCGTTATTGACGCGGAGTTGGATCGGCGTCGCGCTTTCCGTCGCTTGACCGACCGCTTGGAACAGCGCCGCGCCCATGACCTGGGAGTGCGAGAAGTTGTAGTTGATCGTCACCGCGGACAGTCCGTTCCACGTGGTGTCGTGCGGGATGGCGAGGTGGTAGTTGGCCGCGGTGCCGTTGGCGTTGCGCGTTCCGCCACCGCGGTTGCGGACGCCGGTCCGATATCGCACATCCGCGACGGTGCCGTCGTAGGACACGAACGTCGCGTTCATCGAGGCGTTGCTGCCATGCACGCCGCCGGCTTGTTGAATTGCCGCCAGCCGCGCCCGTTCGTCTTCTTTCATGACAAACCGGAACGTCGACTGGTTGCCGGGCTGCCAATTGGCCGCGAACGTGTTGTCGACCTGCAGCAGTGCGTTCGCGCCTTGCGTTCCCGTGCCGTCGGTAGCGGCCGGCCAGGTCCGCGTGCGGGCGCCGGCATCCGTCGCACTGACGTAGAACTCGACCACGGCGTTGTTCGCCTGCGACGGAATCGTTGCACCGTAGAGACCGTCGCCGGCCGCGCCGTCGCCGTGCGCTCCGTCGTCGAACATCGTCGCGGTCTGGAACGGGTCGGAGTTGTTCGCGCGATCGACGCGCCACCGCAAGTTGACTGTCAGGCCGGTGGCCAACTCGTCGCGGATGTCGGCCGTGACGGTGATGGCTTCGTTGGAATGTGGAATCAGGGGAACGTGGGCGACATTGCTGATCAACGGGGCGATGTTCGCCGCGGCGGCGGAATTGACCGCGCCGGGCGTGCCGCCGTCCGGACCGCTGGGACGCCAGTTTTCGCCGTTATTGTTGCTCATCGCGGCGCTGACCAACTCCAGCGTCTTGCCTAGCCCGTCGTGCGGCGCGCTCCATTCCCAACTGCGATACCCCTGACCGTCGGGCGGCAGTTGCACCCGGTCGGCCCAGTCGCCATCGTCGGCGTAGGCGACCTGGTCGATGCGGCTGCCGTTGGCGTCGTCGAGTTGGATGTTCTCGTAACGGTCGCTCAAACTGCCGGTCCAGCCGCCGACGACAATTGACGGATTGACGGCTGGGTGCATGGCGGCGAACGTCGCCACGTCGGCCGCCACGACGAGATAGTCGCCGGGCTGCATCACGCGGGGCGTGCTGGCGTCGACGCTGGGGATCGTGAAGCTGACGCCCTTGGAAAACTGCCAGCCGGTGACGTCGACCGCCGTCGTGCCGCTGTTGAACAGTTCGACGTACTCTTCGGCCGAGTCTTGCGACGAAGGATGGTACATGATCTCGTTGATCGTGATCCGCCGCGCGGGGTCTTGCGACGTCGGCCCACTGTTGGCCGCGCCGGGCGTTGGCGAGAGGAAGTACGTCTCTTCGCTCGTCACCGGCGCGAGGCCGTAAGAAATGTCGGCGTATTGCTGCGGATACTCGCCGCCGTTGGACACGAATTCTTGCGCGACCGTCGTGCCGTTCGGATGGACGAGAGCGAAATACTCGCCGCCGTTGTTGAGGGCGAAGTTGGTGTGATACTCGCCGAGCGGGCCGGTGCCGGGACGATCTTTGCCGGAAGCGAAGACGACGAGATACTGGTCCGCACTGAGCGTTACGGCGGGAAACGTCCAGCGGGTGAGATTCGTAGCCGTATCGGTAAGATGCCAATTCTCCAAGCTCAGCGGCGTGGGATCGGGATTGTGGATTTCGAGCCAGTCGGAAAACGTGCCGTCCTCATCGGCCAGCGTGATCGTGTTCTGAGCCATGAACTCAGTGACAATCGGCACGCCCGTGAGCAATTGACGCGGCTCAAGCGATTCGATTTGGTAAGATCGCCGGTTCGTGCGGCGTTTGGTGCGGCGGTTGGTGTTCAGCGAGGGGCGGGTAAGTTGCGGACGGAGAGTGTGCGGGAGGCGCATGGAGGTTGCCCAAAAAGGTAAACAAGTTCGTTGTCGGCGATCGCAGCAGCTACGCTGCGCATGGGGTGCAAACCGCGTTGCGAATTGCGTCGAAAACGGCAAACCGCGCTGCGCTTCGACTTACGCAACGGCCACCCCGTTCTGGCATCGCCAACCACGCTCCGCCGAGCCGTGTAAAGAAATTCGCCGGCGAAGGATTTAATGAACGTGTCGAACGTAGGTCTTATCCTAATTATTCCCTAACGGAAAAGTCAAGGAAACGACCGAGTTTTCTATATAACGAAGCGTTCGTGCGAGGGGGTAAGATTGCGCTCGGCGGTGTACGACGGGACCATCGTTCCGGCTCACCTCGGCATAAAACGCGGAATGCGACCGCGCCGGTTTACCCGGTCGACGTACAGTGTGGGAGGGGAGTTCGTTCCGCAAAGATTTCTTGAAATTGGCTCGCTTCCGCCGCGTGGACAGTCCCCTCGGTTGTACGACCACTCGCCGCGGGAACAACGCGTATGAAGCCTGCCGCGTCGCCAATCGGACCCTCCCTGAGTTCACGTTTGCCACGACCTCAATTACCGACGAGCTTCGAGCGACTCACGCCGCGCGCGGCGCGGTGGTGTCTATTGACCGCGACGATTGGCGTTGTCGGATGTATGGCGATTACGTTGTCGCCGCTGGCCAAAGGCAAGGCTGACGCCGTCAGTCGCGGGGCGAACGACATGACGCTGTATCGCAGCGAGGTCGTGCGCGTGGCGCAAGGCGAAGCCTACTACGACGTCGCCGGCGACGAACTTCGCAAGCAAGGCTACCCGACGCGGAGCGTGTTCAATTGGCGAACGCCGCTGTTGGTTTGGATGCTCGCGGCGCTGCCGTCGCCCGGCGCTGGACAAGCAATGCTCGCAGGGCTGGCGATCGTGCTCGCGTTGTGGGCGATGGTCGGCGTCGCCAAGGAACGAGGAGCGGGCGCGGGGGTGCTGGCTGGCTGTTTGCTGTGCGGGGCGCTGTTGCTGGTGACGGGCGATGCTTATTTCTTGCCAGTGATGTGGGCAGGCGTATTGATCGGCTTGTCGCTGTGCGCCTATGAGTCGCAGCGACGCGGCCTTGCCGTTGCTTTGGGCCTCGCTGCGCTATTCTTCCGCGAATTGGCGGCGCCGTATTGCATCGGCGCCGTCGTGCTGGCCGCGCGCGAGCGGCGCTGGCGTGAAGCTGCGGTGTGGTGCGTGGGCTTTGCAGCGTACGCGGCTTTTTATGCTTATCACATCGCCGAAGTGCGGGCCCGCATTTTGCCGACCGACACGGCGCACGACGGAACGTGGTGGCAGGCCGGCGGGCTGGCGTTTGTGATCTCGCTGGCCCAGGTGAATTCGTTCTTTCTGGTGCTGCCGCAAGCGGCCGCCGGGGTGTATTTCGCGTTGGCGCTGCTTGGCGCGGCGAGTTGGGATACGCCGTGGGGACGCCGCGTCGGATTGACTCTTTGTGGATACGCGGCGACGTTCGCCTTGGTGGGTTACGAGTTCAATCAGTATTGGGGCGTGCTGATTTCGCCGCTGTTCGCGCTGTGTGCTGCACAGTCGCCGGCGGCCGTCGCGGGTTTGTTGCGTCGCGGCAGACCGATGCCATTCGTCGAACTCGGAGTCGGGACGACGGCGGCGGCGGACGGGTCGTGTCGACTGCGCGGGTCGGCGCGGTCGTAGCGGGATGGCGCGCTATTCTGTGCGGTTGCAGCAAGACGGGCCTTGATGACCAAGGTCGGTCGAGCGCCGCAGCGTGCTAGATTTGCCGGGCGATCTTGCTTGCCCGCGGTGCGTGATTCCGCCGCGAGGCATGCGTCGACGCACGAACGGCTCGGCCGTTACGCCCAATCCTATCAACTTGGACGAACAGACTTGAGCCGCCGATCCGCGATCGCCGTGTCGTGCTACGTCTTGATGGGGTTCATTCTCCGCATGACGCACGGAATGTTCCATCCGACGATGGTCTGGACGCTGGCCGGAGTGCTGACGTGCGTCGGTTATCTGGCGTTTCGGCCAGGAGCGGCGGCGTTCGTCTCGGAGCGCTCGTCGCCGGCCGGCACGCTGGCCGCCGTGTTGTTCGCATCGGCGATCATGCTGGCGATGAATCCGCTGTTGATTACGGCGAAGCCGGGCGCCGCGTTGATGACGGTGGCGTATTCGTCGTTCGTGCTGTCGATCGTCGCGGGCATGTACTGTATCGGGCATTTTTGTAGCCCTCGTTTTCCCCGCGGCGTCGCGATGACGCTGTTGGCCGCGTGTTTCGTATCGCTGTTCGTGATGCGTGTGGGCAGCGTGATCGCCGCGCCGGCCCCGCAGATCGACGTGTTCGTCACCAACTCGCTGGCGTGCGAATACTTTCTCGACGGCAAGAACCCCTACGCACAGACTTATCCCGACATTTACGAGGGCGCGAAGGGCTACGAACCGGGCTTCTTCTATTGGCCCGCTTACCTGTACGTAGCGACACCGTTTTATGCGCTCGGCGACATCCGGTTCGCGGTCGTGGCGGGCGATTTACTGACGGCCGCGTTCATCGTCGTGCTGCTCCGACGAGCCGGCCTCAAGGGCGACGCCGTATGGCTTGCGCCGCTTGCCTGGTTGGCGTGCCCTGTGAGTTTGATGGTGCTGGAGCTCGGCTGGATCGACCCGTTGTTGGTGACGATTGGCGCGGGGTTGGCGGCGTCGCTGGCGTCGCGGCGGTTGGTGCTCTCCGGCGTGGCGATCGGCTTGTTGGCGGCGACGAAGCAGTACGGGGCGCTCGCCGGCATGGTGACGCTGGCCTGGATTTGGGCCAACGAGCGGCGACAAGTGCCGCGGGCCCTGGCCGCAGCAGCGGCGACGTTCGTCGTTCTTGTCGGACCATTCGTCCTGGCTGATTGGCGCGGCTTTTACGAGAGCACCGTCGCGGTCTACATCAACACGGCGATGCGGTTGGACGCTTTGTCGCTGCTGGTGTGGGCCAAGCGCGTGATGCAGATCGACGTTGGCGGCGGCTGGTTGCTCGGAGCGTATTTAGCGATCGTCGTCGTGGCCTGCTGGCGACTGGGACAATCGCTTACCTCGCCGCGCGATTGGGCCGGCGTGGTGGCGTTCGCTTACGGAGCGATTTTCCTGTTGGCCAAGCTGGCGTTCTGCAACTACTACTACTTCGTGAGTTTTTGGATGCTGCTGTATGCCTGTCTGTCGTTGGTCGACGACCGGCATGCACAGTGGCTCGCCCCGCCGCGACTTGGCGACGGCACGGAACGGTCCGCAGCGGCAAGCCGTGCCGGGGAGGGAGCCGCCCTATGGCCAGCTTGAAGCGGCTCTCCGGCGTGATGGAGCATCCGACGGCGTACCGGCTGTGGCAGTCGCCGTTCGTACGGGCGAAGTTCGCGCCGGTGCTGCGGCACAACGACCTGTCGAAGGTCCGCCGCGTGCTCGACGTGGGGTGCGGCCCCGGCACGAACGCCGCGCTGTTCGAGAAGACCGATTACGTCGGCCTGGACATCAACGAAAGCTACGTTCGCACGGCGCGGCGGCGGCACGGCCGAGAGTTCATTACCGCCGACGCCTGCACCTACGAAGCGGCGGCGGACGCGCGATTCGATTTCATCTTGCTCAACAGTCTGCTGCACCACATCGACACGGCCAACGTCGAACGGATTCTGCGGCAACTTGGCGGTCAACTGACCGACGACGGCCACGTTCACGTGCTCGAACTCGTGCTGCCCGAGGAAAGGGGCTTGCCGCGGCTGTTGGCCAGGTCCGACCGCGGCGACTTTCCCCGTTCGCTCGAACACTGGCGGGAACTCTTCACCGCACAGTTCGCGGAAGTCGTGTTCGAGCCGTTCACGGTCGGTCGGTTGGGAATCGCTTTTTTCGAGATGGTCTACTTCAAGGGGAGGGCGAGGCGATGACCGCGGCCCCGCGACAATTCAAGAAGCTGTCTGTGGCGATCCCGGTGTTCAATGAAGAACGGGTATTGCCGCACTTTTACGACCGACTGACGGCGGTGCTCGATGCGCTGCCGGCCGGCCCACACGAGATCGTGTTCGTCGACGACGGTAGCCGCGACGGTTCGTTGGAACTGCTCGAAGCCTTCGCTCGCGTCGATCCGCGGGTGAGGGTGGTGATGCTGTCGCGAAACTTCGGACACCAAGCGGCGATCTCCGCGGCCCTCGACCACACGACGGGCGACGTTGTCGTGGTGATGGACGCGGACCTTCAGGACACGCCGGAAACGATTCCGCAGTTTCTTGAAAAATACGTCGAAGGGTACGACGTCGTGTACGCAGTGCGGCACGAACGCAAGGAGGCATGGCTGTTGCGAACGTGTTACGCCGCGTTCTATCGGCTGATCAAATCGTTGGCCGATATCGACCTGCCGCTGGGGGCGGGCGATTTTGCGCTGCTGTCGCGGCGCGTGGTCGATCAGTTGTGCAACTCCGCGGAGCGCAACCGCTACCTGCGCGGCTTGCGCACGTGGGTCGGCTTTCCGCAAACGGGGATCGTCGTCGAGCGGGCTGCAAGAGCCGCCGGCGAGTCGAAATACACGCCGCGGAAGTTGGTCAAGCTGGCGCTGGATGGAATCTTTTCGTTCTCGACCGCGCCGCTCCGCGCGGCCACCGTGCTCGGAGCGGCCACGATCGCCGCGTCGCTGTCCTTCGCGGCGTTTACGCTCTACCAACGGGTATTCCTCGGCCACGCGCCGGCCGGCTTTACGGCGCTCGTGCTGGGGATCACATTCCTTTCCGGCGTGCAACTGCTGTTTCTCGGCGTCATCGGCGAGTACGTCGGCCGCGTCTATGAAGAGGTCAAACGCCGGCCGCATTATCTGGTCGATCGGGTGATTACGGCCGATTCGATCGACGAGGAATATGCGTCGGGCGTGGCGGCAAAGGGCGACGCCAAACCGGCGGCGGCTCGACCAAAGCGAAAAGCGAAGAAGGCCGCCGCGACCGCGAAGCGGCGAACGCGGACTACCCGTTCTTAGCGTCCGACGGCGACGAATTGAACGCGGCGAGCAGCTTGCGGCCTTTGTGGATTTGATACGCTTCGTCGATGCCGAGCGGGCGCTGCGGTTCGCCGGCGCGATACCAGTGCGGCTCATTGGAATCCAGGACGACCGTGCCCGGTTGGCCGCCGCGTTTGGCCGTGGCAACGATGTGGCGCTCGCCGAAGAACCGGCCGACCTCGACCGGCGTCACCTCGGTGAACAGGACGTTGAGGTCTCGGCAGAGCGTATCGACCGCGTCCCACTCGACGCCGGAGAGATTGGCCAACGGCGTTTCCTGAATCTGTTCGTGCTCGGCATGGTAGCCGGCGAATAGGGCATAGACGTCTTCCGGCGGAAGGTCGTCGACGTCGCAGGCCGTGGCATGAACGAGCGGGCCGACGATGCCGACGCCGCGAAGTTCGCCCTGGGCTGCGGAGTAGGCGTATCGCAGCAGAAAGCACTCGACGGGTTCCTCATAGCCGGGCCAGAACTGCTTGCGGTGGTCGAGCAGCTCGATCGCGTGCGGGGCGAGGCCGAGTTGCAGCGGCGCGGCGAGCCATTCGGCGAGAACGCCTTCCGCTTTGGCCGTGGGAGTGCGATGCTGGCCCGGTATCTCGTCGGCCAATCCCAATTCTTCGAGGTAGTAAATCGCCCGGGCGCGGACGACCGGTTCGGCGGTCATGGTGGCAAGTGCGGCGATGCCGTCGGCTTGTCCGAGTCGCGCCAATGCGGCGGCGACCTCCGTGCGAAGGCGGCGATGCGGCAATTCGAGCGCCGGGCGGAGCTTGTCGCACACCGACCGGTCGCCGACCAGGGCCAGTGCGTCGGCTAATGAGATCAACAGCGCGAAGCCTTCTTCGGCCGTCCGCCGTTGGGATTCCCAGGTGTTGGCATCGGCTGGCGGAGCGGTCGAGAGTTTTTCCAGACCGATCGTCACTTTGGCGAACAAGTCGGCCAGCACGACCGCGCGGTCGCTTGCGGGATGCGGACCAAGGCGACCGGAGCGCGTGAAGTGGTTGGCGATGTCCAGGACGATCGCGGCGACTCTGACGTGCTCAACGGCGTCGAGAAGCCGGGGAAACAGGGCCTCGACGGAGAGGTTGGGACGCGGCCGCATCAATGGCGCGAACGCAACCAGCGCATCTTCGACGCTCGCCGGTGGGCTGTCGGCAACCAATTCCGCGAACGTCGCCAGCGCTTCCTCGCCGCCGTCGTTGGCGAGTCGGCCGAGTACGTCGCGGCGCGAATGGGCCGTGGCGTCGGCATGGCGATATTCGGCGATGGCGTCGGAAAGCAACATGGTGAGCAACAGGGCGGGCAACAAGTCGCGCGGGCTCCGTTGGTGGAATCGCGCTTGAGACCTCGCGGCGACGATCGCGCGACGATAATCGCGTTCCACTTCGGTCGGGCGAAGCTCCGCGCGGCAAACTCGTATTGACCTAAAATGGAGAAACTTGCTTAAATGCGCCGCGTGGACGTTTGCCGTCGGTTGTCGAACGTGGGAAAGCTGCGTTCGAGCGAAGTGAAACCGGCGGTCGAACCGAAACGAATTGCCAACATAGGCAGAAGCGACTCTCCTTGCCAGGGTGCCGAAGGGGGAGTCGAATTTCGCAAAGAACCGGCGCCCAAACCTGAGGAGCCACGGAAATGGCAACCAAGAAGCCGGCCGCCAAGAAGACGGCCACCAAGACCAAGCGTTCGCCCAAGAAGTCGACGGCCAAGAAGACCACGGCCAAGAAGAAGACGACCAAGTCGACCGCCAAGCGTTCGCCGAAGAAGACGACGGCCAAAAAGACCACGGCCAAGAAGAAGTAGTCTCTCACGCGGCGAACCGCCGCCGCGGTGGCCACGCGAGTTCGTTGTCCTCGTTGTCGACGACGGACGGACGAAAGGTGGCCCCCAATAGCTGCAACAACGAGAAAGGCCGGTTGGCCGCCGAAGCAGGCGACCAACCGGCCTATCCATTTTTATGGGGGATCGTGTGCGGGAGACAGCGGGCAGGAACACGACTTGAGCGGCAACGTCATTGCCACCACCACCGTCGGCCTCACCGATGCCAGTCTCAGAGGCTATCCACAAAGAACGTGCTTGTGTTTCACACTGTAGGAGGCGAATCCTTTCGCCGAGACACTGGTTTGCGGCTCCGTCGGCGAAAAGATTCGCCTCCTACCGTAAGGATCCTCGGCGATTCTTTATAGATAGCCTCTCACCGATGCGATCGCGCCGATGCCTCGATTACGCCACTTCCACCGCATCGATCATCTGTGTCACGCCAGCCACGCGGCGGCAGCATTGGACGGCCAGTTGTCGTTCGTAGAACGAACGCACGCAGCCGCTAAGCGTCACGATGCCCGAGGCGACGGCGACGTGTAAGCGCTTGAGGCTTGTCCGCTGGTTGTTGGAAAGTTCCGATTGCAGGCGCTGCTCCAAATCGTGATCGGCGTCGACGTAGCTGGGGCAATCGAGCAACATGGCGAGTCCTCCGTCGTCGGCTGGCAATATGTCGCGGTGAACGTGGCCGCTCCGCCACGTCCCGCCGCAGAAAAACATGAACCCTATAAAGCAGCGTCGTCGGTTTCGCCCGTTCGCACGCGAACGACTTGTCGCAGATCGCTGACAAATATCTTTCCATCGCCGACCTGACCGGTCTTGGCCGCGGCGACAATCGCTTCGACGGCGGTCGAGGCGTCGGCGTCGGACACGACAACTTCGACTTTTACCTTCGGCACGAATTCGACCGTGTATTCGCTGCCGCGGTACATTTCGCTGCGGCCTTTTTGACGCCCGAAGCCTTGAACCTCCGTGACCGTCATGCCGCTGAATCCTTTGCCGACCAGGGCGTCGCGAATTTCTTCGAGTTTGTGGTGCCGGACGATGGCTTCGATTTTCTTCATACTGTTGTGTAACTCCGCGGCGAAGCGCCGCCTAGGAAGGGGAGAGGTTTGCTGCCGGCATGGCATTTCGCCCAGCCGACACGGACTTCCTTACGCTCGTTTTCTGCGGGTGACTAAAGGCTTGTCCCAGAATCTGTAGGAGGCGAAAGCACTGTCGAGCGATTCCTTCGGCGAAAGGATTCGCCTCCTACAGGTGCCAGTTTAGGGCTATGGTCTAATTCAGGCCCGCGGTAGTGATGCTTCCGAGGCCCAACAACGCCGACACCACTTAGGGTTGACGCCGTTGCGGTCAGCATAACTGCAAGCGCCGTGCCACGACGAAAGAAACTGTTGGCAAAACGCCGATTGATCGCGCAAGTGCTTTTGTGGCAATGGGAAAGGTCATGTCCTGGTGCGGTGAGCATCCGCGGTGTTTCGTCCCTTGCGCAATTGGCAAGCAGCCGGTGAACGTTCGGCAAGCAAGGCTATCCACACGCAAATTCGCGGTCTTCGCTTCCGTCGGACCGCAACGGGCGACCGCCCGCCTGCCCATCTACGTCAGCCCGGCGATCGGCTCGCCAAAGTAAATATGGTGCGGTCGGTCGACATCGTCGTTCCAAACGGCCGTCGGCGGCAAGCCAAGCGCCCGGTAGATCGTGGCCGCCATGTTCTCGGGCTGCTGCGGATCCGACGCCGGATGTCCGCCCAGCTTGCCGGAACTGCCGACGACCGTGCCGCCGCGCACTCCGCCGCCGGCGAAGAACACCGTTTGCACCGCGCCCCAATGGTCGCGGCCGGGATGTTTCGCCTTGGGGAGGTTGAACACCTTGGGCGTGCGGCCGAACTCGCCGGCCATGACGATCAGCGTTTCGCCGAGCATGCCGCGGTCGGCCAGATCGTCGATCAGGGCCGACACCGCCCGATCCATCGGCGGCAGCAGAAAGTTCTTGAGGTTCGGAAAAGCGTTTTGGTGCGTGTCCCAGGTTTCGTTGTTGCCGAGATTGACCTGGACGAGGCTCACGCCGGCCTCGACGAGTTGGCGGGCCATCAACAGCGACCAGCCGAACGAATTGCGGCCGTAGCGGTCTTGGGTTTTCGCGTCGGCGGCCGTGACGTCGAACGCCCGTTGCGTGGCCGGGTCGTTGAGCAGGCTGAGGGCGGCCTGGCGATGGCGGTCGAACCGCTGGCTTTCGGCGGCGGCGGCCCAACCGCGGCGCTGGCGATTGAGATGATCGACCAACGACAGCCGATCGTCGAACCGACCGCGAGCCAGGCCGTGCGGTAGCGTGAGATTTGGTGCCTGAAACCGAATGGCCGAATCCTCTCGGCCCCGTTCGTGATGGAACTCGTATTCGCCGTAAGCGCCGTACGTCTTGGCGTTGTACGGCACCGCTTCCACAAACCACGGATCGCGGCGCGGGCCCATTTCGCCGGCAAACTGACCCGGAATCACGCGGCCCGTGTTATGCACGAGCCGCTCCGGCAGCACGATGGCCGGCGGCAGATTGTTCGCCGCGGGCATCCTGTCCCCGGCAATCGCGGCGATCGACGGCCAGTCCGACGGCTTCGGCTGGTTCGGATCGAACGCCGGCGGTCGCGGCGTGCGGCCGCTGAGCATGACCATGTGCCCGTCGGAATGCTCGTTGTACGGATGCGTTAGCGAGCGGACCAGCGCCCAGCGGTCGCTTCGCGCGGCGAGCATCGGCAGGTGCTCGCAAACATGGACTCCCGGCGACCGCGTCGCGATCGCCGCGAATTCGCCGCGAACATTTTCCGGCGCGTCGGGCTTGGGATCGAAACTGTCGTGCTGGGCCAACCCGCCGGAAAGAAAAATGTATATGACGGACTTCGCCTTAGGCGCGGTTTGCGTCGCGGTCGCGGCACGCAGCGGCGCAAGATGATTCGTCCCCAGGCCAAGCAGCCCGATCGCACCGGCTTCGATCGCGGCGCGGCGGCTAAGCCGTGGGTGAACGAAAGATTTTGGAGCGTCGGTCATCGCTGCTCTAACGAAAAAGCGTGTCGGTCAGGCAAAGCGGCCTAAACGCCGACATTTCTCAAATGATTTCATTCGCGGCTGGGTGGCACACTCAAACGACCTCGACCAGCCGACTTGGCTGCCTCCTGCTACTATCGTGGGGTGCATTAACGTGCGGTGAATTGTTGTTGGGTGCCACTGGCTCTGCCAGTGCAGAGCCGCCGCCCGACTCACTATCGCGAGTACCTGTGCCCCGCACCCCCGAAACTTCCCACGCTTCCAGGCCGAGTCCTGCCGCATTCCAAAAAAACACGAGCAATGTCAAATAATTCCCTCCCCTGAGGTATGCGAACGCGCCGCCCCGAAATACAAACGCACGGTGCCGCGGCCTCTCGACTGACCTGCCCAGCCCGATCGAAGGCATCTCAAATGCTTTCCGAAAAGAGTTGGCGGGAATCCTCACTGTAGGAGGCGAATCCTTTCGCCGAGATGTCGGTTGGCGGTTCCGCAGGCGAAAGGATTCGCCTCCTTCGGTGCCGAAATCAAGCGTTCTCGTTCTGGACAGCCGCTAAGGTCATCCAGTTCTCAAAGGTGTACCAAATCCGTGGCCCGATTTCCACCAAAATTCAGGCCACTCGGCCGCGTCGCCGCCAAAAAATCCGGAGGCCACTGCTTACCTCGTACAACAGTGCCTTGAGATTACGACAAACCACACCCTAATTCGTAGTCGTGACGAGCCACAAACAGCCTGTTGAAAAAGGGGACTGACCCAGGGCCAGCGCGTACATTTGGATATGATGGCGGAGTCTGGGTTGGGTCAT
>JBBDYI010000203.1:0-22215 GCA_040901705.1 Pirellulales bacterium | reverse complement strand
GCCCCGGCCCGTCTAATTGACGCTCGTTCAGGCGAACTAATTGACGCTTAACACAAGCGAGCTCGCTTGCCGAATCTTGCTCGCCGAGGATGGAATCGACAACCAGCGGCTGATTTCGCTGGTGCTACGCAAGGCCGGCGCGGATGTGACGATCGTCGAAAACGGACAATTGGCCGTCGAACGGGCGATGGGACGGATTGAGGGACAAGCTGACAAGGGCGAGCAGGATCGGTGGCCCTTCGACGTCGTGCTGATGGACATGCAGATGCCCGTGTGCGACGGATACGAGGCGACACGGCGGCTCCGAGCGGAGGGTTACGACGGACCGATCATCGCGCTGACTGCGAACGCGATGAGCGACGACCGGCAGAAGTGTCTCGATGCCGGCTGCTCGGACTATGCGGCGAAGCCGATCGATCGGCCCGCGTTGCTCGCGACAATCGCGCGGCATGCCGAAGCCCGCGCCAAATCGACGCCGCTGGCCGCCGTTTGACGAGCCTGCATTCACGGTTGAAAACCGCCAAGTGCTTATCCCGAAACCGAATTCTGTAGGAGGCGAATCCTTTCGCCGAAAGCATTGTCGAGCGATTCCTGGGGCGAAAGGATTCGCCGCCTACCGTTCTGGGATAGGCGCCAAGCAATCGGCGCAGATGCTTCGAAGCATCACGTCTCCAGCGACATCCCGCCGATGCTATCCACGAACACCACCCGCTCCAGCCGCCCGGCCACGTGCTGCATGCGCTCGAAGAACTCCTTCTCTCGCCCCTGCTCTGGCACGTCGAAGCCCAAGAACACCAGCGCCGCCGAATCCGACGTTCGCTGGATCGCTTCGCGCGCATCGGCCGCCACGATCACGACCGGTTCGGCGTGAATCCGCGCCGCATCCGCCAATTCCACCAAATGCCGTCGCACGTCTTCGCGCCCCGCTTCCGATGGAATCACGCGGAGCAGCCGAATCGTGTGGTTTCGCCACTCGTCGTCGAGTGTGAGCAAATGCGCGAGCAGCAACATCAAGTCGCCGTTCTCCCGCCCGCGCCACCAAACGTCGATCGTTCCCGGCGGCACGCACCAGGGATCTTCTGGCTCGACGGCGAATCGGACGGCGATGATGCTCCGCTCCAAGGCGGCGACGGTCCGTAGCGTCGCCAAGAACGGTTCGGCCTTGTCCGCATCGTTCGGCCATCCGAGCAGCACCGTGTTCGCGCTGAGCATGCCGATGCCGTGACACTGCACAAGCGATTCGATGCCGTCAGACACAAACGGCGCGACGACCACGGCCGGAAACGCCTGCAGTCCTTCCTCTGCGATGAAGTTGCGCAGAATCCGCTGTTGATTCCGCCGCCGTTCCAGCCGATTGTCGATGTCGCCCTGAATCACGTAACCGAGCGACAGCAGCCCGTGCCCCGTCGTAAACCAATGCCCATACACGGCCAAATGCGGCCGGCTCCAGCCGCTGCCGCTGAACGCCAAGATGATCGGCCGCCAATTCTTCGGATGAAACGCCGCGTCTTCAAGCTTGAGCAGATTCTTCCGCGTGCGGGCGAACGTCAACCCGGCCTGCATGTCGCCCCATTGCGACTCGATCTCCTTGCGGCCGATGTACCAGTGCAACAGCGCCATCGCCGCCATCGACACGATCGCCCACCGCCAGTCGATCAACAGCATCACCGCCACGCAGCCGACCGCGCCCAACAGCGACAACGACCAATGGCAATAGCGGAACCGCGGCCGATAGCTCGGGTTTTTCGTGATCGCCTCGTAGAACGTAGCCAGGTTCAGCGTGGCGTAAGTAATCATGAACGCCATCGTGATGACCGGCGCGATCGCGTCCAAATCGCCGAGCACGATTGCCACCTGTGCGATGGCAAACGTCAGCACGGTCGCCCGCCGCGGTTCGCCGCTCGCTCCGCTTCCCTTGGCCAGCGGTTTGAGCCACGCGAATACGTCGTCGCGGGCGAACGCCTGCAAGATTCGCGGCGCGCCCATCATGCTGCCGAGCGCCGACGAGATCGTCGCGGCGAACACGCCCGCCGTAATCAGCACGGGCCAGCGGGCCACGTCCCACATCACGAGACTGTCGTTAAGAAGCGTGCTGCTCGATCGCACGCAACCGAGCAGCACCGCCTGGCTCAGATAAACCGCCCCCGTCACGGCCACGGCCAGCAGCGTCCCCCGCGGAATTGACCGCGCCGGGTTCGCCAGATCGCCGGACATATTCGCCCCCGCCATGATTCCGGTTACGGCGGGAAAGAATAGGGCGAACATCGTGAAGAAATCGTGCCCCTCCAAGTAACTCGAATGCAAATTGCCCTGGATCACGTCCGGATCGATCGACTCGAACGCCCCCCAATAAAACGAAATCAGCGCCGCCACCAGAATCGCCAAGATTCCGTATTGCAGCTTGATCGTCCAACCGGCCCCGATGTACACGCAAGCGAACACGAACAAGTTCACCACGCTCGCCACAATCGGCAGCGTCGCCCCGGCGATCGACACCGTTCCTAGCAGCGCCTCGGAAAACCCGATCACGTACATCGCCACCGAGATCGCCTGGGCGAAAAAGAACACCACGCCGATCGCGCCGCCGAACTCCATGCCCAAGCTGCGGCTGATGACGAAGTACGCCCCGCCCCCTTTGACTCGCGTGTTCGTGGCGATCGCCGATAGCGACAGTCCAGTCAGCAGCGAGATCACTTGCGCCGCGGCCACGATGGCGATCGCGTGATAAATGCCCGCTTGCCCGACCACGTGGCCGAACCGCAGAAACATGATCACGCCGAGAATCGTCAGCGTGCAGGGCGTAAACACGCCGCCGAACGTCCCAAACCGGCCGGCGGTCGAGTCGTTCGTCTTCATCGAGGCGCTTCATCGAAAGGAAACAAGAACCGGCGTCGCGGCAACGGTCCGACGCACTGCATCGTAGTCGCGGCGGCGGTGAGATTACCGCAGGCCGCAGGTTCGGCCTAGCCCGGAACGCGAAGAAACGCCCGCCAGCAACCCTCTTTCTTTACGCTGACCGATTGCTCTTCGAGCGAGCAGCCGCGGCCTATTCGCCCCTTCCGCTCACGCCCATTTGATCGCGCGTGAACGCCAGAATATCGGCGGCCTCTTCGATTCGTTTCGACGTGGGCTTGCCGGCTCCGTGGCCCGCGCGGGTTTCGATGCGGATCATCACCGGTCGGTCGCCGGCTTGTGCGGCTTGCAGCGCCGCGGCGAACTTGAAGCTGTGAGCCGGCACCACGCGGTCGTCGTGATCGGCCGTGGTGATGAGCGTGGCCGGATACTTCCTGCCGGGCCGCAGGTTTTGCAGCGGCGAGTACTGGATGAGCGTCTTGAACTGCTCGGCGTCGTCGGCCGAGCCGTACTCCGGCACCCACGCCCAACCGATCGTGAACTTGTGGAACCGCAGCATGTCCATTACGCCGACCGCCGGCAGGGCGACCGCGTACAAGTCCGGCCGCTGCGTCAGGCAAGCGCCGACCAGCAATCCGCCGTTGCTGCCCCCTTGAATCGCCAGCCGGTCGCTCGACGTGTACTTGCTCTCGATCAACCACTCGGCCGCGGCTTGAAAATCGTCGAACACGTTCTGCTTACGGTCCAACATGCCGGCCTCGTGCCACGTGCGGCCATACTCTCCGCCGCCGCGCAGATTTGCCACGGCCCAAATCCCGCCCTGCTCCATCCACACCAGACTCGTCACGGAGAATGTCGGCGTGATCGGGATATTGAAGCCGCCGTAGGCATACAGAATCGTCGGGTTGCGGCCGTCTTTCTTCAAACCCTTCTTGTACGTCAAGAACATCGGCACCCGCGTGCCGTCCTTGCTGTTGGCGAAGACCTGCTCGGTGACGTAATCGTCGGAGTTGAAGGCGACCTTCGGCTGGCGGAACAACGTCGATTCGCCCGTGGCGGGATCGTAGCGGTAGATCGCCCCCGGTGACGTGTAGCTGGTAAAGGCGTAGAACGTCTCCTTGTCGTCCCGCTTACCGCCAAAACCACCCACCGTGCCGATGCCCGGCAGTTTCACGTCGCGGATGAACTTGCCGGACAGATCGAACACCTTGACAGCGCTGGAAGCGTTCTTGAGATAGGCCGCGATGAACCGATCGGCGACAATGCTGGCGCTGATCAGCGTTTCCTCGGCCTCGCCGAGGATTTCCTGCCAGTTTTCGCGGTCCGGTTTGGCCAGATCGACGGCGATGATCCGGCTCCGCTCCGCCCCCGCATCGGTGCGAAAGAAAAACTTCGGCCCGTCGTTGCCGAGAAACTCGTACTCGGCATCGAACTCGCTGAGCAGCTCGACGACCTTGGCGTCCTCGTTTCGCAGGTGCTTGTAGAAAATGCCGTTCTTCTGCACGGAGCCTCGCCACACGTGAATCACGAGGTAGTCGCCGTCATCGGTGACATGCGGCTCGAAGCCCCATTCCTTTTGATCCGGCCGCTCGTAGACCAGGCGGTCCTTTGCCTGTGGTTCACCGAGGGAGTGGTAAAACAGCTTCTGAAAATAGTTCGACCCGGTCAGCACTTCAGCGTCCTGCGGAGCGTCGTAGGCGCTGTAATAGAAACCTTTGGCGTCCTTCGACCACGAAGCTCCCGAGAACTTCGACCACTGGATGTGATCCTCCAAGTCCTTGCCGGTCGCCACGTCGCGGACTTTCCACTCTCGCCAGTCGCTGCCGCCGGCGGACGTGGCGTAGGCCATTAGCTTGCCGTCGTCACTCGTGGCGGTCGCAGAAAGCGCCACCGTGCCATCCTTGGAGAGCGTGTTCGGATCGAGCAACACCCGCGGCTCGGCGTCGAGCGATTCCGCCACGTACAGCACGCTCTGATTCTGCAGCCCGTCGTTCCGCTCGTAGAAGTACCGCCCGCCACGTTGCCGCGGGATGCCGTACCGTTCGTAGTTCCACAACTCCGTGAGCCGCTTGCTCAGTTTCTCGCGCTCACTCAGAGACTCCAAATATCCGAACGTGACTTTGTTCTCCGCCGCGACCCACGCCTTCGTCTCCGGCGAGTCCGGGTCTTCCAACCAGCGATACGGATCGGCCACTTTCGTTCCGTAAAGGTCGTCTATCTGGTCTCCCTTGCGCGTGGCCGGATAGTTCCACTTATCGCTGGTGGCCGAAACTTCCGCCGTTGCATCCATTGCCGTCTCGTTGATGTATCCGTCGACGTTCTCCTCTAATACGGCCAGCGGCACAGAACCGCTCCCCAGCACCACGCGATGAAACTCCCGCACGTCGAACTTCACTCCCAGCTTCTTCTCCGCCCGGGCGCGTAGCTCGCGAATCTTCATTTCGCCGGTCTTGTACGCCACGGCCTGTCCTGGCCAGGAAATGTACCGATCCACTTCCGCGGCGATGTTGTGCAGCGAAAGCGCCGTGTTCGCGGCCATGTAGTCGATCGCCTGTTGCCGCGACCAACCCATGTAGTGAATACCCGTATCGACCACCAGCCGGCACGCCCGCCACATCTCGAACGTCAGCCGCCCGAAATCCGTGTACGGGTCTTGATAAAACCCGACTTCCAGTCCGAGCCGCTCGGCATACAGCCCCCAACCCTCGACGAACACGGTGAACCCGTGGTAGCGGCGAAACTTGGGCAGATCGTTCATTTCCTGCTGCAAGGCAAGCTGCAAATGGTGGCCCGGCACCGCCTCGTGCAGCGACAGCGCCTCCATTTCGTACAACGGGCGGCTCTTGAGGTTGTAGGTGTTCAAATAATAGAACCCGGCCGTCTCGCCGTTGCCGCTGGGCACCATGTAATAGGCGGATGTCGTCTGTGGCGCGATATAGTCGGGAATCGCCCGCAGCCCATACGGGGTCCGCGGCAACACTTTGAACAGCCGCGGCAACTCGCCGTCGATCCGCTTGCAGATATAGCCGACGTGCTCGAACAGTTCCTGCGGCGTCTTGGCGTAGAACTGCGGGTCGGTCCGCAGAAACTCGATGAACTTTTCGACCGAGCCGTCGAACTTCGCCCGCCGCACGACGCCTTCCATCTCCACGCGAATCCGCTTCACTTCGCTGAGCCCGCGCTGATGCACCTCCTCCGGCGTGATGTCGAGCGTTGTGAACTGGCGAATCCGATGCCGATACAGATCGCGGCCGTTCGGCCAAGACGACGCGCCAATCTGGCCCGGCGCGGCCGCCACGTACTCCTTCTCCATGAACGTCAAGAACCGCCGATACGCCGGTACGACGCTCTCGCGGATGGCCTGCTTTGCCGCCTCGCGGAGCCGCGCTTGGTCGGCCGCCGAAATCGTGTCCGGCATCGCCACGAACGGTCGGTACGTCAAACTCTTCTCCGGATCGTCCACGATGTGCGGCTCGATTACGTCGCGGTAGCCTTTGAGCACCACCGCCGGCAGAATCAGCCCCTTTTCGATCCCGGCCCGCATCAGCGCGATGTTGTCATCGGCATACGTCCCAAACGACCTCAGCCGGGCGATATAGTTCTCATAATCCTTCGCCGTCACCAGCGTCAGCCGCTTATAAAGCTCCGGAAACTCCGTATGAAACCCGCCGCGGTTCGTGATCGGCATCAAATACGTCTCGAATTCCGCTTCCGCCAAATCGTCAGCCAGCAGCCGGGCAAAGATGTCGTAATTGATCTGCTCGCCCCGCGGCAGGGCATCGCGGTCGATCACCTTCAGCCGTCCGGCCAACACCGTCTTTTGAGCATTCCGGTATCTCACGTGCATAATCGACAGATCCGGCAGGGCGTCGTCGAAGCGATGATCGCCGGTCTGGGTGGCCCATAATGGATCGGCCCGCATGTCGGCTTCCCACGATTCGTCGAGCAGACGGTGGAAATCGGCCGTGGCGTCGGCCTGAACCGGGGCGGGCGCAGCGGCAAATGCTATCAACGAAGCCAAAGCGATAACGGGCGACAGCAAAAAATGACGCATGGTGATCCTCGATTGGGAGTGAATCGTGAGGGCCGATTGCGACTCGCAAAGCTTGCCCGCGTGCCACGCATGGTAGCGGATCGCCTTGATGGCCGCAAAGCACCGAAAGCTGCATGAATGGCCAAGCCGTATTTCTTTCGCCATGCAATAGTCCGCGCGGCCAACGGCGAATCTGATTTGTCCGGCGATTGCGCGCCGCGGCCGATGCTGCGATCGAGCCGCCTTCGCAAGCGCCGCCGTAACCGCTTCGATTGCGCCCGGAACCGCACCATGCGATTGAAATCGATTGCATCGCCCAAGCCGAACCACCGTGAGTCGGCCATGACGCCGATGATCGACGTTGTGTTTCAGTTGCTGGCGTTCTTCATTCTCACTTTTCGCGTCGTCGTGCCGGAGGGAGATTTCGGCGTTTCGATGCCGGCGGTCTCGTCGGATGAAAACGCCGAATTGCGCCCGGAGGAAACGCTGCACGTGCATCTTGTCGCGGACGCCGAAGGGCGATTGGCCGACGTTCGCGTCAACCACCGCTCGCTCGGGCCGGACGTGCAGGCGCTTCATCGCATCGTGATGCTCGTGGCCGACGTCGATGGTCCGTCAAACCTGCGCGCGGATATCGACGCCCGGCTGCGCTTCGATCCGCAGCTACATTACGAACACGCGATGGCCGCGCTGGCCGCCATCTCGGCGTATCGCGACGCCAACGGCAACTCGGCGGTCTTGATCGAGCACGTGCGATTCGAGCGACCGGACCACGGCGCGTAAATTGCGCCGCGTCGATCGGTTCGGCGTCTGCGGTGTCGGTGACAGCGGCGTCGGCTACCGTGATGTCGGCTATCGCGACTTCCAATCGATGCCAGACAGCTTGGCCAGTGCGAGTTGCAGCGCGTGCGTGCCGTCGCGGGCGTGGCCTTGGGCCGCGAGCGCTACGTAGAGTTGGTGGGCGAGGGCCAGGCCGGGCAGGGCGAGGTTCATCCGCCGGGCTTCTTCCAGCGCGATGCCCATGTCCTTGATGAAGTGCTCTACGTAGAAGCCGGGGTCGAAGTTGTTGTCGATGATCCGCGGGCCGAGGTTGGAGAGCGACCAGCTACCCGCCGCGCCGCTGGCGATCGACTGCATGACGGTCTTCAAATCGAGACCGGCCTTGTGACCGTAGAGCAGCGCTTCGCAAACGCCGATCATCGCCGAGGCGATCAGCGTCTGGTTGACCATCTTCGTGTGCTGGCCTGCGCCGGAGGGGCCTTGATGGACGATCGTCTTGCCCATCACCTCGAACAGCGGCGTGAGGGCGGCGACCGCGTCGGCCTCGCCGCCGATCATGATCGACAGCCTTGCCTCTCGGGCGCCGACGTCGCCGCCGGAAACCGGCGCGTCGACGCTATGTACGCCCTGGGCCTTGGCCGCCGCGGCGATTTCGACCGCTAAGGCCGGCTGGCTGGTCGTCATGTCGACGAGGATGCTGCCCGTCTTGCTGCCGGCCAGCGCCCCGTTCTTGCCGAGCATCACTTCGCGGACGTCGCTGGGGAATCCGACGATCGAGAACACCACGTCGGCGTTTTCGGCGACGGCCTTGGGACTGGCCGCCCAGGTCGCGCCCTTGGCGACGAGCGGCTCCGCGCGGCTCTTGGTGCGGGAGAAGACGGTTACGCCATATCCGGCGGCGATCAGATGGCCGCACATGCTCGTGCCCATCACGCCGGTGCCGATCCAACCGAGGCGCGTCTTGCCGGGAGTAATCGCAGGTAGGGTCATCGCGGGGACCGGGGGCTGGAGGTTGAGGACTGGAGGAGGCGAATCGTTGCGACGCGACTATCTTTGTCGACGCCGGTGCGATTGGCAACCCGCATTTTCGCGCCGTCCAAACGCCTCGGCAACGACTTTCCACAGTCAGAAGCGTAGCCTTGCACGCTACCAGCGTTCCGACGGGCGCTGAAGAATTTCGGTGAGCACGATTGCCTTGCGCAGACTGCCCGCGTTGGCGAGCATGGCGGCGAAATCGACCGGCGGGACGGTCACCCGTTGACCGGCGGCCCGTTTTTGCGCGTTGGACGCCGCGCGGCGCGTGGCGGGCGTCTCGGCGGCCATCTGTTGCAGCGTCCCGATGCGATGGTCGAACACCTCCTTGAGGTGCGCTTCCATCACGTCGTCGGCGATCTCGACCGCGTCGCCGAGCAGTTCGACGTGGGCGTCGATGTCCGACGTGTCGAGATACTCCTTAACTTGCGTAGCGACCTGCGTGCGGGCGGAGAGGTTTCCTGACGTCGACGACATCTCGCCGCTCAGCCCACGACGCGGTGTGGCCAATTGGGCGACGACCGGCTCGGCGACGATTGGCTTCGCCGCGACCGGACGCTGCGGCGTCTTGCCCTGCTGCGTCTGTTGGCGGGCGCGGGCGAGAAACTGCTCGATTTCGTCGAACACCGTCTTCTTTTCGCCATCGCCGGCCGCCTGCGCCACGACGACGTCGTCGTCCGCGTTGTTTGCCCAGTCGGCGTCTGCGTCGGCGCGTCGCTGCGGTCGGCGGATCGGTTTGGCCGCCGGCGGTTTCGCCCGATTGGCGATCTGGCCGACCACCCAAATCACGAAGATCACGACCGGCACCAGCGCGCTGAGCAGATCGCCGAAATTGGGGGCCGCGAGAATCGGAAGCATGTTCGGCATGGTCGCACGATTTCGATCTGGGACATTCGATCGGCTGCCCATTCGGTCGGGAGCGCCAACTGCCGCAATTATACGCCGACTCGCCGGGCAACGAAGGGCGATTCTTCGCGGCTACGCGGTCGTCTGCGGCGTGGCAATCGAACGCCGCATGTCCGTGTCGGCCTGGATGTTGCGCAGCTTGTAGTAATCCATGATGCCCAGCCGGCCCGATCGAAAGGCGTCGGCGATCGCCTTGGGCACTTCGGCCTCGGCTTCGACGACCTTCGCCCGGCTCTCCTCCATCGCCGACACCATTTCCTGCTCTTGGGCGACGGCCATGGCGCGGCGATTTTCCGCCGCCGCACGAGCGACGCGCGTATCGGCCTCGGCCTGATCTGCTTGCAGCCGCGCGCCGATGTTCGCCCCCACGTCGATATCGGCGATGTCGATCGACACGATCTCGAACGCCGTTTGCGAATCGAGCCGACGGGCGAGCACAGCCTTCGAGATGCGGTCCGGATTCTCCAGCACTTCGGCGTGCGAACCAGCCGAGCCGATCGCGCTGACGATGCCCTCGCCGACGCGGGCGATGATCGTCTCTTCCGTCGCTCCGCCGATCAACTGCGACAGGTTCGTGCGGACCGTCACGCGGGCGCGGACCTTGAGTTGGATGCCGTTCTTGGCCACCGCGTCGAGCGTCTGCCGCGGGCCATTGCGGGCCGGGCAATCGATCACCTTCGGATAAACGCTGGTTTTCACCGCGTCGAGCACGTCGCGGCCGGCCAGGTCGATCGCCGTCGCCGTGCGGAAGTCGAGATTGATGATCTTCGCTTTGCTCGACGCGATCATCGCCATAATCACCTTCGGCACGTTGCCGCCGGCCAGAAAATGAGCGTCGAGGGCCCGCGCCGTGATGCCGGTCTCTTCGTCCAAGCCCGCCTGCACGGCCATGATTTTGCTGCGAACGATGATCCGGGCGGGCACCTTCCGCAGCGTCATGCCGATCAGGTCGAAGATGGTGATGTTCGCGCCGGTGGTGACCGACTGGATCCACAGCCGAAAATAACTCGCAAAGATCGTCACGATCACCAAGCCAACGATGATGACAACTACGATAATGGCAATAGTAAGCGGAGTTAGGTCTGACATGGCATCCTACACCCAAGGCTGACCGCGCCGCACTCGTCCGACAAAACCGACGGCCGGTTCGACAAAAACGACGAGCGTGCGGAGAATTCCCCCCTGTGTGTATCGCTCGCAGGCGGAAGTGTCAAGCCGGGCGGGCTGGACGTTGAGTTTAGAAGTTGGAATTTCGCGCGCCGACGATTTCTCCTAACCGCTAACCTTCAATCTCCAACCACTACTCGGCGGTCCACCGCTGGCCGCATTGCAGCACCGCGACGCGCTGGCCAAGCCGAGCGGCTTCGGCGGTGAATTCGTCGGGCGAGGCCGTGTTGAACGCGAACATGTCGTAATGGCATGGAATCGCCAGCCGCGCGCCGATGGCGTGAGCCAAACCGGCGGCCTCGCGGCCGTTGAGATTGCCTGACACGCGCCGCTGTGGCGCGGCCCCGTTGATCGGCAATAACGCGACGTCGATGCCGTGCGGCCGCAGACGCTCGGCCATGCCGGGGTACAGCCGCGTGTCGCCGCTGTGGTAGATCGTCCACGGACCCGTGCGCACGACGTAGCCCAGATAGCGGTGCCGCGCCGCGTCGTCTTGCTCGATTTCGTCGTGTGCCGCGGGGACGCCGGTGATCCGAAAGCCGGCCACGTCGACGCTTGCGCCGTCATCGAGTCCCACCAGCCGGTCGATCGGCAGTCCCAATCGATCGGCGGCGAACTGGCGATTGGCATCGGGCACGACGAGACTTACGCCGCGGTTCGCCTTGAGCAGCGCCAATAGCGTTTCCGCGTCGAGGTGGTCCGTATGGTTGTGGCTGGACGTGACGACGTCGACAAAATCGAGCCGCTCGGGCCGAACGCACAAATCGGTCATCCGCACGTGCGGCTTGTCCGTTTCGGCATATTTCTTCGTCAGCGAGTCGGACAAATATGGATCGAACAGCAAGTGTCGCTGCCGATGTTGGACCAGAAATCCGCTCTGTCCCAGCCACCACAGATGCAACTCGTCCTCATTCGTCGCCGCCGCGGCAATGTCGGCCAGCAGTGCGTCGTTGGAAAGGTAGGGCTGGATCATTTGGAATGTCGCCGCCGAATTGTCGCCGTGCGTTGAACTTCGAGATCACTGAATCGGCAGCTTCAATTCGACCGTCTTGCGGCCGCGGAGGACTTTGGTTGGCAGCTTTTCGCCGGCGCGATGCGTAAGGGCGTGGGCGAGGAACTGGCCTTCGCTCAAGCGACCGGTCAACTCGCCGACCGAAGTGATGACGTCGTCCTTTTGGAATCCGGCGTTCTTGGCCGCCGCGTGCTGGCCGTAGAGACCGACGTGTTTGACGCGCAGGGCGAGCACGTCGTCGGCGATTCCGCGATCGCGGCGGACGTCGTCGCTGAGGTCTTCCAGGACGAGTCCGCCCGTGCCCAGGCCGCGGAGATGCCAGGTCGAAACGCGCCAAGAGATGTCGCTGCGCTCGCGCCAGTCTTGTGGAAGCTTGAGTGTCGTCTGGTCTGTTAGCGGAACGCGGCCGCCTTCGCGAACTTTGCCCGTGACAACCGCGACGAGTTCACCCGATTCCGGTGCGTTGTGTAGCACCCATTGTAAGTCGGCCGTCGAGAGCAGTGGCTGTCCGGCGAGCGACGTGATGTTGTCGCCCTCCTGCAGTCCGGCTCTGGCGGCGATCGAGCCTTCCGCAACGTCGGCTATCTCGGCCGCCGCGTCGGGATTCATCCGCAGTCCAATCGTTTCCGGCAGCGGAAACGGATACAGAACTTCCAGCGGCAGCGGCTTGTTCTGCTGGCGATAAACGGACCGCTGGGCATCGCGAATCTGGTGGCAGTGGATGCAACTGCGGACCACCTCGCCGGCGTAATCTAGCTTCGCGCCGTATTTGCCTTTTAGCTCCGGCATCTCCTCGGGCACGGCGAATTCGGTTTTCTTGCTCTGCTTGCCGGCGAGCCGGGCTTTGTTGTCGGGATAGTTCTTGTGCAGGTCGAGCACGGCGAGCATCGCTTGCCGCAGGCCTTTCATCGTCATGTCCTCGCGCTCCGGCCGGGCCGAGCGCGTGCCGTAACGGCCGTAGATCGTCTTGTCGGCATTGAAGAACATGATGTGGAATGACTGGTCGTAGTCGAACTGAAACAGCGACAGGTCCAGTGAATTGCCCTGTACGACGCGAACGCAGACAAACTTGTCGAACAGGTCGCGGACAACGGTTACGTCCGCCAGCAGGGCCTTGTCGAACTCGCTGCACGCTTCGCAAGGAATGCACCGCAGCACGACCATCAGCGGTTTGCCCGTCCGCTTGGCCTCCGCGACGCCCCGGTCGAAGTCGTTGTAGACCCAGACGTCGCTGTCCTTGAGCTGGTCGCGGTCGTTACGGACTTTGGTGTCGCGGTCTTGGGCTTGAGCGGCAGACGCTGTCGCCAGTGCGACGATCGTAACGAGAGCAGTGTAGCGAAACATGGCCCGGCTCCTGTCGGTGATTGCGGCGATTGGAATCGCGACGATTTGCGAGATTGCGACGACGGCACTTCGCACGGGATAGCGCTGCTCGCATGGCGCCAACCCCGGAACTGTAGGGGGCGAATCCTTTCGCCGAAAGATTCGCCCGACAATCCATTCGGCGAAAGGATTCGCCTCCTACAATAGGATTCGCCGCTCACAGTTTCCGGATTCGGCAGACGCACGTAGTATCGGCGGCCGGGCGTGCTGCCGCAAGCGCGAACCGTCGCACGCTCCGCCCGCGCGACCGAATGGCTCGTAATTCGAAGAAATTGGGCGATCAGCCGCGACGAACGGCTCGAAATGCTTTTGCCCGCATACTGTTTACGGCGTCGCTGCCTCGCGATGCGCGAAGCACGTCGTCGCCGCCGAGCGAAGCGTCGATGGCCGCGGCGGTGAGCGACATCGGGCGATTGCGCGTCGAGGCGGCAATGCGTCGGCTTGCCGTTCGCGCGGAAAGTTCGCTGGCGGCCTGGCTCACTCGTTCGGTAAGGACGGAATCGACGTGGCGAACGATCGCCGCCGCGGCGGGCGAGGGCGAAAGCGGCGTTGTCGACGGCTTGCCAAACTGCCTGGCGAGCAGTGCCGCGTCGGCGCGGTTGATGGCGCCGTCGCCGTTGAGGTCGCCGTCGGCGGCTAGCGCTCCGCTGGCAATGCCGAAGTGGGCTTGCAGAATCGCGAGATCGGCCAGACCAACGAGGTGATCGCCGTTGAGATCGCCGAGTAGGTCGGCGGAACTGTCGGGACCGCCGGGCGAACCTGTCGTGGAGTTGCTTGCCCGCCAACCGCTGGCGTCGTTCCACTGGCTCTTGGCCGCAGCAAGATCGACGGCGACCAGCGACGGCCCGGCGCCGTCGGTCGTGGGATACCAGGTGTCGTCGTAGGTGAAGTCGTGCAGCGTGGTGGTGCTGCCATCGACGAGCACCAAGCGCTCGCCGGCGTTGTTGAGGCGACCGGAGTATTGCCCGGCGATGTTCATGCCGGTGGTGTCGTAGCGGGTGGAAAACGCGGCGAGATTGACGACGGCCAGCACGTACTCGCCGGGCGCGAGGCTCGTCACGCTGCTGCCGGTGAAATCGAATGTGATGCCGTCGGTGAATTTGACGCCGGTCAGGTCGAGCGTGCGCGTGGTGCTCGTATTGACCAGTTCGACGAACTCGAATTCGTCGGAGTCGCCGAAGCCGGCCGCGGTTTCCGCCGCCGATGGATCGGCCGGATGATACATCAGTTCGCTGATCCGCAGGAAATCTTCGAGCGGCCGATCGGAGAACGTGCTGGTGACGTTGACCGTGTCGGTGGCCACGAGGTTGCCTTGGAAATCGTAGGCTTCGAACGTGAGCGTCTGCGGACCGAACGCGACCGGAACCGTCGCCTGCCAGGTGGTCGTGGTCGGATACGTGATGACGAGCGGGTCGGTCTGTCCGGCGAGGCGGATTTCGTGGACGTCGATCCAGGCCGAGCCGCCGAGCGTGACCGTGGGGCCGTTCACGGTGATATTCTCGCTGCCGGATGCGATCTCCTCGCCGACCAATTGCGGCGAGATCAGCATGTCGCTGCTGCCCGCGCCGAAGTTGAGGCCATGAATCGCCAGCACGTTTTCGCCGACGACGAGGGCGGAGCGGAAGGCGCTGATGTCGTACTCTTGAAACTGCACAGCGTCCGTGTCGGCGTGGCTGGCGGTGGCTGCGGCGTTCCAGACGAGCGTTGCCGGCTGATTTGCCTGGGCGACTTGGACGCCGTTGAGAAAGCCGACGAAGCCGTCGTCGTACTTCATCCGCAGCTTGAGCCGATCGAACGACGACGGGTCGGCGACGTCGAACGGAATGCGGACGTAGACGCTGTTGTTTTCGTTCGTGCCGTCGCCGTCCGTGTCGACGGCGTCGAGCACGTCGAGACCGATCAGGCTTTCGTAGCCGCTTGCCCGCTCGTAGCCGACGGCGGTCGTGCCGCTCTGCCATGCCGCGTCGTCGAAGCCGGGCAACATCCACGATGCGTCGAGCAGGTCGCCGCCATTGGCCACGGACGGCACGAGGGCGGTCGCCGCCGTCGGTTCGTCGACGAGCGTCGTAGCGTTGCTGATATCACCGGTAGAAGCGGAAAACGGCACGCTGGCCGGAAGCTGGCTGGCGACGTACGCGCCGCGGTTGTCCATATACTGAAGCGCCGCCGTGAAGTTCTGGCCCGGCAGTAGATTGCCGAAATTCGTCGTCCAATAGGACAGGTACGCGCTGTTGAACGTCGTGTTCATCAGATCGTTAAGGTGGCCGAGGAATAGTCGCTTGTTCGACGGAATGTCGACGACCTTGCGGATGTTGCCGCTGGGGAATACATCGGCGGTGGCGGACAATCCGAAAGCGTATAGATCCCAGTCCCACGGTAGCGCCAGCACGCGGCCATCCTCGGGCCGCACGTAGAGCCGCAAGTTGTGCGGCAAGCCGCGGCCGTAGAGATCCGGACCCGCGCCGGCGAGCGACTGGGCCGCGAACACGCGCATCCACTCGTCGACGTCCATCGTGGCTTGCGTGGCCAGGTCGAGCGCGCCGCCGTTCGTACTGCCGGTGAGGGTCATCGCCTTGAGGAACGGTATCAAATGGCTGTAATCGTCCTGCTGGCGGTTGTTCTGGATTCGGTAATGGAACCGATAACGCTCCTTGTCGTCGCCGAGGTCTTCAAGGTCGACGTTGTAGGACGGATGGCCGTAGCCGGTGGGAATCTTGTCGCCGTCAACCAGGCCGTTGGCGGTGTTGTTCTGGTAATAGACCAAGTCGTAGTTGAAGACGGTGCCATCGCCTCCGCTGGCGTACTGTTCGGAGAGGAACACTTCGCTGTATTCGCCGAGCATCAGAATCGCCGAGCCGTTGACGTTGCCCAGCGGCGAAATAACGTACGCCAGGTCGTCGTATTGCGACGGCAAGCCGCCGCCCGCCGCGGCGATCATTTGCTTGTGGAGCAATTCGTCCTGGCCGTTGGTGACGATCGCGCCGCGGCCGGAACGGTCGAGCGCGATGTCCTCGTGGACGCCGCGGAACTTTTGATCGGCGTTGAACTTGATGCGGAAACTGACGAATGTCGTGCTCGGCCGACCGGCCATGCTCCCCTTGAGCGACACGCCGACGTTGTAATAGACCTCTTGTTCGTCGTAGACGACGGTGGCCCGCAGTTCTTCGCTGCTCATCACATTGACGATGTTGTGCATGAATTGGGCGTCCGCAGTGGTCATGATGATGCGGATGCTGTGCTTGCCGGCGGCTTGAGCCTGGCCGTCTTGAACTTTATATAGAGCGCGCGAGTCCGCGCCGGCCGCCGGATACGTCGACGCGGCGCCGAGCGCGTCGGTGCCCTCGACGAAGAACTGCACGATCGCGCCGGCCGATGCCTGGCCGGGAATCGTGCCGACGTAGCGGCCGCCGCCCTCGTGCGTCATGGTGGTGCTCACCAGTGCGCCGCCATTAACAGAATATCGCAGCATCATGCTCGCCACGCCGTCGGGGTCGGCCGCGTTGACCGATACGGTGACCGGCTGTCCGAGCGCCGGCACAACCGGCGATTGTGCAAAGCCGTCGTAGGTCGGGCCGGCGTTGGCGACCAGCCGGCTGTTCGGTGCGCCGGGAGTGCCGACGTTCGTGGGGCTGTCAATCGTGGTCCGCCGCGCCAACCGGTTGAAATACAGCCGCGTGTTGAACTGGTCCGTGCCGGCGATCCACTTGGCGCGAAACGAGATTTCGTACTCGCGACCGTTTACTGCGGGCTGGTTGCCGATAAATGTCGTTTCGGCGTGGTTCGAACGATCTTGAGTTTGGCCGGTCGAAACGAGCTTGAGCACCTTTTGGGCTGGATTGTCCGGATCGGCGACGACGAAGCTGTGGCGGTGGTTGCCGTTGATTCGCCACGACGCTGGCGACTGGCCGATCGTGTCCGCCTGGAACGTGCCGTTGATGATCTTTTGCGCGGCGGTCGTGCCGGGCGATTCGACGACCGAGATATCGTCGAGCAGGATTTCGCCGTCGCCGAACAGGCCCATCACGAATTCGTTCCACCGCGCGGGCGGGAACTCGGCGGTCGCGACGCCGCGGTAGGTGTAGGTATGCCACGAGGACTTGCCCGACTCGTCGCTGGCGGCCCAGGCTTCGGCGCGCGAATTGTCGGCGTCGGGATCCTTCAGCTCCAAACTCGAGCCAAGCCCGTCAGCGTAAGTCGACCAGCGTCCGCCGTCGAAATAACGGACATCGTCGGCGACGTTGTTGCGAGGATCCTTGAGCACGATGCGATCGCCGCTGTTCGCCAAACCGCCGCTGTAGTCGCCGACGATGTCGATGCCGGGATAGATGGCTTCGAGGGCCGCCTTGTTGTTCGACACGACCAGATATCCGCCGGGGGCGATCGTCGTGCCGGCCGGGAAGTTGAAGTCGATGCCGTCGTCGATCCGCCAGCCGGTCAGGTCGACTGCGCTGCCGCCGCGGTTATAAAGTTCGATCCACTCCTCATCGACTTCGCTGTATTCGGTGGTCGGGCTGGTTTCCACGACGGTCGACAGGGCGAGACCGAATGCCACGTCGGAGTCGCCGGCTCCGGCGGCGGCGTTGAGTTCGATTTCGTCGATAGCGATGTTCTGGTCCGAAACTTTGATACGCAAGCCGGTGGCTTGGATCGGACTGCCGTTTTGGGCCAGCGTGTAGCGGTGCCGCAGATAGGGCGTGAAGCCGCCACCGCTGTTGGAGTAGGTGAGCGTGCCGATGGTTTCCCAGCCGGTAGCGTCGTCGCCGGTTTCGGTGGTGGCCGTGCCGGGATTGGCGACGTTGGTGACCTGAATTGTGTAGACGCCCAGCGACCGATCCATGCAGGTGCCGCCACAAGCGTCGGTCACGGTGTTGCCGTTGTCGCGGCCCCAGGCGATGCTCGACAGGGAGAGCGTGCCGCCGAAATTCAGGCCGATGTATGGATTTGGATCGCCGACGGGGAAATTGGCGAGCCAACTATTCGAATTGCCGTAGCGGCCGTCGTTGATGTTCGTAATCAAGTGGACGCCAGCGCCGTATTGACTGCTGCCGAAGGGCGTGACGCCGTTCGTGGCGAGCGCATCGTTCGTCGGCGCGAGCGCGGGGTTGCTGGGATCGTAGAAATCGCCGTCGCTGCCGTCCCAGGCGATCTGGTAGCCGGCCAAGGGCGCGATCTGCGGACCGCCGCCGGTTGGCGCGGTGGCTTGATGGACTTCGACCGCCAGCACGTTCGTGCCGCTGACCAAGCCGGTCGCCGCGACGACAATCGGGCCGCTAAAGCCCGCATTGTCGACGATCGACAGCGCCGACGTGCCGTAGTCGATATCGCCGGCGGGCATATTCTGCCGGTAAATCTCCACGCCGTTGAGATAGAACACTGCGCCGTCGTCGACGACCGGATTGAGACTTAGCTGGACGCCCACCGGATCGCCGGCGAAATCGAACGATTTGCGAAAGTAGTACGTGCTTTGGCCGGGGGCAAGCTCCGTGTTCTTTGGCGCGGGGAGCGGGCCGGCTTCGCTGTGCAGCAATGCCGAGCCGCTTGCCCAGGCGGCGTCGTTGTAACTTGCGCTCCGCCACGCGGCACCGCGATCCGTGCCTGTGTCGTCGTATTTCCACGTCGCGTCGACGGGAAAGATCGGCGTTTCGTCGAACTGGCCCGAGCGCGGCTGGATCGGCCGGTGATGGTACATGATCTCGTTGATCACGATCTCGTCGTGCAATGTCACGACGTTCGCCGCGCCGGGCGTCAGTGCATCGACGTACCGCCACGTACCGTCGCCGTCCGGCACGCGGCCGCGGGCTGTGTTCTTGATCACGACCGCGTCGAGCAGCGCCGCCTTGCCGGGCGTGTAGAGGAACAGCCGCTCGCCGTCCGCGCCGGCGAATCCGAGTTGCGCCGCCGTAAACGGCGCATAGCCGCCGGGAGCGACCATCATCGACGGCACGGCGTAGTCGATAGACGCGGTGCCGGCGCGGGTCAGCACGACGCCGGTCAGATCGAGCGGGGTCGCTCCGCGGTTGTAGAGTTCGACGGAGAATTGCCCATCGGTTCCGCCGGCGACTTCGTTGATCGCCAGATTCGGCAGGTCCGCGCCCATGTCGACGACCGTTTCGGCGAGGACAAGTTCGGCGGCGAACGTAATGTCGTTGCTGCCGGCGTTGTTCTGGTGAACTTCGACGGCGAGTACGTTCGTCCCTTGGACCAGGTCGTCGGCCGCGACCGTGAACGGACCGGTGTAGCCCGCGTTTCCGACACCGGGGAACGCCAGCGTCGAGTAGAGTACATCGGCCGGAGCATTGAACATGTTTTGGCGATAAATCTCTTGGCCGTTTAGATAGTAAACCGCTCCATCGTCGACGATCGGGTGGATGTTGAGCGCAGCCTGCGATGCATCTCCGGTGAACTCGAACGTCGTGCGGAAGTAGTACGTTATCTTGCCGAGGGTGAGCGGCGTTCTCTTTGGTTCGGGAAAGTCGAACGTCGCGCCGGCAGCGTGGAACAGGGCTTGTCCGGTGGGCCAGGACGTGTCGTCGAAAGTCGACGCGCGCCATGCGATTCCCTGATCGCCCAACTGGTTGTAGCGCCACGTGGCGTCGATCGGCACGGCGGTCGTTTCGACGATCTGCGGCGTTTGCGGTGGGAAATTTCGCGCGCCGGGCGTGCCGCCGATTTGTCGGCTCGTCGTCCAATTGGCGGCTTCGGCGGTGCCGAGATTCGGTTCGAGCTTGGCCAGCGATGGGCCGCCGCCGTCCGGGCCGACCGGCCAGTCGCCGTCGTCGCCGTATGCGAGCACGTCCATCGTGCGGCCGCCGATGCTAATCAGTCGGATCGTCTCGCCGCCGTTGTCGAGCTTGCCGGTATATGGCCCGATCGCGCCGGCAAAGCCGGACGAGGTCTGTAGATCGGCGGGCGACGCGGCCACGACTAGATAATCGCCGCCGCCGATTCGCGTGCCCGCGGCAAACGTGTAGTCGACGCCTCCGGTGATCCGCCAGCCGGAGAGGTCCATGTCGACCGACTGTTGATTGTGCAGTTCGATCCATTCCAAGGCGTCGTTGTTGCCCAGGGGCTGAAACATGACTTCATTGAACACGACCGTGCTATCGAGCACGCGGCGGTCCTCCAGGGCCTCGACCAGCAATCGCCGGTCGCCGCGGCGACGCTTTGACGCCGATTCTCTATCGCCGTCGATGGCGAACAGAGCACTCGAAAGGCCACGCAACGTGCGGGTGGCGCGTAGGGATCGCATCGGTGACATGGAGGGACTCCGCGCTAACACGGGTCGGCGGCGCTAGCCCAGGGTAGTGACCCGGCAAGCGGCGGCGCGTCAGCGTTCGACAAAAAGGACAGGAAAAGAGCGAAAACGCGAACTGTATACAGTTGACAGTATACTGTGGCGGATTATACTTGCAATCAGAATTGTAGAGGTTTTAACGGAATAGGGGCGACACCCCAACCAGTTTAACCTCGACGACCGTTTTCCTGTTGCTCGTGACCTGACTTCGTTCCGAACTTTCTCATCTTTTTGCGGAGGGACCAATGAGTCGCAACCCTTTATGCCACGCCTCGCGTTTGCGCTTTGTGGGCGCAGTGGCCTTGGCGGCATTCGTTTTCATGCCCACGCCCGCGCGGGCCGTGGTCACGCTTTCCGGCGGCGGACTGGTTCTTGCCGAGCAAGGCGGGACGTTCGACGTCGGTAATGTCGCGGGGGCCTCGTTCGCCTCGATTCCGTTTTCCAGCAGCGATCTTGGCCTCGGCGTGCATGTCGTCGCGAATCTGAACAACGAAACCTACGGTAACTCGAGCAGTTGGATCGGCGGCGACACGAACCCGTATCCGCTGCCGTTCGCCGGTATCGCATTCGATGGATTTTTCACGCTGCAAAGCATCGCCTTCGGACGCAGCAACGTCACCAGCGGCGATCCATGTGCTGGCGGCGTGTGTACCGACCGGAACCTCGGTCTTTACACACTGCAGTACTCCACGGTTCCCGGCGTCGGTTCGGCCACACCCGATGCCGACTGGACGACCATCGGAACGCTCAATTACATCTCGGCCGGCGGCGCGAATTTCACCGCGCCGCACCTACGGCACCGCTACAACTTCGACCCGATCGCCGACGTAACGGGCGTGCGACTGCTCGTGCCGACAACTGGCATCGGAGGCGGCACCGCCATCGACGAAATCGAACTCTATGAAATGGCGGGCACGATCATTACGCCGCCTCCGCCGCCGCCGCCGTTTGCGATCGCGCCGGCCGCGGGACACAACATCACGTGGGACGGCAACGACGGCGACAACTTCGATCCGGCGCCGCCGCCGACCGGAGCGCTCGTGCCGAATAATCTCGCCCTGGCCACCAACAGCGCGATTCCGATTTCGAGCAGCGACCTTGGACCGGAAATCGGCGTTGCGTTCCATCGCGCGGTCAATCTCAACGACGGCATCTACGGCAACTCCAATAGTTGGATCCCCGGCAGCAACAACCCAGCCGGTCCGTTTGCCGGCGTCGCTCTGCATGGAATGTTCTACGTCAGCCAAATCGCCTTTGGCCGCGACAATGGCAACGGCGCGTTCGACGACAGCGTTGCGGGCAGTGATGCTTGCGGCGGACAGTGCGACGACCGCTATTTGGGCTTGTACACGCTGCAATACACGCAGTTGGCCAACCCCGATAAGAATACGCCGCAGACGGGCGACCCGGCGACGGGTTGGGCCGACATCGGCACGGTGAACTACACCAGCACCGTCGATCTCCCGCCCGGCGGTGGGTTCACCGGCTACCTGCGGCATGCCTTCGGCGTCTCGGCCGATGGAGCGCCGCTGCTGGCCTCGGGCGTTCGGATGCTCGTGCCGGCCGGCACGGCGATCGATGAAATCGAAGTCTACGGTTCGGCCGTTCCGGAGCCGTCGACGTTCGTGTTGGCGACGTTGGCGCTGGGCGGCGTTTTGGTGCTTCGCCGCCGTCGTCGCTAGCCGATCGTGGAAGAATTGAAAACTTAGCCGTTTGCAGAATCAGCGCCCCGGTTTAGCTTTTCGAGGCCGCGGC
>JBBDYI010000202.1:0-3208 GCA_040901705.1 Pirellulales bacterium | reverse complement strand
CACGCCGGCCAAGGCGAGTTCGGCGAGCGTCGTGCCGCCGGCGCGACAGACGACCAAATCGCTGGCGAAGAGCACGGGGGCCATTTCGTCGATGAATGACACGGTGAGCGCGTCGACGCCGGCGACGCGGTAGCGCTCGATCGTTTGCTGCAGTTGGCCCTCGCCGGATTGATGGACGATTTGCCAACCGCGGAGCCGCGTGCCTAATCGCGCGATCGCATGGGGCATGTATTCGTTGATCGTCCGCGCGCCGTCGGCACCGCCGATCACGACGAGTCGCCGCGCGCGAGGAGCGGGGAATCGAGATTGTTGCTCTTCAAAACTCCCTGCTCCCTGCTCCTTGCTCCCTGCTTGCTGTTGCCGATACATACGCTCGAACGCGGGTCGTGCTGGGTTGCCGGTAATCACCAACGGCGTGTCGGGCGGAAAGTGGGCCCGCACGTCTTCGAATCCGCAGCAGACCATTTCGGCCGAGCGGGCCAGCCAACGGGTAACGTGGCTCGGCACGGCATTCTGTTCCAGCAGCACGGTCGGGATGCCGCGAGAGCTTGCGGCCCGCACCGTGGCGGCGCTCGCATAACCGCCGAGGCCGACGACCAGCGTCGCGCGATGCTCTTTCAAATACCAGCGCGAGGCCCAGTAGCCGGCGACGTTGTCGGTGATGAACCGCATCGCCAGAAACGGGTTCCGCGGGACCGGCTGCGAGGGGATCGTGACGTAGTTGAACCCGGCCGCGCGCACCGGATGGCGCTCGATCGGCTTGCCGCCGCCGACGAACGTGATCTCAACGCCCGGCAGCCGCTCCTTCAAGTGGGCCGCGACCGCGAGCCCCGGATAGAGCCGCCCGGCCGAGCCGCCGCCGGCGAATACGATGTGAAGCGGGGAACGCATGGTTGTCATTGTTCCGTCGTCAGTGGTCAGTCGTCAGCTGCAAAACGTCATCATGCCACGGACAACTGACTACGGACTACTGACAAATCAATCCGCTGAGCAACCGGAGCGGCGACGTATCGCCGCCCCGGCGCTCAGACATAGGCTTCATCGTGAAGCACCTGCCGAAGCGGTTGACCCAGAAACCGCATGTTCGGCAGGCTTAATGCTCCTACCCAGGGAGGGCGGCCGCGCGGGACCCCGCAATCTCACGCGACCAACGATGAAACCTCAGCGTGTCTTGTTGTGCAGGCGCGGAACGTTCCGCGACAAATTCCTCGGTGTTCGATTCCGTCCGTCACGGCCCCGCGGCAAAGCCTCGCAGTGTCCTTGCCGATGGTGTGGCGACGAGTAACTAGGTGAATAGGGAAGTTGACAAGGTGGTGCGTCTCAGGCGGCGATGCGATGAGGCAATGTCGATCCAAATCCGCCGGAGAGGACGTGGCGCGCGACGTCGCCATCATCCCAGGGCAGTTCATTCGTATTGGTATTGGGATAGAGTCGTTCGCCCATGCCCGCGAGCACGACGGTATCGCCCTCCGATGCTTGATCGAGTCCCCAGGCAATTGCATGGGCGCGATCGAGAATCACGTGGGCCTTGTTCGGATCGGCGAACCCGCCGACGATGCTGCGGGTGAAGTCGCGGCTGCCGCGCTCGCGCGGTCCGGTCGTGGTGATTACCGACATGTCGGCGAGCGATCCGGCGACGCGGCCGAGCGCAGGGAGTTGTTCATGGTGCACGTCGCCGTTGGCGCCAACGACGACGATCAGCCGGCCGGAGGTGACGTTGCGGGCCGCCTTGAGGCAAGCGCGCAAAGTGTCGGGCGTGTTCGCGGCGTCGACGAGGACGGAAAACTCCTGGCCGCAGACGATGCGTTGCATCCGGCCGGGAAGCTCTTCAACCGCTTCGAGGCCGCGAGCGATCGTCGTGAGCTCGAGGCCGTAGGACAGGCCGAGCGCGGCGGCGGTGAGGCAGTTGTAAACGTGATGGTCGCCGACGAGCGTCGTGCGAACGCCGACCGAATCGTCGCCGGCGGTGATTACGAAAGTCTGTTCGTTGACCTGCTGTTCGATGATTTCGGCGCTGATCTCGGCGGGTTGGCGGAGGCCGATTGTTAGCGCCGGGCCGTCTAGTTCGGCGAGCATTCGCATCGACGGTTGACAGTCGGCGTTGAGGATCGCGACGCCGTCGGCGCAGAGATGATCAAGAATCCGACGCTTTGCCTGGCGGTAGTTTTCGAGCGAGCCGTGCCAATCGAGGTGGTCGCGGCCGACTTGCGTGATGCAGACGGAGTCGAGCTCGACGCCGGCGAGTGCCGATTGAATCAGGTCGCGGCTCGAGACTTCGACGATTGCGTGCGAGAGTCCGTTCGCGGCCATTTGACCAAGCCAGCGGGCGAGCACCGGCGGCGAAAGCTCGGCGTCGGGCGCGTGCTGACAGTCGAGGCCATCCCAGTGAGCGAGCGAATCGATCGCGCCGGCTTCATGACCGGCAGCGTACAGGATCGAGGCAATTAGCCGGACGACGGTCGTTTTGCCGCTCGTGCCGGTGACGCCGATGACTTTCAATTGTTGCGATGGGTTGCCGACCAGCGCCTGGCAGAGCTTGCCGTAGGCGACGCGGCTATTGGCGACGACGAATTGCGGTACGTCGAACACCGGCAGCATCCGCTCGCAGACGACGGCGGCGGCACCGCGGCGGACGGCTTCGACGGCGAAATCATGGCCGTCGCTTTCCGCGCCGGAGAGGGCCACGAACACGTCGCCCCGGCGAACCCGGCGAAAATCGTTCGTGCAGCTCGTCGCGCGGACGTCGCGCGGTCGGGCGGTGAGGTCGGCGGCAAGTGCTTTGCGGAGCGAAACTCCGGCGGCACGTAGTGGTTTAGGCGTCACGCGAAGGCCTCCTTGCCCGCAGCGTGTGCGGTGTGCGAAACTGGAATCGGTCTCGCCCCTTGATCCATCAAGGTGGCGAATGTTTGTGGATTTGCGCGATGGCGTCAAGGCGGGTTTTCGCGGCGCGAGCGAGCGTGCCAGCAGTGCCAGTTGACGTTGCCACGCATGCAGCGCGGACGTACCGTTAAACGGTCGTCTTTCGCCACGGAGCCTAGGGAGTTTCCGCACATGGCCGACGAAGATTTCGACGTCGATCGGCTGGCCGCGTATCTGCACCGCATGCCGGCCGACGTCGCCAAGCTGGCGGAACGGGGCAAGCTGCCCGGCCGTCGCGTGGGCGGCGCGTGGCGATTTTCGGCCGCGGAGATCCACCATTGGATGGAGG
>JBBDYI010000201.1:0-22479 GCA_040901705.1 Pirellulales bacterium | reverse complement strand
TCTGGCCGGCATCTACGACACGTTCCTGAGCCGGCTCGTCGAGACCACGCGGAGCATGGTGTTTGGCCCCGCCGAGCAGCCCGCCACGCAAGTCGGACCGGTGATCGACCAGGAAGCCGTCGACCGCCTTCGCAAATATGTGGAGATCGGCAAGAGCGAGGGTCGCGTCGCACTGGCGGTCGACGCGGGCGCGCTTGCGGAGCAAGGCAACTTCGTCGGCCCGCATATCTTTGCCGACGTTTCGCCCGACGCGCGGATCGCGCAAGAAGAAATCTTCGGCCCCGTGCTGGCGGTGATTCGCGCGGCCAATCTCGACGACGCGATTCGCATCGCCAACGGCACGGACTACGCCCTAACCGGCGGCATTTTTTCACGCAGTCCGGCAAACCTCGACCGGGCCCGACGGGAAATACTCGTTGGCAACCTGTATTTGAATCGCGGGATAACCGGTGCCCTAGTCTGCCGCCAACCGTTCGGCGGGTTTAAGATGTCGGGGATTGGCAGCAAGGCCGGCGGAACGGATTACCTGGCGCAGTTCGTCGTTCCGCGCACGATCACCGAAAACACGATGCGCCGCGGATTTGCTCCCAGGGCGAGCGAGGACGCCGATTGACGCGCGTGCCCATTCCGCGAATCTTCCACCTGCCGCCGCCACATCGATGCAATTCGACGCAATCGTCATCGGCGCAGGTGCGGCAGGGCTGTTGGCCGGAGCGCGGGCCGCCGAGCGGGGCCGCCGCGTGTTGTTGCTGGAGAAGAACCGGCGGCCGGGCGTGAAAATCTTGATGTCCGGCGGAACGCGGTGCAATCTGACCCACGACACCGACGCCGCCGGAATCGTCGAAGCCTACGGCAAGAGCGGGTGTTTTCTGCACTCGGCGCTGGCGGCCCTTTCGCCGGCCGATCTGGTCGCGGTCGTCGAAGCCGAAGGCGTCGCCACGAAAGTCGAGCCGGGCGGAAAAGTGTTTCCGGTCAGCAACCGCGCGACCGACGTGTTGGCGGCGTTGATGCAGCGGCTGGATCGCAGCGGCGCGACGCTGGCTACCGGCGAAGGCGCAACGACGATCGAACGCTCTGGCGAAGGTTTCCGCATCGGCACGTCGGCGCGGACGTTGGAAACGCAGCATGTGCTTATCACGACCGGCGGCAAGTCGTATCCGGGCAGCGGGACGACGGGCGATGGCTATGCTTGGGCCGCGGCGCTGGGGCACACGATCGTGCCGCCGCGTCCGGCGCTGACGCCGATCACGACCCATGTCGAATGGGTCCGCGCGCTGCAGGGCGTCACGGTTGGCGACGTGTTGGTGCGGGTCGTCGATCCGGCCCTCGACGATGCAAAGCGGCGCGTGCTGGCCGAACGCCGCGGCTCGTTCTTATTCGCCCACTTCGGGCTGTCCGGGCCAGCGCCGATGGACGTCAGCCGAGCGGTGACGGGCCACGCGCGGCCGGCGACGCTGCAATTGGTTTGCGACTTTTTGCCCGACGTGCGGGAACACGAGCTGGACGAACGGCTGCGAGCGATGGCCGCCAGGGACGGCAAGCGGCGGATCGTGACGATGTTGCCCGACGTATTGCCGGACGGGTTGCCAGCGCGGTTGGTGGCGGCGCTGGCCGCTCGGGCCTCCGTGAGCGAAGACCAACGCGCCGCGGAACTGTCGAAAAACCAGCGGGCCGCGCTGGTGACGGCGATCAAGCGCCAGTCGATTGCGATCTCCGGCACGCGCGGCTTCGCCAAGGCCGAGGTCACCGCCGGTGGCGTATCGCTCGATGAAGTCGACTCCCGGTCGATGCAGAGCAAGCTGGTCGCCGGACTGTTTTTTGCCGGCGAGATACTCGATCTGGACGGCCCGATCGGTGGATACAATTTTCAGGCCGCGTTCAGCACGGGGTATCTGGCCGGCGAGCACCTGTAGCACGGGCGGGCTGTGTTGGACGTGCTAAAATGACCTGCGCTGCTGCTCCGGCGGCGCGATCGAAATGCTGCTGGAATACGTTTCAAGTGAGGGTGCCTGCCGCCATGTCCGATCTTCGCATCGAAACGCCCGAGGATCCCGCGTTCGATTCGCTGTGCGAGCGGTTGGCCGCGCTGGCCGGCGATTTGGACCGGTCTGGAGCCTGGCCGGCGGAGCAATTGGCGCTATGTCGCGACTATGGCGTGCTGGAGTGGTTCTTTCCCGTCGAAGCCGGCGGGCAGGGGTGGAGCGAGTTGGACATCGTTCGCGGCGAATTGCGGTTGTCCGCGGCGTGTTTGACGACGATGTTCGTGCTCACGCAATGGTCGGGCGCGTGCCGGCGAATCGTGGCCTGCGACAACGAATCACTGCGCCAGCGGCTGACGCCCGATCTGCTTAGCGGGCGAGCGTTTGCAACGCTGGGGATTTCGCACCTGACGACGAGCCGCCGGCACCTGGGCAAGCCGGCGCTGGCGGCCGAGGAAACGCCGGACGGATTTCGGCTAAACGGTTTCAGTCCGTGGGTGACCGGCGGACGGCATGCGCAAACGATCGTGATCGGCGCGGAACTGCCGGACGGCCGCCGCGTGATGCTGGCGATGCCGACCGATTCACCGGGCGTTCGTTCCGGCGACGACGCGCAGTTGGTGGCGCTGTCGAGCAGTCACACCGGACCGATCCACTGCGACGACGTCCATGTGCCTCGCGACGCGCTGGTGGCCGGGCCAAGCGACGACGTCATGGCCGGCGCGCGGGGATCGAACACCGGCGGCTTGCAGACATCGACGCTCGCCGTGGGGCTGGCCAGCGCCGCGATCGACTTCCTGTTTGCGGAAGCGGAGAAGCGAGACGATCTGCTCGTGCCGGCCGGCGGGTTCAAAGCGGAACTGGCCGACGTTCGCGGCGATCTGCTGGCAATGGCGTTGGGCGACGAACGCTGCACGACACAAGACTTGCGAACGCGGGCCAACAGTCTCGTCCTCCGCGCCACGCAAGCCGCGCTCGCTGCGGCGAAGGGGACGGGCTACGTCGTCGGCCACCCGACCGGTCGCTGGTGCCGCGAGGCGCTGTTTTTCCTGGTGTGGAGCTGCCCGCAACAGGTGATGGCGGCGAACCTGTGCGAGTTGGCCGGGCTGAGCGAGTGAGCGTTGTGCGGTGAACCTTGCCGCGGCGTTGGGCCGAAATCAGTACGCCTTGGCAAATGCCGCCCGCCGCGTGCTGGGCTGGCCGGTGACGATGCACTTGCCTGGCTCATCGGGGCCGTCGAGCGGGATGCAGCGGATGGTGACTTTGAGTTCGTCGAGGGCGGCCTTTAGATCCGGGCCGTCGTGAAAGTGGCACATGGCGATGCCGCCGTGGATTTCGGGCTGATCGGCGTTTTTGGGCGTGAAGAACGCGCGGAATTCGGCGAGGTCGTCGATGGTGCGGGTGTGTTCTTTGCGAAAGGCCACGGCACGGTCGAAGAGGCTCTGCTGCATTTCGGCGAGGGTTTGAGCAACCGTGGCGGTGAACTCCGCGCGGGGGACACCGGTCTTTTCTTTCGGCCCGCGATCGCGGCGGCCGACGAACACGCTGTCGCCCTGGACATCGCGGGGGCCGATTTCGAGACGCAGTGGCACGCCGCGCTTGATGTGCTGCCAGGTTTTTTCGCCGCCGCGGAGGTCGCGGTCGTCGATTTTCACCTGCACCGGACGGCCGTCGTACTGCTGGGCGGAGACTTCGCGCTTGACGCGCTCGGCGAATTCCAGCACGGCACGTTTTTCATCGTCGTTGCGATAAATCGGCAAGATCATGCAGTGCACCGGGGCCAGCCGCGGCGGGAGGACCAGTCCGTCGTCGTCGCTGTGGGTCATCAGCAGTCCGCCGACCAGCCGCGTCGACACGCCCCAGGACGTGGTCCAGGCGAAGACTTCCTTGCCCTCTTGATCTTGGAATTTGATTTCCTGTGCCTTGGCGAAGTTCTGGCCGAGGAAGTGCGACGTGCCGGCTTGCAGGGCTTTGCGGTCTTGCATCAGGGCTTCGATCGCCAGCGTGGTGACCGCGCCGGGGAAGCGTTCGCCAGCGGTCTTTTCGCCCTTGATGACCGGCATCGCCATGTAGGTCTCGGCGAAGTCGGCATACACGTCGAGCATGCGGCGAGTTTCTTCCAGCGCCTCTTCGGCCGTGGCGTGGCAGGTGTGGCCTTCTTGCCAGAGGAACTCAGTCGTGCGGAGGAACATGCGGGTCCGCATTTCCCAGCGGACGACGTTCGCCCATTGGTTGATCAGAATCGGCAGATCGCGGTAGCTCTGCACCCACTTGGCGTACATCGCGCCGATGATCGTTTCGCTCGTGGGGCGAACGACCAGCGGTTCGTCGAGCGGGGCGGCCGGCACGAGTCCGCCGTCTGGCCCCGGTTCGAGCCGGTGGTGCGTCACCACGGCGCATTCCTTCGCGAAGCCTTCGACGTGCTGGGCTTCCTTTTCCAAAAAGCTCTTGGGAATGAACAGCGGGAAGTAGGCGTTCTCGTGCCCGGTCTCCTTGAACATCCCGTCAAGCACGCGCTGGATGTTCTCCCAAATGGCGTATCCCCAGGGCTTGATCACCATGCAGCCGCGGACCGGCGACGCCTCGGCCAGGTCGGCGGCCTTGATGACCTGCTGATACCACTCGGGATAATCTTCGCTGCGAGTGGGCGAGATGGCGGTTTGCGGTTTGGCCATGAAACAGGGGTCGGGGATCGGGGGTCAGGGTTAGGGACGGCTCGCGGGCTGCGCTATCTTAGCCGCCGGAGACGATCGTCGTCACTGGCCCCATCGTCGGGCAGAAAACGTGCTACTACGACTCCACTGCCGCAACGTCGTTTTCCTCTGCGTCGTGTGCCGCCGTTTTCTTTGGCGATGCCTTTTTCTTCGTGCCCTTCTTGGCGGCTTTTTTCTTCGGGGCTTTTTTCTTCGCCGCCTTGGGCTTCTTGGTTGCCGCGGCTTTCGCCTTCCGCACTGGGCGCTTCTTCGACGGGCCGCGCGATGCTCGGTCGGCCAGCAGGTCGAGCGCTTGCTGGAACGTCACTTGTTCCGGCTCGGCGTCCTTGGGGAGTGAAGCGTTCGTTTCGCCATCGGTCAGGTAGGGGCCGTAGCGGCCTTCGAGCAACTGCACCACTTTGCCGGTGACGGGCGACGCCTCGAACGTTCGCAGCGGCTCGCGTTTGGCCGCCGCGCCGCGGCCGCGTAGCTTCGGCTGCGCCAACAGGGCCAGCGCTTCGTCGAGCGTGACTTCGAGCAGCGAAACACCTGCGGGAAGCGAGCGAGTTTCGTCTCCGCACTTGATGTACGGCCCAAATCGGCCGTTGTGGGCGACGACCGGCTCGTTGTTGGTCGGGTTGTCGCCCAACGTTCGCGGCAGGGTCAGCAGACGCAGCGCCGTGGCTAGGTCGACGTCCTCCGGCTTCATGCCCGGCAGGAGCGAGGCGTTCTTGGGCTTCTCGCCGTCGTCGGGCTTGCCGCGCTGTACGTACGGACCGAACCGGCCGATGCGGATGAAGACCGGCTTGTTCGTTTCGGGACAAACGCCCAGCGGTTCTTCGGCCTGCGCCGCCTGATCGAGAAGCTCGAGCGCTCCTTCGAGCGTGAGTTCGTCCGGCGGCGTTTCGTCGGATATGCTCGCCCGGCGTTCGCCCTGCTCGATGTAGGGACCATATTTTCCGACGCGAACGACGATCGGCTCGGTATGCGGTCCGCTTTCCGGCGTGCCCAGCGGAATACTGCATACCGTGCGGGCGTCGATTTCTTCGATCTTGTTCGATAGCTGCTGCTTCAATCCCGGAGCGCCGTTGCCGAAGTAGAACCGCCGCAAATAGTCGACGTGCTTCGATTCGCCGCGGCTGATCGAGTCGAGATCGTCTTCCATCTGCGCCGTGAATTCGTAGTTCACCAGCGCCGGCAAATGCACTTCGAGCAACTGCGACACCGAGAACGCGACCCACGTGGGCACGAGCGCGCCGCTCTTCTTGAACACGTAGTTGCGGGCCAGAATCGTGTCGATGATCGAGGCGTACGTGCTCGGCCGGCCGATGCCCTTTTCTTCGAGCGCTTTGGTCAGCGAAGCCTCCGTAAACCGCGCTGGCGGCTGCGTCGTGTGGCTCTTCGGATTCAGCTCGCGGCAACCGAGCGCATCGCCATTGGCGACCGCCGGCAAAATGTTTTCGCGATTGGCCAGATCGGCTTGCGGATCGTCGCTGCCTTCGACGTATGCCCGCAGATAGCCGGGGAAATCGATCGTGCTGCCGCTGGCTTGGAAGCGGGCATCGTCGATATTGACGGCGATCGTCATCCGCCGGCCGCGAGCGTCGGTCATCTGGCTGGCGATCGTCCGCTTCCAGATCAGATCGTAGAGCCGAAAACCATCGTCCGGAATTTTGCCGCGAAGCTGGTCCGGAAACGCGAACGGATGCCCGGCGGGCCGAATCGCTTCGTGGGCTTCTTGGGCGTTCTTGACTTTCGATTTGTAGAGCCGCGGCGAATCCGGCAGATACTCGCGGCCGTACTGCGACAAAACCAAGTCGCGGGCCGCGTCGATGGCGACCGACGCCAGATTCGTCGAGTCAGTTCGCATGTACGTGATGTGGCCGTTTTCGTACAGGTTCTGGGCGACCTGCATCGTTCGCCGGGCGGTGAAGCCGAGCTTGCGGTTGGCCTCTTGTTGCAGCGTGCTGGTGGTAAACGGGGCATAAGGCCGTGTCGTGTACGGCTTTTCCTCGACCGAGACGACTTTCGCCGAGCCGTCCTTCAAACGAGCCACCAGACCTGCGGCCGCATCGCCATCGAGCAGCAGCAACGCCGGGTTCTTGATCTCGCCCGTGTCGGGATCGAAGTCCTTGCCGGAGGGCAGCCCACGTTCGCCGACCGACACCAACTTGGCGACGAATTCTTCGCCGCCTTGCGTAGCGAACTTGGCTTCGATGTCCCAATACGTCGCCTCGACGAAGGCGATTCGCCGCTTCTCGCGTTCGACGATCAGCCGCACGGCGACGCTTTGCACGCGGCCCGCGGAGAGTTTCGGCCGTACCTTTCGCCACAACAACGGCGACACTTCGTAGCCGTACAACCGGTCGATGATCCGGCGAGCTTCCTGGGCTTGGACCAGATCCGCGTCGATCGACCGCGGATGCTCAAGCGCTTCGTCGATCGCTTCCTTGGTGATTTCGTGAAAGACAAGGCGGTGGACCGGCACCTTGGGCTTGAGAATCTCGCACAAGTGCCAACTGATCGCTTCCCCTTCGCGGTCTTCGTCCGTCGCGAGGTACAGGTCGGCCGCGCCGTCGAGCATGTCCTTGAGCTTTTTGACCTGCTTCGATTTGTCCGGGGGCACAATATATATGGGATCGAAGTTGTCGTTGACGTTGACGCCCAGATGGGCCCATTCTTCTTTTTTGTATTTCGCCGGAACTTCCTTAGCGCCGCGGGGCAAATCGCGCACGTGTCCGATGCTGGCCTCGACCATGTATCGAGGGCCAAGGAACTTGCCGATCGTGCGGGCTTTGGCCGGCGACTCGACGATCACCAGCGATTTCCCGTTGTTGGTCGCTTGTCGTTTGGCCATGAAACAGGGGTCGGGGGTCAGGGGTTGGGGACCGGGATTCAGGATTCAGGGGGCGATTGACGGCTCGGGCCTCACGCCTCACGTCTTCACCGTGTATCTGCGCGGGCGCGGCGGATTCCTAAGCGGTAATTCGCTACATGCTACGACCGGCCCACGCGGATGCCCTCGAATCGGCCTGAAATCCTAGTTGGGATTGCATTTACGTCGTGTCGACCTAAAATTCAGCACAACACGCGCCTGCGTCCGCGGGACGGATTGTAGCGGTTGTCGGGCACGAGTGTCGGGTCCGGTTCCGCCGCTGCTATTCCGCCGCGCGAAACGCAGGACATCCATGACCTGCCTCGGCGACGGATGTCCGTGCCGCGGCGGCAGGCGTGCCATGAATAATACCCACGAGCCACGGTTGTCAAGTCGCATTCGCCGGCCGGAGCGTTCGGTTTTGCGCTAAGGTACCCCATTATGTCCAGCCCATTTTCCGTATTTCGCAAGCATCAAAAGGGCATGATGGCCGGCTTGATCATCGTCGCGATGGTCTCGTTTGTCGTGCTCGGCACCGCCCAACAGTTTTTCGACAGCCGCGGCCACAGCGACCCGCAGGCGGACCGCGTCATCGCCACGTGGAAGGGCGGCAAGTTCACACAAAACGACATCAGCCGATTCGCCTACGATCGCGCATCGCTGAACCAATTCACACGCGAAGTGGCGATCGTGGAAGCCCGTAACCACGGTGTCAGCGAAGGCCGCATGCCCAGGCAGTACGACACAGACAGCGAGAAAAAGCTCGTCGTCGTCGCGCTGCTGGTGGAACAGGCGAAAGAATTGGGGATCGTCGTGACCGACGAGCAGGTCACTCAAGAAATCAAGAGCTTGTCGAACGACGCCGTTTCCGGCGATCAATTGAGGGCGATCGTCCGCAAGATTTCCAATGAAGATCGCCCGGTGACCTACGCCCAGATCGTCGAGGCCTTTCGCCGCGAAATCATGGCCCGCCAGGCACAACTCGTCTACGGTTCGGTTAGCCGGAACTTCGACGATCTGGCCACTCCCGCCCAGCGCTGGGACTACTTCTGCCGGCTCAACCGCCGCGTGTCGATGCAGGTCTATCCGTTCCCCGTCGAAAAGTACATCTCGGACCCGCGAATTCCCGACCCGACCGACAGCCTACTGCAAGCTTTTTACGACAAGTACAAGAACGACGAGCAATCGCCGATCTCGCCCGAACCGGGCTTCAAGCTGCCCGACGGCGTCAAGCTCGAATACCTGCGGGCCGATTACCTCAAATTCTACGAGGCCGCCAAAGCGAATCTCACGGACGAGGAAATCCGCGCGGACTTCGAGAAACGCAAGGTGGGGATGCGGGACAACCTCGAATTCGACGAAGGGATGGGTAGCTACCGCGACCCGTTCAAGGGCGGTGAATCCGACGAACCGAAGGGCGGCGACAAACCGGTCGTCAAAGCGCCGGAGCCGGACCCGACGCCCTACGAAACGGCCGTCGGCCGCTTCGCCAAGCGAGCGCCTCGGCCGACCGAGCCGGAGTTCACCGACGAAGAAATCCTCAACCGAAACCGCGAGTCGATCGTCAAGCGCCTCGCCGAAGTTCGGGCCCGCGAGGACATGCGCAAGGCGCTCGACGAAGCCTACCAGAAGATGTTCGGTTTCTATGGGACCGAATATCACAAGTGGATGCTGGCCAACGCGGCGAAACGCGGCGACGACGGCGAAGAATCCAAAAACGACAAGCCGAAGACTCCGCCGCCCACCTTCGACCTGGCCAAACTCGCCAACCCCGACGCCGGTCTGACGTATCACCAAACCGCGATGATGTCGCAAGTGGAATTGATACTCGACAAGTATCTCGGCAATTCGTTCGTCGATCGCCGCTGGGCCATGCAGAAAGACCCGCAAACGGACATCGAAACACTGCAACCGGTCAACGCCGGGACGCGCCTGCCGGACTACGTCTTCCAAAACAAGGCAAAGATGAGCCCGTTCCGCGCGGAAGACGCCATCCAGGGAACGTCCGAGGCGTTTTACCGCAACCAGTACGTGTTCTGGATTACCGACGATCGCCAGGCGCACATTCCGGCATTCGCCGACATCGAAGACCGCGTTCGCCGAGCGTGGAAGATCGCCAATTCGACCGGAAAATCGGCCCGCGACCTCGCCCGCAAAGACGCCGAGCGCCTGGCTCAGGAAATCAACGGCAACAAGACGACGCTCAAAGACCGTTTCGCCGACAGCCCCGAAGTCCGCGAGACCAGCGAGTTCACGTGGTTCGAAGATCGATCGATGGGTACGGGTTTCGGGCCGCTTCCGGAGGTCCGCAAGTATCCGATACGCACCAAACTCGACGATGTCGACGCCGCCGCTGACCTTTTCTTTCGCGAAGTGTTTCGGCTCGCCGATAGGCAAGCCGGCGCGGCGATGAACGACGCGGGCTCGATCGTCTACGCCGTCCAATTGTTCGAGGCGCCGCAAGCGAAAACGGATATCCTTCGCGAGAAATTCCTCAAGGCTCCCTTTTCGGACTACCGGCGAGGATTGTCCTTCAACGACATCCCGGACGAACAAGGTTATGCCGTCGTGTCGGCGATCGACGCGCGGAGTCGCTCGGCCGACTGGTACGATCAGTTCGAGCGCGACTACGACGTCCAATGGGAATCGGTCGAGGCGCGCTAGCGCCGCGGAGCGCAGGGGAACTGCCCGCCGCGTAACTGGACGGCGTTGCCTAGCGCCCCAGCAATCGATCGACGGCCGCGCCGATGTCACTCTGCGCGATCAGCGATTCGCCGACGAGCATCGCGTCGACGCCGGCCGCTTCGAGCCGCAATACGTCGTCCCGCGTGCGAATGCCGCTTTCGCCGACGAGCACGCACTGGTCCGGCACGTCGCGGCGGATGCGAAGCGTGTGTTCGAGATCGACCGCGAACGTCCGCAGGTCGCGGTTATTGACGCCCACGAGCGTCGCGCCCGCGGCGAGCACGCGGGGCAGATTGCTCGGCTCGTAAAGCTCCACCAGCGGCGCAAGACCAAGCTCGATCGCCTCGTTGTGCAGCTTTCGCAGATTGCAATCGTCCAGACATTCGGCGATCAGCAGCACCGCGTCCGCGCCGGCCAACCGAGCTTCGACGAGCTGATACGTATCGAGAATGAAATCCTTTCGCAGCAACGGCAGATCGACCGCGCGGCGAATGGCCGACAGGTATTCCAAGCGGCCTTGGAAGTACGGCTCGTCGGTCAGCACGCTCAGACACGTCGCGCCGTGGTCAGCATACGTGCGGGCGATAGCGACGGGGTCGAAGTCGGCGCGAATCACGCCGGCCGACGGGCTGGCCTTTTTGACTTCGGCGATCAGCTTGATCGGACCCGGCGCGGCGAGCGCGGCGAAGAAGTCGCGACGCGGCGGAGCATCGGCGAGCCGCTCGCGGAGCGTGGCCTCGCTTGCAACGGCTTTGGCTGCGGCGATTTCCGCACGCTTCGTGGCGACGATCTTGTCGAGGATGTTCATGCGCCGTCCATCGCGGTTCGATCGTTCTTTGATGCGATTCAATCAACCACAGTTGGCCGAGAGGCCGCCGAGCGTCCGCTGGCCGCAATCGATTCGTCGCCAAATCTTTGTTGAAACACGGAGACACGGAGGCACGGAGAGGACGAAATCGTCTGACGAGCCGTTCATACTGCTAATCCGGCACTACTTGCTCTGTTGCGCGAGTTTGGGATGGATGTTTTTTTAACGCAGAGGTCGCGGAGGGGAACGCAGAGGTCGCAGAGAATACACTGTCGTGAAATGTTGCCATGCCACCGCGATACCCCAACTCGTGTTCTTCTCCGCGACCTCTGCACTGCCAACGCTCCAAATTGTCGCGTCCCGAGAACGTTTTATTCATTGCTTGAAAACACGGAGACACGGAGACACGGAGGACATGCAAACGATGAGTGATGCGTGGCACTTCCAATCGCAAGGTGGCATAGCCGCTCGTTCATCATTCATCACTCATCGCTCATCACTTTCCCTTTTTCCTCCGTGTCTCCGTGCCTCCGTGTTTCAGTATGGAGCTTGATTGTGGCCAATGGCTACTCTGTGAAACCTCCGCGTCCTCTGCATGAAAAATGTACCCGCATGTCTTTCACTTGCGGCCGAGTGCTGCGTCAAGCCTCTTTGTTTCAACTGTCCCCAATCACCCAATTAGAACGTCGCATGGTCGGAAACCTTCTATTCTAGAATACTCGCTTGCCGAAGTGCTCGATCAACCGGCGCACCGATCGTTCGGCCTCGGCGTCGACTTCTCCTGCTGCGATGACCTCCGCCTCGGCGAGCAATTCGGCCAATCGCCGCAAGCAGCCGCGAGTCAGGCGCTGATGGTAAAGCAACATCAACCGGCGTTCAACCAGATCGTCGACCGACCGCACCCATTCGTGGCGAATCGACCAGCGGGCGACGGCCTCGCTCAGATCGCAGCCGTCGAGGTCGACGCCGAGCGGGCCGTATTCGGCCGACGCGGACACGACTTCGTCGAAGATCGCCTTCGTCCGCGTGCCATACAGCTTCCAGACCGCGGCGACCTGTTCGAGTCGCAATTGAAACCGATCGGCCAGTTCGCGCCACACTTCCGCAACTGCGTTTGGTCCGTCGGGGTAGCTCTCTCCGCCGGGAAGCGGACGCTCCGCGGTCGTGGCGATCCGCGAACGCTCCAACCTTTCCAGCACGCGGTCGACGACGGTCTCGGCCAACGCCCGGCATGTGGTGAGCTTGCCGCCGATGACGGAGATCGCCGGCGGCGCGGCGTTGTCGTCTTCGGTGCCGCGTTCGTCGCCGTTTTCGCCCGTATTCTGGCGGATCGGTTCGTGCTCGACGAGCGCATGACGCCGAGTAACGCCGGCCGAGTTGGCGGCATCGCTGCGCGGCAACGGCCGCACGCCGCAGTAGTGAAAGTCGATATCGCCGCGTGAAAAGCCGATCGATGGGAAGATGTTCGCGACCGTTTCGGCCAAATACGTTAGCTCATCGGCCGAAGCGACGGCGGTTTCCGGCGGACCGTCGAACGCGACGTCCGTGGTGCCGACGAGCACGGCGTCACCCAGCGGCAGGACGAACACGGGCCGTCCGTCCGACGCCTCCGCGTAGATGCCGTGGCCGCCGAGCGCGTCGATCAGTTTGTCGCTGCGAGTAACGAAGTGGCTCCCCTTGGTCGGTCCCATCAGCGGCGGCGACTCGATCGACAAATCGGCCAGCGCACGATCGACCGACGCGCCCGTGGCGTTGACGATCAAATCCGGCTCGATGCGCCGCGACCGGATTTCGCCGCCGCCACGTTGCGGCAACAACTCGACGGCACGCCCGTCGCGTCGCGCGCGGTGGTAGGTCAACACCGCGAACGGCGAACCGACGGCCTCGGCGGCCGCGCGAGCGTCTTCGAGCAGCGCCAGCGTGAAACGTTCGGCGTATTCGACCTGGGCGTCCCAGTACGAGCAGAGCCAGCGATAGGTCATGCGATCGACCGGCGGCGCTCCGCGACCTCCGACGCGGTGCGTCGCGTGGTCTGGGAGAGAGCTGTCGCGGGCGTACCGGTCGTAGAGCCACAATCCCATCCGCACCAGCCACAGGCCGCGCGCCTTCGATGGCGAGGTCGAACCAAATCGCCCTCGCGAGATGAACTTCAGCATCGCCGACCACCAACCGCCAAACCGGCTCGTCACGGGAATCATCAGTTCCAGCGGCCGCACGTATTGTGGAGCGAGCCGCAACAGCCGCCCGCGTTCGGCCAGCGATTCGCGAACCAGATCGAACTCGCCGTATTCCAAATACCGCAGCCCACCGTGAATCAGCCGCGAAGAATATGCGGTCGCCCCCGAGGCAACGTCGCCGTGGTCGACGACGCAAACACCGACGCCGTTGAGAGCCAGTTCGCGGGCAATCGCACAGCCGTTGATGCCTGCGCCGAGTATCAAGACGTGCGGCACATCGGCGGACATGCATTGGTCCCTGGCGTGCGGAAAAATCGGCGAACAATTCGCGCCGATTCACTCGACGATCGGCAAATCAGACTGTTTTCGATGGGGCGTATGCGAATATGCGACGGAGGCAGCCGGTTTCGCCGTTTCCGGTGCTCCCATCGGACTGCCAATGACCGTTGATACCAAATCGCTTGCGGCGTGTCATTAGGCGCCAACACGGCCGGAGCCGCTCCGTCGTTCGTGCGAATGCAGCGAAGTGCTTCCCCGGCGGTTTCATCGCGGGCATAATGCGGGGCGCAAGTCGGCGCGCCGGAGGGTGCCGACGGCCAACGCATCGCTTTAGACAGAGGATCGATCGATGGCGCACTTCGAATCACGACCAATGCACGACCGCCAGCAGGAGTCGGCCGCGACGATGGCGCGCAATTCGCGCTCGGGGCTGGTGCTGTTTGCGGTTTACCTGGTTTTCTACGTCGCGTTCGTCGTGCTGACCGCGTTTGCCGCCGAGTGGATGCGGACGGAAGTGGCGGGCGTGAATGTAGCGATCTACGCCGGATTCGCTTTGATCGCAGGAGCGTTTCTGCTGGCGCTCGTTTACCTGTGGCGATGCAGATCCGGCGACGAGCGAAACGCCAAACATTGAACGCAACGTCAGTCTGCCCCCTGTCCACTGTCCACTGCCCACTGCCTGATGCTCTATCAGCCGTCCATCGTCGCCGTTATCGCGTTCGCCACCTTCGTGGCCGTGACGCTCGGTTTGAGTTTCTACCTCGGCGCGAAAGCCAAGTCGTCGCAGGGGTTTTTCGCTGCGTCGGGCGGGATTCCCTGGTTCGTCAACGGCGTGGCCTTCGCCGGCGATTATCTTTCCGCCGCGTCGTTTCTTGGCATCTGCGGCATGATCGCCTTTTATGGATACGACGGTTTCTTGTACTCGATCGGGTATTTGACCGGCTGGGTGGTGGCGCTGTTCGTGATTGCCGAGCCGCTCAAGCGATTGGGGAAGTTCACGTTCGCCGATGCGCTCGACAGCCAATTCAACTCGCGGGGCATCAAGCTGTCCGCGGCGATCAGCACGCTTGCCGTGAGCGTGTTCTACTTGATTCCGCAAATGGTCGGGGCCGGAGCGCTGATGCGGCCGCTGCTCGGATTTTCGCACGCGACCGGCGTCCTCGTCGTCGGCGGAATCGTGATCGTCATCGTCGCCACGGCCGGCATGGTGAGCACGACTTACGTGCAGTTCATCAAAGGCGGGCTGCTGGTGCTGTTTTGCGCCGTGCTGACCGTGATGATTCTCAATCGTGGGCTGAGCACGAACCCGAACCTCGTCAACGAAGCGGAGAAAGAAAAGAACGGCGTGCCAAAGACGCTCCGCCGCGGCGCCGTTGCCGTCGAACGTTTGCCCCGGCCCAACACCACTCCGCTGCCCAGCGACGGTGCGTGGAAGGACAAACCGTATCGTCGCTTTCGCACGCCGCTCGGCGGAACGGAAGTCGTTCGCGTCGAAGGCGGCGTCGCGACGCTGTGCCAGACGCTGACGAAGATGTCCGACGGCAAACTGCTGGTCGACGGCCTGCCGCTCGGCGACGGCCCGTACGAAAAACAACTTGCGCCGGTCGGAAACATCGAAACATTGCCAGGCGGGAAGACTGAAACCGGTCCGCTCGGGCCGATTGAATACCTCGGCGTCTTGCAGAAAAGCAAAATCGTCGTTTGGGCATCGGAAAAAATCGTCGAAAGCGACGGCGCGGTGACGACCGTGTATTACCCGCGCGTCCGCGAAGGCAAAGATCTGCTGTTTCCGGGGGCCAGCCCGACGTTCAAGGGCGTCCGCGGCGAGACGTTCGTTGAAAAGCTCGATTTTCTTTCGCTGATGTTGGCCCTGTTCTGCGGAACGGCGTCGCTGCCGCATATTTTGATTCGCTACTACACGGTGAAGGATCAGGCTGCGGCGCGGAAGAGCACCGTGGTGGGTATCGCCAGCATCGGGTTCTTCTACGTGTTGACGCTGTATCTCGGCCTGGGAGCGATGACCAGCGGCAATCTCGACGTGACGAATTCGAACATGTCCGCGCCGCTGCTGGCCCGCACGTTCGGCGAGTTTCCGTTCGCGCTGATTTCGGCGATCGCGTTCACGACCGTGTTGGGCACCGTTAGTGGACTCATCATGGCGGCGTCGGGCGCCGTGGCGCACGACCTGGTGGCGAATTTCTTCGGCGTCGAGATGACCGATCACCAGAAAGTGCGAATCGCCAAGATCACCGCGGTTTTCGTCGGCATCGTGGCAATGGCGCTGGGCATCGTGTTCGAGAAAATGAACGTCACGTTTCTCGTCGGTTGGGCGTTCAACGTGGCCGCGTCGGCGAATCTACCGGCGCTGGTGATGCTGCTGTTCTGGCCGCGGACGACCAAGCAGGGCATCACGGCGGCGATTTTTGTCGGCATGACCGCGTCGCTGGCATGGATATTGTTGAGTGCCCAGGCGTTTCGCGACGTCTACGGCCTGCCGGCGGAAGACGCGCTCGTGCCGTTCAGTCAGCCGGGGATCGTGACGATTCCCTTGGGGTTCTTGGTATTGGTGGTGGTGAGCTTGATGACGCCGCGGACCGGGCGCGAGCCAGGTAGCGCGAGCGCGTGAAGCGTGGAATCGCCGGTGCAATCGGAGGAACGATAGGACATGGGCCGATTCGTCAACGTCTTTGCACTGTCGATCTTTCGCGACAAGATCGCGCTCGATGCGGACTACAAGGCTGAGTTGGTGCGCGCGATTCTCGACATGGAACAGGCAACTCCGCCGCAGGCGAAATCGGCGACGACGGCCTGGCTTGGCGATACGCGCGGATTCGAGTTTCTCTTCTCCCGGCCGGAGTTTGGTCGGTTGTATCGCGAGATTGCCGCTAAGGTGCTCGCGTACACCGAGGCGCTGGGGATCGATAACGAGTTGGTCGAGTTCTTCTTTCAGCGGTCCTGGGCCACGATTTCGCGGCGCGGCGAGCGGATCAGCGAGCACGCCCACGAGCAATCGAACATCACGTTTGCATATTACCTCGCCAAACCGGCGTATTCCGGCGGCGTGAGCTTCAACACCTACGATCATCCGAACGAGCTTGCCCGCGGGTTGTTCTCGCCGAAGAAAGCGTCGCTCGGCCTCATCAAGACGCCGAGCATGCACACGTGGAACACGGTGCAGATCGAGCCGGACGAGGACGAGATCGTGATCTTTCCGTCGAAAACGCTGCACGCGACGGCCGCGAACGCCACGGACACGCCGCGGATTTCGATTTCCGCGGACATCTCGATGCTGCTCCGCGACAGCCGCGGCCACGAGACGATGATGCCGCACTTCTCGAACTGGCGGTCGTTCGACGGGCTTTGAGGCCGGCGGCGCACGCAGGGCGTACTTCGTCGGGCTGCGATTACGCAGAGTTGGCCATCCGCCGCTGCCGATATTGATCGAGCGCGACGGCGGCGATGATGATCGCGCCGATGAGGATGTCCTGGTACATATCGCCGATGCTGAGCATCGTGGAGCCGTGGTCGATGACGGCCATGATTGCTGCGCCGCTGAGCGTGCCGAGAACGGAGCCTCGTCCACCGCTAAGGCTGCCACCGCCGACGACGACGGCAGCGATGATTCTCAGTTCCTTGCCGACGCCACCCATCGGGTCGCCTTGTCCGAGCGCAGCGAATTGATAGATTCCGGCGACGCCCGCGAACATGCCACCGATCGCGTAGACCGCGACGCGCGTCCAAGGGACGTTAATTCCGCACAGTCGCGCCGTCGCTTCATTCGAGCCGAGCGCGAACACATATCGACCGAACACGCCGTACCGCAAGACAAGCGACACGGCGATGGACAACAACAACATGACCCACACGCCGGTTGAAAAGACCTGCCAGGCGGGATCGGGATACTGCGACTGAAAGTCGGCAATCACGGCAAACGAAGCTCGCGGCGGCCGGATCGGCGTGTCGCCGGCCAGCCAGCGGCCCGCGCCTTGAAAGATCATCATCGTGCCAAGCGTGACGATAAAGGGCACAATGCGCAAGGCGCCGATCAGCGCCCCGTTGATCGTTCCCGCGGCGATTCCAGTCGCCACGGCCAGAGCCATCGCTTCCGTCGGCGCACAGCCGTTGGCAAAACCGTATGCGCCGACGGTCGCGGCGAGGGCCATTGCCGCGCCCATCGACAGGTCGATGCCGCCGGCGATGATGATGATTGTCATGCCGAGCGCCGGAACCGCCACCGACGCGGTATTGCGGGCGAGAACTTGAAAGCTTCTGGGCTTGGAGAAATTGCCGCCCTCGGCGCGGGCCAAATCGAGTCCCGCAAAAACCAACCACACGATCGCTAGCGCCAAGAGCGGTCCCAGCGTCGTGTTGACGAGGCGCCAAGCTCCGCTGCGCTCGCCCGCCGCCAGGCTCGCTGGGTCGTTGCTCGCCTCGCGATTCGTCGAACTCGTATCGTTCATCCGCCGGACTCCGCCGAGGTATTTGCATCGACCGTTGCCGAGTGCGCCGTCGAGTGCGCTGCCGGCTTGTCTTCGACGTCGATCGCCGCCGCCATGATCGACTTATCGTTCCAATCATTGACCGCACGCACCGCGGTAACGCGTCCTCGGCTCATCACAGCGATTCGGTCGCAGACAGCGAGCAATTCGTGGCAATAGGAGCTTACGAAGATCACCGAACGCCCCTCGGCGGCCAGTTGTCCGATCAACCGATAGATGTCGGCCTTTGTCGCCACGTCGATGCCGCGCGTCGGTTCATCGAGCAGTAGGACGTGGGCGTCTTGATGTAGCACGCGGGCAATAGCCACTTTTTGCTGGTTGCCTCCGGACAGCGACGCGATCTCTTGTTCCGGCGATTGCGCTTTGACTTGCAGCCGCGTCATCCAGTCTTGTACGGCGGCGCGGCGCTGGCCCAATCGCAGCCAGCCGAGCGTGCTGTACGGCCGCAGCCGGCTATAGGTGAGATTGTCGGCGATTGAGCGGTCCTGAGCGAGGCCCTCGCCCTTGCGGTCTTCGGAGACGAAGCCAAGCCCCTTGGCGATAGCGGCACGCGGGGTCGGTGCGAGCGGCACGTCGGCAACACGAACGCGGCCGGATTTCACCGCGTCGAGGCCGAAGATGCAACGAAGCAGCTCAGTACGGCCCGCGCCGACGAGTCCGAACACGCCAAAAATCTCGCCGCGGCGAATCTCCACGCCCGCGTCGACGGGAAATCGATTGCCACAGAGACCATCGATCAAAAGCAGTACGTCGCCGGGCGTATGGGGCACCGTGGGAAACAATTCTTCCACGCTGCGGCCAACCATCAGAGCGACGATTTCCGGTTCCGTGACGCCGGCGAGAGACCCCGCGCCGGCCACGCGGCCGTCGCGAAGGACCGTATACCGGTCGCACAACTGACGAACTTCGTCGAGAAAGTGACTGATGTAGACGATGGCGCGGCCGGTCGCACGCAGCCGGCGAATCACGGCGAACAAGTGTTCGACATCGTGACCGGTCAGCGAACTCGTCGGCTCATCGAACACAATCACCTTGGCGTCGTGGACCAAGGCGCGGGCAATTTCAACCAATTGTTGAGCTCCGACGGAGAGCGATCGCACCGGCGCGTCGGGCCGCAGTTCGCCGTGGCCCAACAGATCGAGCGCCTCTTCGACGCGCGGCCGCTGACGTCCTCTCAGCAGGCAGCCGAATCGGCTCGCCTCGCGGCCGAGCATGATGTTGTCCTCGACGCTCAAGTCGGGCGCGAGGTTCAACTCTTGATAGATCATCGCCACGCCAGCGTCGCGGGCCTGCTGCGGACTGCCGGGTGTGAACTTGCGTCCGGCCACGCGGATTTCGCCGGCGTCGGGCCGATGCGCGCCCGACAGAATCTTCATCAACGTGCTTTTGCCGGCCCCGTTTTCGCCGACCAGGGCCATCACTTCGCCGCCGCGGACGGAGAATGACACGTCGGCGAGCGCCTGCGTCGCGCCGAACCGCTTGCTGATGCGCTGCATGACCAGCAACGGTTCGCCGGATTGCGTCATGGCAGGGGGGGAACGGTGTGTGCTCGTTCACCATTCACCATTCACGAATTGCCATTCACAATTGTTTGCCGCAACGCGAATGAAAAATGGAATCCGGTGAATCGTGAATGGTAAATGAGAGAGTTCAGCGACTGCTCAATCCGCTTTCGGCGGCGCGAGTAATTCCTTTATCTTCGGTTTTTCCATATTATCCGCGGTCGCGAGATATTCCCCGGTGGTTATGACTTTTTCAACTTCTTTGCCGTCCAGATGCTCGACCATCGTCTTCACGGCCTGGTAGCCCATGTGAAACGGGTCTTGCAGGACGATGCCGTGCATCGTGCCCGCCTTGAGGGCGGCGACAAAACGCGGATCGGTGTCAAAACCGATGAACATGATCTTGCCGGCACGGTTGTCGTTCTCCAATGCCTGCAACATGCCTTTATTGTTCGGTTCGCAGACGGTGAAAATACCGTCGGTACGGTCGCCAAACGTCTCCAACAACGAAGTCGACGTTTCCAACGCGACTTCCGCTTTCGAGCCAGCCCGCTGATTGTCGGAAATCACCTTGATATCGGGATATTTAGCCAATGCCTCGAGAAAGCCTTCCTCGCGCTGCTCGGTGCTCTCGCTACCGGCGGCGTAGCGGAGAAGGATGACGTTGCCCTTTCCACCGAGCAGCTTCGCCATATGTTCACCCGCCAATTCCCCGCCCTTGCGATTGTTCGTGGCGACATAACTGACAATAACGCTCGCATCCTCCAGCCCGCTGTCGAAAATCACTGTCGGAATGCCAGCCTGTTTGGCGCCGGCGATCGGGCCGACGAGCGCCGTGCGATCGATGGGGGCCAAGCAAATGCCATCGACCTCGTCGACGACGAAGCTATTGACGAGATTGATTTGCCCTTCTTTGTCCTTTTCGTCGGCCGTACCCTTCCAAATGATCTCGACGTCGAATTCTTCGCCGGCCTTCAGCGCACCGGCCTTGACGGACTTCCAGAAGTCGTGCGTGGTGCCTTTGGGAATCACGGCGATGCGGCGGCTGCCGCTATTGCCGGATGAGCCGCAACCGACGAGCGCGGCGCACAGCACGGTTATTGCCAGGGACGTCAACGGGCTGCTCTTGAACACCACAAGACACCTCCGCCAGGTGAGTCAACGCGTGCGTGCGTTTTAGGTCCGCCGGTCGTCGCGTCCGCGGCCTCCTCGTGCGCCGCCCCGGCCACCTCGTCCGCGGCCGCGCTGTTGCGACGATTGCGGCGAGCGGGCACGCGCTTCCATATTGACCGCGATCACCGCACCGATCGCCTCATCCCAACTGGGAATGTTGCGATGGCTGATCCGCGGCGCATCGTCGTCATCGTCGTCGTCCAAATCGGGCGAGCGCTCGCGACCGGTCGGCAAGTCCATTGGCACGTCGTCGCCCTCGAAATCGTCCAGATCGAGGTCGAGATCGAGATCGACGACATCGGACGCAGTAACGTTCTCGGCGACGTTTTCATCGGCGGCATTTTCACCGTCGCGTTCATCGTCCCGTTCGATGTCCGCCGAACCTTCCTCGCTCCGCGCTGGGCCTTTTCGTTGACGTCGACGACGGCGGCGGCCGCGCTGGGCGTCGCCTTCTTCGCCACCTCCGTCGTCGACTCCGCCCGCTCGGTTGCGCGGGGGACGGGCGTTGTCGGCAGTTCCGGCGGCCAATTCGCGTTCAGCCTCGTCGGTCGTGATCGTCGACGAAAGCTTGCCGCCGCGGCCCCACCCTATTTCGTCGCCGGCGTCGCGTGGTTCCGCGCGACGTGGTTCCGCGCGACGGGGTTCGGCGCGACGGGGAGCGGCATCGCGTGGGTCGACGTCGCGGGGATCGATATCCCGCGGGTCGACATCGCGGGCCTGTGCACCCGCCGGCGCGACATCGCGCGAGCGGCCTCCTCTGCGACGAGGCCGCCGTCGCCGCGGGCCAGCCTCGCGAGAGCCGCCGTCGCGGGGATCGATATCGCGGGGATCAATGTCCCGCGGGTCGACGTCGCGGGGATCGACAATGCGAGAATCGTCTAGTGAATCGCCGTCTCGGGAATCGTCGTCTCGGGAATCGTCGTCTCGGGAATCGTCGGCGTCGGAAACGGATTCTTCGGCATCGTCGGCCTCAGCATAGTCCGACGTGGTCGAACTCTCGACTCCGCGGCGGCGTCCTCGCCGGCCACGGCGGCGGCGGCGACGACGCGCGTCGCGTTCTTCGTCGTCGCCTTCATCGCCCGCGCCGGCGTCTGACAGGGCGGCATCGTTGACGGACGAATCGTGCTCATCGCCGATGTCCTCCGTCGGCGAAACGGACGTAGCGGTGTCTTCATCGCCGCGAGAGGAGTCGCGTAGACCGGCCCGCGATTCGTCGCGCGACGGTGCATACGCCCCCGACGCCTCGTGAGGCGGCAGTTCATCGAGAAACTCGCCTGTCGGCGAGGGAACTTCGTCCTCCGGGTCGGGCGCAAGACCGAGCGAGGCCGCCAAGTGGGCCCAATCTGCGGGCGGTTTTGACGCGGGCTTGACGCGCTCGGAAGCGGGCGGCGGCAAGCGGACAATTGTTGGCGGCGGTGCGGCGGGCGTCTCGGCAGTCGGCCCGGTGGTCGACTCAGCGGAGGGATCGGCAGACGAATCCTCGGGCGTCGCCTGCGGTTCCAGCGGGGTTTCGGCGCCAATTTCGCTGGCCAGAGTCAACCAGTGTTTGCGTTCGGGTCGGTCGGTCGCCATACGTTCGATGAGCCTCGTACGAATTGGGCCGGCGGCGGATTTTCGCGGCCAGGATGCTAGCGACGGCGCTGCAAATAGTGGGAGACTCCGCAATGTGGATGCTGCGGGGTACGCTCAGCGCGTCGGCCTATAATCCGTCAATGTACCACTGCGTCGCCGCGCTGGGAAGTCGTGTCGAGCGTTGGAGTGTGAGCGTCTCGATTGTGGGTGGAAAATCGGGTCTATTGACGGTAGTGG
>JBBDYI010000200.1:0-3266 GCA_040901705.1 Pirellulales bacterium | reverse complement strand
GTGGAGTTGGCGTTTCCCGATCTCGACGCCACGCTGCTCACCGCCATCGAACAGCGGCCCGCCGGCGGCGACGGGCGATACGGCTTCTTGCAGGAAGGCGTGCTGCGGCAAGCGTTCTTTCACTCGTACAAGAATCAATGGACCGAACTGGTGCCGACGCGGCGACTCGTGCTGGCCCATGCGGCGAACGTGGCCAGCGCCGGCGTACTCGTGGCGGCGCTGGTGTCGCTGGCCGCATTCAGTCCGACGACGCCCGTGGCCACCGCGGACGAGTCGACGGCGTTCGCGTCCGTCGCCATCACGCGCGTCTACGAGGCCGAGATCGAACCGGGTAGCGCCGAAGTCGAGCGCGGATCGAGCTTGTTGGTGCTGGCGCGGTTCAAAGGCGAATTGCCTCCAGAGGCGACGCTGATCTATCAATACGACGGCCAGAGCAAAGGCAACGGCGAACAAGGCAGCGACGGCAATCGCGACGAGATCGACGAGCGACAGGTCAAGATGACGCAGAGCCTCGACGATCCGGTGTTTGGTGGGCGGATCGCCGCGATCGGTCGCCCGCTGCGCTATCGCGTGGTGTTCGCGGATCGGGCGTCACAGGCGTTTCGCGTCACCGTATTCGATTATCCGGAACTCGTGCGGGCCGATGCGCGATTGGTGTTTCCCAGCTACACGGGCTTGGAGGAAAAGCTCGTGCAAGACGTGCGGCGCGTGTCGGCCGTCGAAGGAACGCGGCTGACGCTTGCCTGCGAGTTGAACAAGCCGGTCGCGAAGGCCGAACTAATCGAAACGGCGGACGGCGAAGCGCCCCCGATCGCCCTGGCGGCGGTCGACGGGAAGCCAGGCACGTATGCGGCCACCATGACGCTCGATCGCTCGCGGCGGTTCGAACTGCGGCTGGTCGACGAGCAGGGTCGAGCGAATCGCGCCAAGGCCGAGTTTGTCGTCAACGTCCTGCCGAACCGGCCGCCGGATTTGAAGTTGATCGCGCCGGCCAAGGACGTCGAGGCGTCGCCGATCGAGGAATTGGACGTGCGGGCAAGCGCGTGGGACGATTTCGGCCTGGCCCGCGTCGGCCTCAGCTACGCGCTGGGCGGAAAGCCGCCGGTCGACGTGGTGCTCGGTGAGGGGATGCCGGGCAAGCAGCATACGCCGCTCGATCACACGGTCTCCTTCGAGCAACTCGGTGCCCAGCCGGATGAGTTGCTGTCGCATTACTTCTGGGCCGAGGACATGGACGCCGAAGGCAAGCCGCGGCGGACGGCCAGCGACATGTTCTTCGTCGAGGTCCGCCACTTCGAAGAGATCTTCCGCCAAGGCCAGCAGCCAACCGACAGCCAAATGGCCGAGCGTCAACGCCAGCAGCAACAGCAACAGCAAGGCGGCGAGAACGCGCGGCAGGCCGAGGAACTCGCCGAGCTACAGAAGCAAATCATCGGTGGCACGTGGAAAATCATCCGCCGCGAGACAAGCTTGCCGCCAAGCGAAGCGTTTGCCTCTGACGTCGCGTTACTGGTCGAGTCGCAAGAATCCGCCCTCGAACAGGCCGAGGCGTTGGGCGAGCGCGTCGAAGACGAACAGTCGCAATCGCATTTGGACGCAGTGCGGGAACAAATGACGAAGGCGGCTGCGCATTTGACTTCGGCCAAGGATGGTCCGTCGCTCGAATCGCTGCCGACGGCGCTGTCGGCCGAGCAGGCGGCTTATCAGGGACTGCTGAAGCTGCGTGCCCGCGAGCATGAAGTGATCCGCGCCCAACGCCAGCAGCAATCGCAGCAACAACAGCAACAGCAGAATCAAAGCGCGCGCAACAATCCGTCGAGCCGAGCGCAGGAGCAGTTGCAGCAACTGGAACTTCGCGAGGATGAAAATCGCTACGAGACGCAGCAAAACGCGCAGCCGCAGGAAACGGCCGAGCAACGCGAGGATCGGCAAGTACTCAACCGGCTCCGCGAGTTGTCGCGGCGGCAAGAGGGCCTGAACGAGCGGATCAAGGAGTTGCAATCGTCGCTCGAAGCGGCCGAGACGCCGCAGGAGAAGGAGGAGATCGAGCGGCAACTCAAGCGGCTCCGCGACGAGCAGCAGCAAATCGTCCGCGACGCCGAGGAGTTGCAGGAGCGGATGGAACGGCCGGAAAATCAGCAGCGGATGACTGAGGAACGGCAGCAGTTGGAGCAGGCCCGCCAGAATGCTCGGCAGTCGTCCGAGGCGCTCCGCGAAGGCATGGTCTCGCAAGCCGCGGCCGAAGGCGAACGGGCGGAGCAAGAGTTGAACCAGTTGCGCGATCAATTCCAAGAGCGGACCAGCGGACAGTTCGCCAACGACGTCCGGCAAATGCGCGACGCGGCCCGCGAGCTGGACGAGCGAGAGCAAGCGTTGGCCGAGCGGCTCGCGCAGCTCGACCAGCAGCAGGCCGATTCGCAGCGGCTCGACGACGGCGACGAGCGGCCGCAGATCGCCGAGGAGTTGCGCAAACAGCAAGAGCGGCTGGGCGAGTTGCTCGAACGGATGCGGCAGACCGTCGAAGAGGCCGAGACGGCGCAGCCGCTGCTGGCCGAGAAGCTGTACGACTCGATCCGCGAGAATCGGCGGCAAGACCCGGCCCGCGCGCTATCGTCCGCCGAACGATCGCTCGATCGCGGCTTGATCGACGACGCCCGCGGCGAAGAACAGCAAGCCCGCGGCGGCATTTCGCGGTTGCGCGAGGACGTCGATCGGGCGGCGGAAAGCGTGCTCGGCAACGACGCCGAAGTGTTGCAGCGGGCGCTGGAGGAATTGCGGGCGCTTAACGAACAATTGGAAGGCGAGTTGCAACGCGAAGGAGCGCAACCCGGCGAGCAGCGGTCGACGCGATCGGAAAACGAACGTCAGGCGGACCAGCGCAATGCCCAGCAGCAAGGTGAGCGACAAGGCGAACAGCCAGGCGAACAACCGGGCCAGCCGCGCGATGGGCAGCGCGGCCAACCGGGCGAGCAACCGCAGAATGGTCAGCCCACAGGCGACGAGCGACGCGGGCAACAACAGAATGATCGCCAGCCAGGCCAGCGCGGTCAGACTTCACCGCGCCAGAACGGCGAGCAGCCGCAAGACGGCAATCGCCAGGGCGGTGAGCAACAGCAAGGTGAGCGACGGCAAGGTGAAGGACAACCCGGCGAACGGCAATCCAACGGCCAGCCGCGTGATGGCGAGCAGCAGAACGCCGATGCTTCACCGCCGGAGAATCCGCCGGACGAGCGAAACGCGCCGGACGGGCAGTCGCAGCCGGGCCA
>JBBDYI010000199.1:0-3283 GCA_040901705.1 Pirellulales bacterium | reverse complement strand
CGCCACGGCGGTCCGTGGCCGCCTCGAAAAGTTGATCACCCGCCGGAGCATTGCCGCGCCGGAAGTAGAAATCGCCGGCGACACCGTCGTCTTGCGCGGCGTCGCGGCGAGCGAGAGCCAGCGACTGGTTATCGAAAAGCTGGTGTCGCTGGAGCCGGGGGTTGTGGCGGTTGATAACCAAATGACGGTGAAGGAAGAACCGTCGCTGAACCCGCCGGTCCCGTCGCAGGCGGATAATTGACCGTCGGCCAGCCCGAGGCCGTCGTCAGCGGCGGCTGGCCGCTCATCAGCGGTGCCGTCGGCGGTATGCCGATCCGGCTGATATTCGTCGGCGTCGGTTGCGGCGCGAAGTTCGGTGGACCCAGCGGCGCGACGAAGCCGTTACCCAGCGGCGACTGTTGCGGCGTCATGAAGCCGGGATACGCCGCTTGCATCTGTTGCATCGGCCGCGCGGCCTGCGGAGCGCCCTGCACCATGTTCACCGCCGGATAGCCGATCGGCGCGGCCATCGCGCCGTAGTTCGGCGGCGGCGATTGCGGCTCGGCAAGTACATTGCCGACCGGAACCAAATTATCGGCCGGGACTGTTGCCGGCGACCCACCGCCATGCACGCGGAAGTTCTCCGGCAACGAGATCGACGTGGTCGTCATTCGTCGTTGCGGCTGTGGCGGTTGCTCTGGCTGCTGTTGCTGCCCAGCGGTGGCCTCGTAACTCGCCAATTGCACCTGGCTGTTGGCAGAATACGCATGCGCTTGCTCGGCGAGCGAGGCCAACTGCGGCGTGGCCGGCCGCATCGGAATGCCATCGGGCAATTTGGGTGGCGCGTTGTTGACGATCCCCGTCGCGGGCGTTTCGCCCGGCAACAGGTGCTTGGTTTGTTCACCAATCACGATCGCCCCGCCCTGCGGCTCGAACCGCGCAATCAGGCTGATCTCGGTCTGCGGCCCGCCCACCTCGTCCCACGGCAACCAGAAGCTGTACGAAGGGCCCAGCGCCGTCTTGCTCATCCGCCGCGACATCTGATCCGGCGGAAACACGTATCGCCGCGTCGGCTTGTTGTCGGTCGGATCGCGGTTCGTCTCGTCGAAGGCGTAGATCACCAACTGGCCGTCGACGAGCACCGGCTTCTCGGCTTCCTGACCATAAAAAATCAGCCGTCCGCCGAACCCGCGTTGCGGCTGCTTGCCGGTCTGGTGCAGCACCGTGTCGGTCCACGTGCCCACCAGCCGCGACGGCGCTTCCACCGCGTCCTCGTCGTGACTCCACGGCGTCATGTCCACGTCGAACATGTCCGCGAACTTCCAATCTTTCGACCAAGGCCCACGACAACCCGTCGCCAACAGCATCGTTGCCGCCAGCGCGAGTGAAGTCGAAATCGATCCGATCCTGCGAATCGTGTTCATGGTTTCGTTAGCGCGTGGTGGTCGTCTTTGGCAGCCGAGCGAGCGCCGGCTCCAGGGCCGGACCTTCCGACGATTGCGGTTCAAGTGGTGGTGCTTGCGGCGGCATCGGCAACAACTCTTGCTCCGCCGGGATCACGACTTCATCTTCGCCCGGCACGTACGTCGGATACACCGCTTCGGTCTCGCCGTCGTTCCAAGTGTCGCAGCGGTTCCGCAATCCCAGATCGCCCGCCACGTTCACCACGTCCGACATGATGTAGCTCATCCGCGACGACTCGGTCTGCTTGATCAAGTCCGATTCGAGCTTGTTGCGAATGATCTGCGGCGTCATCACGATCAGCAACTCCGTCCGCTGGTCGGACACGCGGTCGTAACGGAACAAGTCGCCGATCAAAGGAATATCGGCCAACAGCGGCACGCGGCGGTGCACGTCTTCGCGGCGATTCGTCAACAGGCCGCTCAGCACCACCGTCTGGCCGCTCAACGCGCTGACCGTCGTGTCCGCCGTCGTCGCGTTGATCCGCGGCGCACGCACGATCTGCCCGCTCGCCGAGACCGAGATCGGAATCCCTTCCGCCTCCGGCCCGACTTCCGACTTCTCGGTCGTCAGATGCATCACGACCAGGCCGTCGGGACTGATCCGCGGCACGACCTGCATGATGATACCCACCTGCTGGTAGAGGATGTTGTTCGTCTGCCCGAATTGGTCGAGCGTCACGCCGGTGATCGTCGGCACGCGCTGACCCACGAGGATGTAACCCGGCTGCCCGTCCAGCGCCATGATCTGCGGCCGGCTCAACACTTCCAACCGCCGCTTTTCCTGCAGCGCACGCAAGAGCACGTTCACGCCGTTGCTCGACGCCGAGAAAATGAACCCGCCGAAGCCCAAATCGGGATTGACCCGCCCCATTGCGAAGTTCGAGAGACCTTGCGTGGCGACGTTGCCGGCGGTCGCCAAGGCGCCGGTACTGAGATTGTTCCCCAACGGCGAGCTGGCATTGTTGAAATTAAAGCCAGGCTGACCATTGGCGTTGATGATGTTTTGTTGCTCGGTCGTAACGGTTTGCCCGCCCAGGCCTTGGGTCGTCGTCGTCGTGGTCAGCGTCTGTACGTCCGACAACAGCGACCGATCGAACAGCAGCGAATCTTGCAGACCGAGTTCGAGGCCGAATTCGTCGGTGTCGTTGAGCTTCACCTCGGCGATCAGCACCTGGATCATCACCATCGGCGGCCGCTCGTCCAGCTCGGCGATGATTTTCCTAACGGACTCGAAGTAGCGCGGCGTCGCGCTCACGACCAGGCTATTGGTGGCGATTTCCGGCACGATGATCACTTCCCGCTCGATCTGCTCGAACGGGCTGAGCGCGACTTGGGCGTCGGTTTCCGCCGTCCGTTGCGTCTGCAGCCATTGATTGAGCGTTTCGGACACGCTTTGCGCCGAAGCGTTGTTGAGCCGGTAGACGATGTTGGTCCGCTCGCGGACGTCGCCCTCGTCGAGTCGCAACAGAATCGCTTCGACCACCGCCAGGTCTTGCCGCGTGCCGGCCGCGATGACGCTGTTCGTCCGTTGGTCGACCGAGAACTGCAACCGCACCAGACCGCCCGCGCCGACGCCGCCGACCTGTTGCTGCTGGTCCGCATCTTCGCTCACCCCGAACAGTGTGCGGAGCGTCGTAACGAGGGTCGAAGCGTCGCCGTTTTCGAGCGTGAACACTTTTAGCTCAGCCGCGACGTTGGGCGACTGGTCGAGCTGCTGGATCAGCGCGGCGATCAAATCCATGCTGTCGGACGGCGCCGTCACGATGATCGAATTCGCCCGCGCGTCGGCCGAAATCCGTGCGCCCGTCAGCACGCCCGACTTGAGCGCCTGCTCGGCGTCG